>JAOZHW010000005.1 GCA_026014685.1 Candidatus Bathyarchaeota archaeon
TGCTGAGCCTGCAGCTTGCTTGGACTGCCCCGCTAAGCCTTTAACGGCGTCGGCTACGACGGCGAATCCCCGGCCAGCTTCACCAGCACGAGCAGCCTCAATAGCCGCGTTTAAAGCAAGCATGTTGGTTTGACCAGCAATATCAGAGACCGAATTAGCCATCTGACCCACCTGCTCAACAGAACTCACCATAGAAGTAACAGCTTCGGAAACGCGGGTAATGTCGCTTTTTATGTTTTCAATAGCTTTTAGACCTAACTGGCTTTTTTCGTTGGCTTCTCTTGAGCGGCGCACTGCCTCATCTGTTACAGATGTCGCTTCACGAGCAATTACTCCTGCTTCATCCATGACTTTCTTTAAAGCTTCGGTGCTTCGTGCGGCGTTTTGAGAGAGTTCGGCAAGTTTTTGGGCGCCTGTAGAGACCTGCTGTGATGCAGTGCTAACCTGCTGCATACCAATAGCCATCTGATTAGAAACATTAGCTGCCTGTCGACCCATGTCTAAGACACGAACGCTTGCTTTAGTAGCGTTTCCTGCAGCAGAAAAAACCTTCTGTGCAACTTCTCCGACGCTTTTAGCGGCAGTAGCCACATTGTCGATGGTTACTGTGGAGTTGGTTGCAAGTTTTGAGACCTGACCTGCAGATAGTTGGGCTTTGCTTGCCAGTTCGGCTATTTGGCGGTTGGTTTTAATTGTTTCTTCGTTGCTTGTTATGATGTCTTTTGCGCCTTTTATTGCGTCTTCGAGGATTTTTTCTTGGGATTTGATTAGTTCTATGTTAATCTGTTTTTGTTTGGTTAATTCTTTTGTTAGGGTTTCTAGTTTTTTTTCGTACTCTGCTATTTTTTTATCTGCTTCGTCAGGCATTGTTTATTGCGCACTCCAAACATTTTCAGGGGTTGTCTGGTTGTTGCTGATTTTTGTATTAATCAGTTATGAATTCAGAATCTGAACTGGAATATTTTGAAAAATGATTGTTGGCGCCGAGAATGGGATTCGAACCCATGCGGACCGGGAGGTCCACGGGCTCTCAAGGCCCGCGCGTTAACCACTCTGCCATCTCGGCACAACAAATCAACACTCTTAATTCACTGTGTCTTAAATGTTTACCGAATCACCAACAGCTACTTTTTTAAAAAGCAAGTAAGGTAAGGTTCTTAACTGACAAATTCAACCCTTCTGATATGTCGCCACCCTTAACAATACATATCCCAAGCAACATACTCGAAACCATCTATGCAGGCGCCAAAGAACTCTACCCCCGTGAAAGCTTCCTGCTACTACGAGGCAAAAAAAAGAAAAACACCCTACAGATCACCGACCTGATTCTCGCTCCCTTTGCCATTCACGGAGAAGGGGAAGTGCACTTCAACCCTTACATGTTTTCAGGCGACTTCTCACTTGTCGGAACGGTGCATTCCCATCCCTCAGGCGACATTTCCCCCAGTCACGTAGACTTGAACTATTTTTTTGGGCGTGTACTGTTGATCGTGTGTTATCCCTACGAAGGTAAAGAATGCATAGCTGCCTACGATTCAAACGGCGATGAACTCCCAATCGAAGTGACCGCTGCCATAGAATGCAAAGATGAAGAATTCTACTAAGTCTCTTTTTGTGCTGTCATTGTAGCTAATTGAAATGCAGCAAGGTAGTCCGTAGCGAATTTGTCAGCATTACCTTCAGTTCCCCTATGCAATCCATCGACTGCGCGGCACCGAAGATGGTGATAGAATTCATGCAAAACAACAAAAGGGTTAGTCACTATGTCGCTGTTCTGTACGCTTATGGTTTGGGTTTTGGCCGTGTAGCAGCCGTATGCTTTGATTTTGTGCTTTTTTGGCAACCCAACCTTAAAAGAGGGCACACTGACACAGTATTCTTTTGCCAGCAACGCCAATGCAGCCTCGGTTTTGCCGCTTAAAATCAACGCAACAACGTAAGCTTTGAAGTCAATCTGAGTCATTGGCAAGTCACCGCTAAACCGTCGAGGCGCTTAATTAAGGTGGTTTATTGTCCGTATGTTCCCCTTCGGATTTTCTCAACTAAGAGGTGAATGAACTCGATGGGCCACACATCGTCACATACATCGTCAGTTAAGATTTTACGTTGATGATAAAGAGGTATAAGGTCGTTTTTGAGCAGAAGAATCAACAAGAATTTGTGCCCATATGTGCGTTTGAAGAGAGCGTATTTGCGGGCTTGTTTTTTGGTCATTTCAAAATGCGGTTCCAAGATGATTTTTCGGCCCTGCACCGTTTTCTCCAAAATAAAATCAGGAGTATAAACCTCGTTAGGTAAAGGAAAACTAATAGTTTCATACCCATAGGGAATGTGCATACGAAGCAAGGTAAGGGCAGTTTTCTTTTCCCAGCCACTCTTGTAGCGGCTCATCTTTTGATAGTAAGCTTGCGATTGCCCCGTGATTTTCTGCATACGCTCCAAGAAGTCAAGGGCAGTCTTGAGCGTGTAGCGATTGAGAGTTTTCTGCTTTAACCATCTGCCTAAGAGAAAAAAGGGGTAATCTATTTTTGCAGGATCATGTGGAAAGAGTTTTTTAGCGTAATCGGTTAGCCTCTGTCTGGCTTGAGCAGCTGTTGGTTCATCGCGCCAAAGGGAAGGCGAAGCAGTGGAAATGATTCCTAAACTTGCAGCCACGTTCGCGTTCTCTTTAGTTAATGGAACATAGAGGTCCTCGGGTAGCAGGTGATCGTAAATCTGTAGGTCAGGTTGGGGTCGTACCATCCACCGCATATAGGTCCAAGCGCGATCTTTGTGGGGGCCACTAAGAGAAGGTATGTTTTTTGATAGGTCTTCGATGAAGTCTTTGGGTTTAGTGAATTTTTGAGCATACTTAAGCAGGTTACGTTCAGCAGTATTGCGGATGAATAGGTTGACGGAGGCAAGGTTTTCAGAGGCTGCTTTTTTATTCGGACCCAAGTCGTGGTAGAATTCGGCTTTGACTATTTCTTCTTCAAAGAGATGCGCTTTTTTGATTTCGAACAGCTGGTTACCAAACGCTTCATGCAAATAAACCATCAGCATACGAGCATTCTCAGGGTAACCGACTACTGTATCATCCAAGATGGAGGACGCAAGCAAAAAGTAGTGAGCAGCTATCCGTCTCTCCTCATACTTCTCGGAGTAGGGATTAAAAAGCAGCCGCGGACTCATGCGGCGGTCCCATTGGACGTCAGCAACGTTGGAGTTTTTGTTTATAAATTCCACAAGTAGCGCTTGTATTTCGTCATTTGCAGCCATGACCCGTGATTCCGTAAAGTAGGTGTATTGTTTATTGTGCAAGGATGCTTAAAACTTCTGTCATCCCCCGAGCATGCCGAGCATTAAGTGTCCTTGATTTTTTTTATGGCTAAGAAAAATGTAGATGTTTGAGGTGGAAAAAACAGAAAAATCAGGGGATAAAGGTACCCCTCATTTTGAAATTAAACTGGAGCTAAACTGTTACAGAGTATATCGTTATCGGCAAGTGGCAGTAGTTGTTGTCATAGTTGTTGTCCATCCAGTCCACTATTTCGAATGTTAACGCTTTTCCTTGACCGACGTAGATTATTGAGTATGTATGTAAGGTAGCTCCGTTGCTAAATGTGCCCCAATTGACGTCGTTGCCGTTTATTTGTAAGAATGAATGACCGTTGGGTGCAAGGTTGGAGTCACTCCAGTCCCACGCGTTCGATGCATCTGCAGAGTAGTACATGGCGTCTGCTGCAAGATTCGCTGAAGCATTATACCAGAAGATCTCGGAAACCTCTATGACGTAAATCTTGCCTGCTTCAAGAACAGGTGAAGTCACAGTGGACCCATAGATGTTACGCATGTCAGTGGCACTCCACGCGGTACCTGACCAAACTAGAGATTTCGTTGAAAGGTCGATTACGGTTATTTGTTGGGTTGTGGTGCTTGTTTTGCCATTTTCGTCTGTTACAGTGAAAGTAACGGTTTTCACGCCTGGGGTTGTGTAGGCGTGTGTTGGGTGATGTTCACTGCTAGTTGTGCCGTCTCCGAAGTCCCATAGGAACTGGTTAACCATTCCTGAACCGTGGAGTGATGTGCATGTGAAAGTTATTGTTTCCCCGACTACAGGTACAGTTGGGCTGTAGGTGAAACTTGCAGTGGGTGACGTATAGTCGTTCACGGTTAATTCGTGGGTTACAGTGCTTGTTTTGCCGTTCGAGTCGGTCACAGTTAAAGTAACGGTCTTTAGGCCAACAGTGGTGTATGCATGGGTTGGATTTTGCTGTGTGCTTGTAACACCGTCACCGAAATCCCAAAGCCAACTGTTAATTACGCCTGAACCCGCAACAGAAGTATCAGTAAAGCTCACGATTTGTTGAAGTACGGGGTTAACGTTGGAAACCGTGAATTCTGCAGATGGAGCCTTCTCAACGGTTATACTCTTTGAGATAGAACTTGACTTACCGTTTGTGTCAGTTACCGTTAGAGTGATGGTTTTGACGCCGATGGAGGAGTAGGCGTGTGTTGGGTTTTGCTGTGTGCTTGTTGTTCCATCACCAAAACTCCAGAGCCATTGATTGATTACGCCTGAGCCGGCAACAGAGTTATCGGTGAAGGTGACATCTTGAAGGACAGTTGGATTAACTGATGAGACAGCGAAGTCTGCTGTTGGGGCATTAATCACGATGGCTTTTTCTACGTTTAGGGTTTTTGTGACTGTACTTGAAATACCGAATGAGTCAGTAACTGTTAAAGTAACAGTTTTCACACCGGCAACAGCGTATAGGTGCGATGGATGCTGCACGGTGCTGGTTGTGCCGTCACCGAAATCCCACAACCAAGAAGTGACTTCACCAAGGAATGAAGTGGACTTATCGGTGAAGACAACTTGCTGATTTACAGAGGGATTAGCGTTTGACACTGAGAAATCAGCAATCGGCAGTAAACGCATAAGTGGCGCTGTGAAGCCGCGGAGGCTTTCAACAAAGATCATTTTTGTTGTGGTGCTTGTTTTTCCGCTGGAGTCTGTTACTGTTAAAGTGACGGTCTTGACGCCAGTGGTTGAGTATGCGTGTCGGGGGTTCTGTTCGGTGCTTGTTGTGCCGTCACCGAAATTCCATGACCACTGTGTAATCGCGTCGGCACCTTTTTGGGATGTGTCTATGAACCTAATGTTGTAATTGACAATTGGGGCTGTGTATCTGAAACTTGCAAACAGGGCCGCTTGAGGCGGGTTTGGCTTAGAATTTGAAGTGGTATCTATGCCTGTGTCATCTGGAGCTTGAGGATCGTTATCGTTAACCGAGCCCGTGACATAGGTGTATGCTATGAATGAACTGAGAGCGGCTAGGACAATTAGAATAATTATCGAAGCTGCTGAGACTTTTTTTGAAGGATGAATTTTGGTTTGCATCTTACTCGCTTCCTGAGTCTTTTTAATTTATAGAGCATATTGCTTGTTTTCAGTCATAGGAAATTTGCCTTTATTAAGCGGTAAGCCGAAGCAAGCAATACATCGAAAACAGAAATATCTCTAACACCGTGTGGCAAGTGATTTGAGCATAGAAACCTACGATTAACACCTCTTTGATTTGATGATATGCATAAGGTATTTAGGATGCGAAAGTAAAATGTTCAGAAACAAGGCACCTTTAAAGAATCGAAGCGCCTAAATAGGAAGACGCAGTAGGAAAGGTGGCTAATAGTGTGGGCCGGTCGTCTAGCCTGGTTAGGACATCTGCTTGACGTGCAGAAGGTCGCCGGTTCGAATCCGGTTCGGCCCACCATTCTCTTACCTTATCTCGACAAGTAACCCATTCTTTGATAGTCCCTTTAAGGAATTTCTAAATGAATCCAGCACCAAAAAAGACAGCTTTGAATAAAGACCTAGGGAGGGGAGGTAACATCTGAGAGGTCGCGTGAAAAGAAGAGGCTTTCACTGGCGCTCGTCCACGCCACCCGCTTAAAGTCAAAGTTGGGCCTCCCGAGCTCACAGACACGGATAGGATACATGTAAGGGGCTTTTACGCGTGCATAGCAAGCGACACTGAGTGAAAGCCAACATACCTTCTGGCGGTGATTGTTTTTGTAGTTTGTGGATGTATAAGCTGAATTAAAAAACCAAAAGAAAAAAGGGCGGTAAAATTATCTTTTGCGTGATTCAATTATGCCTCGGCATTTATCAGCAAACTGACAGTACTGCAAACACGCGGCGGAGGGGTCGGGGCGTTTCCATTCGGCTCCGCAGCTGGGACAAGTTGTTTTGTCCTCATCACTCCAGATTTCCAACTCGCCGCCACAGACGTGGCAGTTGATGTAAGCGGGTTTAGGCTGGAGTAAGTCACGGAGTCCGGGGCATGTTTCAGGGTTCTTTTCGATTTTGTCTTTAGAGCTCAACGATGTCACCTCCGATTTTGACCTCGTATTCTTTAACTGGAACCTGCTTACCTGATCCCTCGATGGCTTTGTTGACTGCCCACTTCAACCCTGTACAACAGGGCACTTCCATGTGAACTACGGTTATGCCTGCGATGTTGTTCTGTTTTAGGATCTCAGTTAGTTTAGCGGCGTAAGCTCTGGCGTCGTTGAATTTGGGGCAGCCGATGATGACGCGTTTTCCAGCCATCAGGTCGTGGAAGCTTTTGAGGGCGACAGGTGCGCAGTCAGCGGCTAAGAGGATGCTTGCGTTTTCGAAGAAGGGTGCTTTGGGTGGAACTAGGTCCAATTTTACTGGCCATTGGGGTTTCTGTGGTTCAGCTTGGGCTGGTTGGATTGTGACTGGTTTTTCTATGCCTTTACTTTTTAGGTATTCGTGGACTTCGGCTTCGTTGAATGCTTCTGCTTCGCGTTCTGTAACGGTGATTGCGCCCTGTGGGCATTGACCTAAACATGCACCTAAACCGTCGCAGTAGGTGTCTTTTACGAGTTTGGCTTTTCCGTTGACGATTTGGAGTGCGCCTTCAGCACATTTAGGGATGCATGCTCCGCATCCATTACAGAGTTCTTCATTAATGTGTACGATTTTTCTTTTCATTTTATTTTTCTCCTTTTAGGCATTTTCCGCCTGTGGGGCAGAATTTTTGGGCGTGGTTTTCTATGGCTTCAAAGATGGGGGCTATGGTTTCTTGGTTGACGGTTAGGATGTGTTTTTTGCCTTCTCGGTGGCTGATTAGGATGTTGCAGTCGAGGAGGGGTTTTATGTTGTGGCTGATCATGCTTTGTTCTTGTCCGAGGGCTGCTGCGAGTTCGGTTACGCTCATGGGTTGGTTGATGAGTTGTTCGATGGCTGCGAGGCGGGTGGGGTTGGATAGGTTTGTGAAGAAGCGGTGGCAGATTGTGGTTAGGCTTTTTTTCATTTTCCCATCTCACTATTTGCATGAATAATTATTCATATGAAACATTATTCATATAAACCTATTGGCCACTAAAGCTGATATCTACCCAAATCAGCCGAACCCGTATCAGGCGTAACAAAATAAAAAACCAACCCACACGCACAGCACTTAACCTCTTGATTTCTCAGCCGCTCAACCCGCAACGAACCACACTTCGGACAACGCATAACTATAGCACCATTAACTTTTGGGGTCTGTCATTCGTTTAATTCTTCATCTTTCCCGATCAGACTGGGACGGCGACATCATCCCCCGATGGAAAATGCACCGTCCCCGACTATAAAGTCTTGGGGTTAAAGGAGGACAAGAAAATGAAGAAACGAACCCAAGAAACCCAGCAAGCAAGTCAACAACCCCAAGATATAGGAAAACTAAACATTCCAAATGTTATGCTTTGGATGCTCAAGAACGCCTATGAACAAACGACCATCAAAAGAGTAGCTAAGGAGCTAAGGCACTTAGAAAGAAACTGCAACACCTCAAGTCCCGAAGAAGTCAAGCTCTTTATTGCCAAAAAGAACTGTTCCAACGCTCGAAAAGAGAATTTAATCGAATCATACAATATTGTAATAAAATCCTTAGGCTTATCTTGGAACAAGCCGTTTTATGAAAGGTACGATAAAAAGCACAGGGCACCAAAGGAAGCCCTTTTAGACTTTATGATTAACCATTTCCGTTTAGAAATGGCGCTCAAACTATCAATCCTCAAAGATTTAGGAACAAGACCCCAAGAACTGCTATGGTTAACTGTTAAAGACATTGACCTAAACACTGGAATGGTGAGTATTACAGGAGCCAAGCATACAGTAGGACGAGATGGAAAGCTAAAACCCAAATCAATCGCACTACTCAAATTATACATAGAGAAAAAGCAACTGAATGCCAACAGCAAACTCTTTGAAGTATCAAGCTCAGACTACTTAGGCGACATGTACCGCCATTGCCGAAACAGACTAGCCAAAGATTACAACATGCTAGAACTCAAACAAATCTGTCTCTATGACTTTAGACGCTTCAAAGCATCCAAAGAATACACCCTCTCTAGACACAATGCTTTCTATGTGAAGCAACTACTAGGACACAAGGACTTCAGAAGCATAGAACGCTATATTAGCGTATTCGATGATAGCAATGTTAACTGGATACCAGTAATATGCCATAATCAAGGGGAAATAGAAAAAGCCATCAAAGATGACTGCATCTTAGTATGTCAATCGGACGGAATAACATATTTTAAAAAACCATTGTAGCACGCTATTTTTATCTAATTAGAATTTTTCTTATTACAAGGTTTTATAAGATTATTCGTAGATAAGGAATCGGTAAAAAGAAATGGAATGGCAAATAATTGGCTATGCCATAACGGCTTTTTCAGGAGCTGTCTTCGCTCTTGTACTAACAGAGGTATTAAAATGGCTAAAAAGACCCAAACTATCGATGAATCTCGATTTTTCTGCATTAACCGAATTTAGGGATCAAAATACAGGCGATATTCAAAAGAAATCAGATTATCGATTTCTAACATGGGCAAAACGCCAGCAACATACTGTGAAGCCAAAATTGAACCATTAAATGCAAACAACAAATCCCTCTTCGACCCATCAATTCTACATTGGGTAAGAAGATTTTTAGAACCCAAAATTGGCCCTGAAAACACGTTTTCGCCGATTACTATTAATGCAAAAGACCACGAATTTCTTGCTATGTTGATTTTGATTAACGATAATGGAACGAACATACCGAGAATATCTTTAAAATCTGCTTCCCATCGCCCGTATAATTTCGCCGCAAATACCCGATACAAAATCAAGGTAACCGTTTTTTCAAGTAATCATGGCCCTGTCTCTAAAAACTTTTCTTTGTTATGGAATGGAGAATGGGACGGATTCAACACTGATGTAATCAAAGTAGTTTCAGATTGAAAGCATGAGTCCGCTTCGCTCCCGCTTCGCGGGTCGCTCAGCCTCTAGATTGCCGAACGTTGCGCAAGAGCCAAACGCTATTCGCAGGTATCATCAATCTCTTCACCTTCCCAAAAGTCACCTTCGGGGATAACGCCAATTTGTTTGTGAGACAGCACTTTGAATTCTCCTGCAACAAACTCGCAGATACTGACAAGCTCAATATGCCCACCGTATCTATGGTTTTCAAAAACACCCACACTACGAACTCTAAGCTGTTTCTTTGAGATTTTAGTAGCTTGGAATTCTATGACGTGAGGCATTGAGAAAAGATTTTCTCGCTCAAGGAATTTTGTGCAGTCGTCACCCACTTTTATCTTAGCCCATTGGCGCTCTATTCGCCTTCTCTGCTGACGAATCATCACTATCCGCACCCCTCATTGCCATCGCCTTCATGCTCAACTTCCCAGAGCGGGGTCCCATCCTCTGCAAACATGCTCAGGATTTCGCCTTTTCGAGTAAGCAAGAGTTTAGAGTTGCCTAAGTATCGGATATGGACTAACTCGGAATTGCAGATAGGACACTTATGCTGAATTCCCACGTCATCACCGTTAATAATTTCCAGCTTTCGGTAAGAGCAAGCGCCAAACCATGTTGTGGCATGAGATTTTTTGGAGCCTCGCTGAATTGAGCAGTGGTTGAGCTGATACCAGCAAGTTCCGCCTACTGTTTTTCGCTTCTCAAGGACTTTGACAACCCAGCCGTCTTTTTTGTTCTCACGTCTTGTAACGCCTTCGAAGCCTTTGCAAGCGTAACAGTCACCGCCTTTGCATTTTCGGCACTTACCGTAACCTTCACCGCCAACAAAGCCTAGAATGTGGAAGTGTGGACTCCAGCGCCAACCAAAAGGTACTGCTTTTATGTACGCTTCTTTTCGGTTAGCATAACGGAAACCATGAAAGATTATGGAACCGCCGATTATGCCCCGTTTAGCCAAAAGTTTGATAGCTTTTTTGCGTAATGCATCAAGGCTTAACCCATAGTCTTCGCTTCTGACACTTGCGACAATATGCTCAACTGGAAGTCCAAAACGCTTAGATGCGTCTTTGAGGCGTGCTTCCATTCGATAGGCTTCACGAACAGCCCAACCATACTTGAAGCAAACGGGGCAAGTAGGTTTATCGCATGAATGATAAATGGGCTTGGCGAAAACTGCATTTTCAGGTATGCTCTCAGTAAAGAAGCGTGCTTGATTATGTGCCTTGTAGTTAAGGCACCCCATGTATTTGTTGAATGTTCCGCATTTTGGAGAGGTTTGTTTTCCATGACCCACGAGTTCATACTCGCCATAGCTCCAGAAGTCGTTGCGGATTTCCGAAACTACATTATCATGTTGGGTTTGCATTTGTTGTGCCATTTTATTCGCCAACCAAGATAATGATAACAACTAATATAAGGTAGTATATAACATACCTTAGCTTGGGAAAACATATGGTGAGCAAAAAATCAAGAGAGCATAGGTCAAAAACTCTTAACAAAAGCGATAGCTTACCTTCACTGCAAAAAGCGATAGTCACCTACATGGCTGAAAACGAGCCTAAAACAATCCGTCAAATATCAATAGCCCTTTCAAAAGATTACTCAGCTACTCATACTGCTTTTAAGAGTTTAGAAAACAAAAAATTAGTGGCGAAAGTAACTGTAAAACGTTATCGTGAGCAAGATTTCGGTTGCTATTGGTTAACAGATGAAGGCACGATAATGGCTTTAATGGAAGGTGCAAATGCCGATAAATTGTTGCAACAGACAAAAAATCTGTATCCAGAAGCGGAAATTACCCATTGCTTCTTACAGGTAATCCCTTTGTTTGACCCCGTTATGATGCGAACCGCTTATTCATATGTAAAGGGAAAAGGAACTCTTGGATTTGCCGAGGTTGCACAGATAATTCTTTCTGGAACAGCAGAAGCTATGGATATAGAAACAGGTAAAAAAGTATCAACTATACTCAGACGATACCCAAAATACTATGCTCAACTAAAGGTTATAGTTCAAGAAATGATTAAGACCCTAAACCAGCTAATTGAGGAGTAATCAAAAGAGCAACGAGCAGGTTTTAGAGAGAAAAGTTGGAAGCGAGCAACCACAAGGGTTGCCGCCGACTGATTGTTAAAATTGGATGCCATATCTTGAACCCAGAAGACTTACCTTTGATAAGTAAATTATATAACCGAACTCTTTCATCAGTAGCTAACATGGAAAAAATGGGTAAGTATCTTTCATTATGCTTAGTTGTAATCTTAGCGGTGTCAAGTCTAATAAGTATTGAATCAACTTATGCGCAATCAACAATGACACAAAAGCCAACACCTCCCGAATTTACCTTGAAATTTGTTCCATCGTCAGAAAATATAACCCATATAGACTCATTTACTGGAGTAAAGACATTCGAAATAATTGATAAGAGCAAAATAGAAGTTAAAATTAAGAACCAACTTTTTACAAAAAACTTGAATGGCGTAAATTATTACTTATATTATAACATATATGTGACAGGTCATTTTGACCCTTCAAATCAAAACGATTGGCGATATGAGTATAATTTCCCCGACAATTATACCAAAACGCCTCGTTGGAATAAAATATTGGAAGCAACTGCATCCGAATACACAACCGTATCGATTGGCGGTGATTATCCGTCTCATTCCCAAATCGATGTTCATGTCGGTGCAATGCTAATGCATGATGGGCAATTTAGAGTGTATGAGTATATTGGGGATTTGACTGGACATTTAGTATCAGGTGTCGTACAAGGCGAAATAAGCGGCAATGTACAAACGTTTACTATACCTGAACACCTGACTTCTTCAACTGATTCGCCCAATCCTACATCCATAGTGACTACTCAGCCGACATCTATCTCTCCTAGTAGCCCTACTTCCGTGAGCCCCTCAGAACAAGTTAAAGATATGATTTCAATGCCTTTATTGACTTTTATCGTTATAATTGCAGTCTTCTTATCGGTCATAATAATATTGTTAGTCCTGATTCTAGTCAGAACACGCAGACAACCCCTGCATCAACCTGCAAAAGCTTATAACTAGAAACATGCAATATCAGTAATTTAGTCTCAGAAATTTACTTTGCCCTAAGGCTGGGACGGCGACATCATCCCCCAACGAACCAAACATCGCCTCACATCTTTTAGTGTTTTGGTGAACAAATAGAAAGCTGGAAGCGAGCAACCACAAGAGTTACCGCCGAGGCGGAATTATTTGTGAAAAAAAAATAATTATAGTGTGCGCTAAGCGTTATTAATCCCATACTGGGGTGCCTGTTCTGCAGGAAACCTGTGGAGAACCACCTGAAACTTGGACGGATGTACTGATGTCTTTGGAATCTCCTGCTGATATATCGCCAATGGTTATTGTTTCTGTTTTAATTTCCGCCTGTGTATCAACGTTAAAGAACGTTACATCAACTCTGACGTTCTTTGCATCTTTCTGCCCCATATTTTGGGCGTTGACCTGTAAATCAAACAGGCCCGTTTCGCTATTGTAGCCGCCTCCAACGCTGACTGCTACGGAAGCCTCTTTAAGTTCAGGAGTAACATTGGAAGAGAAAAATGAACTTAGTATTCCAGTGGCAATCAAAGCTCCGATGACTAAAACAACTGCTATTACGGCTATAACACCAATCACAATTAATTTCTTCATAATACATCTCGCTAAATATGGCTACACTCGTTAATAATTCTATTCAACGCACAATAGACAAACAGAGAACAATCAGCAAGCAAATTAATTCATAAGAATTGATAGCGCGATAGCCCTGTTTTTTGCTACCCCCAAGACCCCAAAAAATAATGAGTTAGTGAAATTAACGAATGATTTATTTTTGAAGCTGAGAAGTGTTGAATTATGTTAAAAGAGATATCTATTATTCTTACAGCAGTTGGATGCATCTTCTTAATTATCCCTTTAGTTTGGCTCTCTATTGGCGCACTAAGTTTTATCTTACCACTGATGCTCTTAACCGCCATAGTAGTTTATTCTATTTTCTATGTTAAAAAACTCTACAACAATGGAAAAAAACATTTAGCGACCCGATTTATATTAGCTTTAAGTTCTGTAATTATTCTGGCGTTTATTGTTCTCTTAATAATATTTCCTTATGTTATCCCTAAGCTGTTAATATAAGATAATTAATCAAAAACACCTCGGTAGCGAGTACACCTCCCTAAAGGGCACCCTCCTCGCAACCAATGGCTCTGTTTTTGCAAGTCTGCTACCTCTATGGCAAAACTTATAATGAGAAGCAAATTGAATACAATTGAGGGAGAAGTGTGAAAAGCAAGTTATGCTTGTTGCTTCTGGTTTTTACGCTTTTTTTAGGCTTAGCCTGCTTCGTTAAAGCACAAACAGATCAAGTTTATTGGAGTGATGACTTCAACTACTCGTCCAATCAAGATATGAAGTCTGCGGGTTGGACACTGTATCGAAATCCCTCAGGAATCAGCGTAAGCGCAGGAGCATTAACGTTAGACGGAACGGATGGAGACGCAATCGTTTATTATCATAATCACTTTGCAAGCGGCATTTATGATTGGAAAGTCGAAACTAAAAGCATGTGGCTAGGACAAGGACACACCACAAACGGCGTGTTTATCCTTACGGAGAAGCATTCATACGGTTTTAACGCAGATGGATATTACAAAGAATTCGCATTTTATAGAGATAACAAAAAAATCTTGCATTTCGGCATATTTGAAGAAAAAGCAAACCAATGGATAACAATTGCCTTAGTGCGTGAAGGCAACACTATTAAGATGTACTTTAACGGGAATTTACAAAATACCTACCAAGAAGAAGATACAGAAAAATCCGCAGCTATAGGCGTAGATATTAGTTCTCCTTGGCAAGGTAATGCGAAATATGATTATGTAATGCTTGGAACACCAAACGCAGTAATGCAAAACACTTCTCCCCCAGAAACCACCTCAAGCTTCCCAACAAGCACAGTACTTATTGTAGGAGGATTAGCTGCTGTAGTTGTTGCTGGGGTCGTAATTTACTATTTCTTTATAGCTGGCGGCTCTGGTGCTTCTACAGGTGCAAGTGCAGGCGCTGGGGCTGCTTCAACAGGAACCGATAGCTCGGACGACGGTGAAGTGGGCGGAACACTTATACACAATCACCAACTAAGCCCTCAAGAAGTGGGTAATCTTATTCTTCATTATCCGCCTGAAGCAAAAGGTGGTCTTGAGGATGGACCCTTACATGAACAACCTTTGAGTGGAGAAAAACCACCCAAACCACCATCAACTTCGGATTCTTCAGAACCTTATTTGGAGGGGGACGGCGGACCAGTAATAAGTCCCGACCGCTTTCAATCTCAACCTAAACCACCAAATAGCAATACAAACCAGACACAAGATAATACAAATCAAGCATCCAGTTCAGGCCAAGCAAATAGTGAAAACGACAGCTAACTTGCAATAGGTCAAAAACACAAAACTTAAATCTAGAGGCAAACAGTATCAACTCAATGATTTAATCCCACAAAATTTACTTTTCCCTAAGGCTGGGACGGAGACATCTCCACAAGCCTATTTTTTACTTCTTTCTACGAATGAAGTTTATAAGCAAACCCGCCCCGCAGTTTGCTGGAGAAGGCCATTGGATAAAGTCGCAAGAAGACGTTACGAGATTCTTAGATGCAAGTTTTTTGGGGGACTTCGACGCCTTTCTTAGGCGCAAAGCAGCAGCTCACATCTGCATCGGCCTGTACCCGTCAATTTTAGCGTCATACGTGCTTTTCTATGCAGGTTCAAAAAAAAAGAAAAAAGGTTAATGGCGTCTTGCAGCGTAGACTCCGAAAGCAACAAGCACGATAATGACGACAACGACTAAAGCTATGATTATCCACCATTCCATCGATAACCCGCCTATGTTGGTGGGCGTCGGTGAGGTTCCACCCGTCGGTGTTGGTATTGTGCTGCCTGTGGGGACGAAGACTGCTTGGTATGCGTATCGGTTTCCGTAGCCGTGATCCACAGTGTACGGATTATCTGTGGGAGTTGTGGTGAAGGGTGCTGTTCCATGTGCGCCTACAATTGGGTAGCCGCTGATCGACCAATGGGAAAACTGGTAACCCTCAGAGGGAATAGCTGTAAGGGTGGTCTGGGTTGCGTCAGCCAAAGCGTAAGTGCCCGGTGGGGGGTTTGTGGTTCCGCCTGCAGAGGCCAAAACGACGATTATGGCTGCTTTTGAGATGTCAGCGGGAAGGCTGGTAACTGGCGGAGGCGGAAGCAAGGGTACAAAGATTGCTTCAACGACATAAGTGGCGCCGCCCATAACGGTGATGGAGGCAGGGTTATCAGTTAGTACCTGTGATGAGGAATCAAACTGAACAATCCACCGATCGAACATGAAGGTGTCATCCGTTGGGGTGGCCGTCATAGTGACAGTTTGACCGTTCGAGTAGGTTTGTGTGCCAGTGGGATTAGTTGTGCCGCCCACTGTGGTTAAGAAGACTACTGTCGCATTGCCCTGTGCTGTAACGTTTATCGATGTAGCGAAGACTGCAAAAAGCAGTAAGCCAAAAAGAAAAGTCATGGACAGGATTTTTGTTGATTTAGCCATTAAAAATATCTCCTTATTGTAGCATGCTAGCTTGTGGATACGTTAATTGAAGAGACTATATTTGTCTATGTGACTGCAAAGGTGCGCCAACAAACCTGTGCAATCAACACTGCAGTTGCCCATTTTTTCAGCAAAAATACAAATCAACATAACATTTATTGCTCAAATAGTTATCCTAATACGTTAATTGAGGGTGCTTGAAAGGATGCTTTCACGTTCAGCCGTAGTTAAATTAAAAGCGATTTTGATTGTGGATTTGATAATTGTTGCAGCAGCAGCTGGTGCCTACTTCTATTTGCTAAACGAAGGTACAATAACAGGCGCATCAAAACCAGCAACGTTTATCCTAACTGACTTGACCGTAACGCCTCCTGAGGCCTATGTTGGCGAAGCGATACTGGTCTCGGTTAATGTTACAAACATCGGCGACGTTGAAGGTAACACCACGATCAACCTCGAAGTAAACAACGCCCTCAGAGAATCCACAAACCTCACCTTGCCAGGTTTAAAGTCCTCAGAAATCGTTGAATTCACAGTAATCGAAAACAATCCTGGAAACTTTAGTGTAAAAATAGGTGATTTGGAAAGCTTTTTTATTCTAAAAGAGGCACCGCCTGAAACCAGTAAAATTGTGCTCTCGAACTTGAAGATGGACCCCTATGAAACTTGGCCCAACTACCCAGTTACAGTAACTGTTTTAGCTACCAATCCATCGGCTGAAACCGATCGTTTATTCATAAAAGTCTCAGTAAACGACGTTATAGTTAACTCTACCACGATAGTTTTGGACGCAAAAGCTAGTCAAACAATCTCATTCAACGTCACCGCCTCAACTGAGGGAAAACACACCGTAAAAGTCAACTCACTCAAAGGCTCCTTTATCGTCGTAAAAGAAGGCTACCACACACTCACCATCAACCGATCGGGCGGCGGCTCAAAGTCAGTGCCCTTTACCCTAAACGGGGAACAACTCCAAACACCCTACCAAGCAGTTTTACCAGAAGGACAATACAGCATTTCTATGCCATCACCATTCGATGTAGGAACCGGCGTTTTGGCATTCGACACTTGGAGCGACGGCGTCGGAAGCCCCTCGAGAACTTTCACATTGAACAGTCGCACGATTTTGGTTGCCACCTATCAATTAATCAGCGGTTATGCGTCTTGTCCATCCCTCTACATCTGGAACGGCACAGGCTACACTTATGTCACTGACGTTTCTAACTCAGGGTGGCTTGGATACATCGGCTACATAACGTCGAATGGAACCATCGTATTCAAAGATGGAAACCCCTATGACTACGTTAAACTAGACCGAAATATCCTAACAGCTAAGAACGGCTACTTTGACATGACGCTCTCCCAGCAATGGGATGAACTCTACTACTTAGACCAAGCATACCTCTTAGTCGTTGATCACCCAATAGGCACAGACGCCTACATGTCCATGACCAGTTATCTAAGTGACTGTTCAACTGGAAAAGTCTACACCGTAAGCAGCAACAACATTTTGTCCCCCATAAGCGCCACCAACGAAAAAGGTCAAAACGTGTTAGCGCAACTTTTAACCCAAGATGGGATTTTCACTCCAGGCATTAATGGCTATGACAGCGTTTGGAACAATATCACTCTAAACCAGTTAACCCTGAATTTAGGCAACCTCAAGGGGGCATCAGAAATTAAACTAGTCGTAACGGGCATGGTAGATTGGGGATTAGCTGAACCATACTATGACTGGATAGACAGTTTCATCGCAGCAGCCAAGCAAGGTATACTAGTAGATGGCACCGAAATCACGCCTGCACCATACTTGGAAGTTAAAGCCGCCAACGGAACTTGGATCAGAGTTCAACGCGACATTCCCTTGCCTTCAGATTACCGCTCACGTACCTACACAATAGATTTAACAGGCATATTCCCCGATGACGTCACAGAATACCAGATCCGATTCAACAATTTCTGGAACGTAACCTACGACTACATCGGAATAGACATAACAACTCAACAAACCGTTACTCAACAGATAATTAAACCAACATCAGCAACCCTAAGCCAGCTATGGGAAACCAAATCCATCTCCTCAGGCTACTTCACCCGATACGGCGACGTAACACCGCTACTGCAGGAAGCAGACGACATGTTTGTCATCGGCAGACAAGGCGACCAAGTCAACATGCAATTCTCCACTGAAAACCTTGCGCCAGTCGCAGAAGGAATGGAACGCGACTACTTCTTTGTAGTTGCATGCTGGTTTAAAGACCCCCCTGGAGCATGGGGTTACGGCTTTGAATTCACTGTTGATCCAATGCCGTTTCTAGATATGACGGGCTTCCCATACACCAGCAACGAAAGCTACCCCTACGACGCGGCGCATCTGGCGTATTTGCAGCAGTACAATACTCGCTACATTCCACCGCCATAAACCGCCCTTTTCTTATTTTTTCTTCTGCATATAACGAAATTATTTATGTGTTAAGCAAAAAATGTGTAAACTTTAAATGAGATAGACTGCTATTTGCTGTAAATAAAACCTGCCGAGACATACACATGTCGACAACGGACTTAACTAATCCTTATCTGTGGGCTTTTAGTGAAGGCTTGGTCTACGGTTTGGCGGTTTGTACAGCATCCTGTTTGCCGCTTTTGGCAGGGTACATCGCAGGAGTCGGTTCAGGTTTCAAAAAGAGCGTAAAAATCACCATGATTTTTAACTCTGGGCGGGTAGTTGCTTACACCGCGATTGGCATAATAATCGCTTTGTTTAGTGGGTTGATACGGCTGTTGATTTCAGACACAGCTTTTTCACCCTTTCAGATTTACTCTTCAGTTGCCTTTGGAATTGTTACAGTCCTTATCGGGGCGTCGGTTTTGTATAGAATAAGAAAGCCCGCCTGCGAATGCATCGGCAAAAACGAGCCAAGTTTCTTTGGAACAGGAAAAGTTGGCAGACACGGAGTTGACTTCGGTGCTTTCTCGCTGGGGTTAACTCGGGGGCTTGTTATTTGTCCGCCGCTGATTTTGATTTTGGCGACCTCGTTGCCATTGGTTTCGCCTGCGGGGAGCGTGGCGATTTCAGTGCTTTTCGGTTTGGGAACCACAATTTCGCCGATGCTATTATTAGGTGGAGTTACAGGTTGGTTGCTAAGTAAAGCACCGCTGTTTAGGAAGGGGATTTCCATCGCTGGAGGCGGCATTCTAATATTGCTAGGTGCCTATACAATGTACAATTCCCTAATTCAGTTAACGTGATAGACTATGGCTGGAGAACTAATCGGGGACCTATTGCGCCTTACTGTGTTGGCGGGGCTCGGGGTAGCAGGGATACTGGCGATTCTGATTTGGAAGAAAAATCTTGCGATGCGCGTAACATTTCTGAGGTTAGTCATTCAAGCGGTCGCTTTTGCAGCTATTTTTTACATTTTTTCTTATTCGGCAGTCATTCCTATGCTCTATGAACTCATAATCCTCTTCGCCATCACGCTGTTCATAGGCAGGTTCTTCTGCGGGTGGCTGTGCCCATTTGGGTTAATCATGGACTTAGAAAGCCTCCTGCGCAGAGCACTTAAAATCCGCTACCGCTTACTCCCAGACAAACTAAACATAGCCCTGCATAAAGGACGCTACTTGATTTTACTTGTTTTCTTGTTGTTACCTGCTGTGTTGTGGCTTTTGGATCCGCAGGAAATTTTAGTCTCCCCGCTGATGGCTCAACTTCTGGCGGGGCATTTTCGTCCGTATGGCATTTTGCTTGATCCCATGATACCCTTTATTGTGCCTTGGACTGGTCCGCTAAATATCGGCGGAGTTAACCTAAGTTACCCATACGCTCAAAACATCATAACTTTCACTGGAGAGGAACTGGGTCAAATATTCGCCATCGCATTTGTTGCCGTTACATTAATCGGCGGGTTCTTCATCAGACGAGCGTGGTGCCGCTTCTGCCCCACAGGCATCTCATTGGCAGCAATAAACCAGATCAAAGCATTCAGAAAAGTTCCCTTAGTGTACGTGGATAAAGATGAAGAAAAATGCACTAAATGCGGTGTCTGCAAACGCGTCTGCCCTGTCCAAGTTAACGAGGTTTATGAGCAAAAGGGCGGAAAAATCGCAACATCCCAATGCATGCTCTGCGCTCGATGCGTCGAAATGTGCCCCTATGAAGACGCACTTAAAATTAAGGTTGGTAACAAGACCGTGTTTAAGTCTAGAGATTGGTTACAGCCGCCAAAGGTTGAATGAGGAGAAAAGAAATGACAAAAACCGTTGAGAAAAAATTCATGCCTGATATGCCTAAAAAAGAGATGGATGAATTAAGAAACACCGTGAAAGCCGCTTCCCTAAAAATCATCGCCGACAACATCGAGCGAATGAAAAAAGCTGACCCACACCGCCCCGAAGCCATGAAGTACTTCGATGACATCGCAAACCTGTTTGGGCAACGCCAGCAAGAAATTCAGGCAGCTAAAGAAAAAGGCAAAAAAGTCATCGGTTACATGTGTCTTTTCGCGCCAACTGAACTCATCACGGCTGCAGATGCGATTCCAGTGCGTGTAAACTCAGGCTGGTATGACACATCAAAACTCGGGGACCGAGTAGTGCCAGTTGAGGTTTGTCCAGTTATCCGCTCCACTATCGGAGCAAAGATGATTGAACTTTCGCCCTTTTTGGAGCAAAGCGACGCCTTAATCAGCGTCTTAACCTGCGACGGCATGACCAAACTTAGCGAAATTCTCGGCGACACAAAGACCATCTGGGGCATGAACATCCCCCGCGTAAAAGACTCAACACAGTCATTACGCTTCTGGAACGATGAAATTAAACACATGAAAACCCAAATTGAGCAGTTCACAGGCAACAAGATAACACGTAAAAACCTGAAAGAAGCCATAGAAATCAGCCACCGCGCAACCAAAGCTTTCCGCAGACTACAAGAACTCCGGAAAGGCAACCCCGTCATCATGGGCAGAGATGCTATGCTTGTCAATCAGGCGTACAGTTGGGATGACAAGAAGCGCTGGACAGAAAAAACTGAAGCCCTCTGCGACGAACTTGAAAAACGGGCGGAACGCAAAGACTGGGTTGTCTCACCAGACACACCACGCGTAATGGTTACAGGGACACCGATGTTTTGGCCCGACAACTGGAAGCTACCCACCCTAGTTGAGGAAGGCAACCCACAGGGCATAATCGTCGCGGACGAACAATGCAGCGGAGAACGCATCCTAAACGACCCCATCGGAGTAGACGAATGGTCGATGGATGACATGCTAAACGCCATGAGCGAACGCTACCTGATGGCCTCCACATGCCCATGCTTCACCAGCAAAGACGGCAACGAAGACCGCATAAACTGGCTACTAAATAAAGTCAAAGAATGGAAAATTCAAGGCGTCGTTTACTACGTCGTTCGCGGATGCATGCTCTACGCCATGGAATACGCTCGAGTAAAGAAAGCTTTAGACAAAATTAATGTTCCAGTTTACTATTTGGATACCGAATACACAAGAGAAGACGTTGGGCAAATGAAGACACGTGTTGAAGCCTTCTTGGAAATGCTCAACGCAAGAATCGACATCTAAGGTGAAATGAAGCATTGATAACAGTCGGAATGGATCTAGGCACGCAACGTGTACAAGTTGTTGTCCTAAAAGACGGAAATGTTGTAGGTAGAGCACAAGCCTTTGCAGGGTTTGACCCCACAAAAGCCGCTGAACAAGCAGTCAACGAAGCACTAACACAAGCCAACCTCAAACTCTCAGACGTAAACCACTTTGCTGCCACCGGTTCAGCCATGGACATGGCACCCTACGCAAACAGCACAGTCAGCATGATGGGCGCCGACGCAAAAGCAGGCGTATACCTCGTTCCTAAAGCGCGAACAATAATCGACGTAGGCGCAGAAGAAGCCCGCGCAGTAAAAACCGACGAACGCGGCGTAATGGTCGACTTCGTCGTAAACGAACGCTGCGCAGCAGGTGCAGGAGCATTCATTGAAGCCATGGCAAGAGCACTAGAAGTGAAACTTGAAGAAATGGGACCACTCTCCCTGAAAGCTGAAAGAGCAAGCCCCATCAACGCATCGTGCGTGATCTTCGGCGAATCCGATGTCGTCTCGCTTATTCACCGCCAAGAATCCAAACCCGAAATCGCACGGGCCGTATTCGACGCAATGGCAGACCGTGTTTCAGCCATGATGCACCGATTAGGCATAACTCCCGAAGTGGTGCTGGTCGGCGGAGTAGCCAAAGACCCCGGCTTTGTCGCTTCATTAAACCGTAAGTTAGGGCTCACCGTGGTTATCCCCGAGTACCCCGAATACGTTGGAGCACTCGGCGCCGCGTTAATTGCGGCTACACGCGTCAAGGAGGCATCTAAATGAGTGGAGTCAGAGACGAGTTCTGGCGTTGGCAAGAATACCACCGCATAATGCCCAACATCAAATGGAGCAAAAACGACATAATCACCGCAGGCGTAGACGTAGGTTCAGTCGGTTCCAAAGCAGCCATCATGGTTAACGGCGAAGCGTACGCTTGGGGAATTACCCGCACAGGCAGCAACAGCCCTGAAAGCGCAAAAAAAGCCCTAGATTTCGCTCTAAAAGACACAGGACTCAGCGTCAGCGACCTAAAATTCATCGTGGGCACAGGTTACGGCCGAGTTAACGTTCCCATGGCCAACAAAGCCATCACAGAAATCGCCTGCCACGCCAAAGGGGCAAACTACATTTGGGGACCCAGCGTCCGCACAGTCCTCGACGTCGGCGGCCAAGACATTAAAGCCATAAAAATCGACGAAACAGGCAGAGTCGTCAGCTTCCTCATGAACGACAAATGCGCCGCAGGCACAGGCAGAGGCATGGAAGTCTTCGCTGACCTACTTCAAATCTCCATCGAAGAAATCGGAGACATTTCACTTAAGGTCGAAAAAGAACCCGAACCCGTAAGTTGCACGTGTGTTGCGTTTGCAAAAACAGAGGCTATGGGTCTTTTACGTAAAGGCTGGTCTAAGGAAAAAGTTTTAGCTGCCTACACAAGGGCTATGGCTGTGCGTATGGCTAACTTGATCAACCGTGTGGGTCTCGAAAAAGAACTGGTCATTACAGGTGGTCAATCAAAGAACAAAGGCATAGTTAGCCGTATCGAAGTAATCTTAGGTGTCAAAACTTTACCTTCGCCGAAATGGCGGGAAGGCGGCTTAGATCCGATGGTTGCGGGTGCATTGGGTGCGGCATCTTTCGGCAAAGCACTCTATGAAAAAGCCCAAAAGGCATAGGTGAAATTGGCATAATCACGCATTACGGCTACACGGATGGTTCAGGTGAATACTACATAATAGTGGACTCTGAGCATTGCAGTGGATGCGGTAAATGCGTTGACCGATGCCCCCAAAAGGCGCTTCAGTTAATAACTGAATTCATCGATTTAGAAGACAAAACCGTCGCCGCAGTAGCCGAGGTACATCGGAAAAAAATCAGCTACACCTGCGCTGCATGCAAACCTGACCGCGGGCAGACGCCATGCGTTTTAGCTTGCGATTCAAAAGCAATAAGATGCGTCTGGAATCCACGATAAACTATTTTTGGAAATAAAGAAAAAGGTAGGGTGCCCTTTTATGGACCTTGGTTTCTACGTCTTAGCACAAGTATGGCTATCGCGCCGACTGCAGCTATGACAATTATGGCGATGATGACTATGCCCCAGGTGCCAAGCAGGTCAGCTGGCGGTTCCGGTGTGGGTGTTGGGGTAGCAGGTTTTGGTGTCGCTGTAGCTGTAGGAGCAGGTGTAGGTGTCGGGGTAGCTGTTGGGGTGGGTGTTGGAGTGGGAGTTGCAGTAGGCTCGGCGACATAAACCGCTAATGTGATGTTGCGCGGTTCATCAGATATCACTGCATGAGTGCTGTTTTGGAGTCTTATGTTCCAATAGTAGGTTCCGTTCGCGGTGAAAGTGTAGCTGATTGAATTTACTTGGTTATTTGATATTGCTGATTGATTTGTGGCCGTTTGGATTACGCTTCCATTAAGTACCAAGTTTGCACCGTAGAATTTGTCTGAACCGACAAGGTATGGAATGTAAGAGAATGTTACGTTAAAGTTGTCGGTTTTAGCTGTGTTGTTGGCGGGTGCATTTAGTACTACTGTAATTGATTCTTCGCTGCTTTGTGCATTTGTGTTTGCGATGTTAACCAAGAGTGCACTTGCTAAAAGGGTAAAGAGAAGTATTGAGATATACGCTTGTTTGATTTTCATAAAACGTAAATCGCTACATTCGCTATTTATAACTTTCGAAGTTCAGAAAATAGACAAGCTAACGGATTTAACTAAAAAACAAAAGATAAGCCCAATTTAAGCCCCTTTTTAATCAAAAAACCTGTAACTCGGCTTTTAATCCAATTTTTACCTCGATATCACGCCCAAAGTGAGAAAATCGCTTTGTTTTAATGCGGCGCAGAGACAATTTGTCCTGTTTTGTTGTTGTACAGAATTTTCAATAAATATAGTTACGCTGTTGCTCTGATTCTACTTGACGATTCGCTAACATTATATACGCAAAACGCTGTATTGGGTTTGTTAAGTGGGGGTTAAATAGTAAAAATGGCGAAAAATCCGCAGTCAAAAGACGAAGCTCTGGAAGCGGTAGACTTCATCGTTAACGTCCTAAAAGAGCATGAAAGAGACTTAGACAAACTCATCAATGAACTCGCAACCGTCACCGAACAGATGGGCGACGCAGGAGAACTAAGCAACAAAGTAGAGAAAGTGGAAGAAAAAATCACCACCCTGCAAAAAGAAGTAACCAACCTCGTCGGTTACGTTGGAGGAGCAAAAGTCAGCGCTCCAGCCCCAACAGTTAAAGAGCAGCAACCTGTGCAATCTGTAGTCGCACCCGTTGCCGCGCAGAGTGGACCTACAGTGATCTTGCGTTGTAAAGTATGGGAAGATTTCCAGAAATTAGCATTAGGCGCCCCGACTATTTCGTTTAATTATAAGGAAGACGAGAAACTCTTCCAAGCAGATGCCGTAAAAGGCAACCAAATCATCAACTATAGTGGACCTCTTCCCAAGTTGTCTGTCGTGCTTAAGGCGTTTTTGTCTAAAGAATTATGTGTCTCCGAACAGAGTATTCTAGAAGGCGTTTTAGCTATAGGGTAAAATTTACTCTGTAGGCTAAATCCATATTTTGTTTTCATAAACGATATAACAGTTTTTTGGCTATCTGTTTGCTTAGTGATTGGAGGGAATGGTTAAGGTTGAAGGCGAACACCACTAGCCAAGCATACCTTTTCCGTTTTCGAAGCCTTCTCCTTTCTCCTCGAACGACGGATGGCTAATGGTCTAACCAACACACTTAAGCCACCTCTCCAAACACAAACTAAACCTAAAGTGTTATGGTAATATAAAGTCGTAAAGAAGACTATATCAAAACTGTAAGAACACACGTCATACCTAAGCACGCTACCCCAACCTTGTTTAAGCAATCAGGGCAACACAGTAGTTGTTGTTGCGGAAAAAGCTCTATACACAACAACCCGCAGTTTATACTGTGATTTGCTTTTTGGATTCCGGGTTTAACGTACGTCGCAGACTAGGGGAGGGGGTCTAAGTCAGAGTAACAACAGAAAACGGGTTTTACGTTGGTGACGGTCTTGTACCCAATTTTACTGTTACCGTTATCTCTTGGTTGTTTCTGATTACAGTTATGTTGATTGTGTCTCCGGGGATTGTTTTGTCTTCCAAGTAACTTGCTAAATCATCGTTGTTTTTGATAGTTTGATTATTGATAGCTATGATTATGTCGTCTACCGTTAATCTGCCGTCAGAGGGTCCTCCTCGAACAATAGATGCAATCTTCCATCCGTAAGTTACGCTTGCACCCGTCTCTTTCGCTATGTTGTAACTCATGTCGGCGCCTGTGACCCCTAGATAGGAGTGCCCATTGTAGGTACCTGTATTGATCAGTGACCCAATTTCGCGCAGAATAGTGTTCGACGGGATAGCAAAGCCTAAGCCTTGTGAGTCAGAAACGATTGCGGTTGTTATTCCCACAACGTTACCCATCGAGTTAAGCAGTAAACCGCCAGAGTTGCCTGGGTTGATTGGAGTGCTTGTTTGGATTACGTTAGCAATCGAGTAGCCACCTGCGCTGCTTTCGGTGATGCTTCTTCCAGTTGCACTTACTACTCCTGTGGTTAAAGAGCCAACTAAACCGTACGGGTTACCTATGGCGATGACGGGTTCGCCGACGCGAAGCGGTGATGAACTCACGATGGTGATAGGTTTAAGTTCGTGGTCGCCTTGGACTGAGAGAACTGCTAAATCAGCGTATGGGTCAGTGCCCAGTATAGTGGCTGCGTAACCTTTGCCATCTGAGAAGGTCACGCTTAAACTCGTGGTGTCTTCAACGACATGGTAGTTGGTTATAACTACGTTTCGACCCGCGTGGTTGTAGATGAAACCGGATCCCTGCACACTTCCACTACTTGTTACTCCTTGAATGAGCACAACAGAGTCACGAACCTTATCATACAAATCAGCTAACGAGGTACCATCTTGGAGAACTGTAATGTTTTGGTACGTGATGTTTTGTTGGCTTTGAAGTGAAGAAATTGCCATTTGTAAGTCAGAAACTTGGCTGTTTAAGTTGCTTACCATTCTGTAGTTAACGTAGTAAAACAAGAGTCCCCCGACCAGCAATCCTGCAACAAAGAGCAGAATAAGTGCGCTGGCTGAGGCTTTAGTCGCTCTCTTAGAGGTTAACATGTATGCAGCCCTTAAAACAGGATTGCAAAGAAAGAAAATAAAAGTTACTATGCTCTGCGGTCGATTATGTCAAGAGCTTCAGGGCCAGTGCCGATTAAAGTTATGGGGACGCCTGTGCGTTTTTCTACTTCTTTTATGAATTCTTTTGCTTCGTTAGGTAAATCATCGAATTTCCGTGCACCTTTACAAGACGGATAAATTACGTCGAGCTTAGTCATGGCCGCTTGTGTTGCACCGTTAATCTTCGCGGTTTTCTTTGCTAAATCGAAATCAAAAGGCGCAGAACGACGCTCCCGCCCTGTGCCTGCGGCAACTTCGAACCAGCCTCGTTTTAAGGCTTCTTCCTTCGTAATTTCTCCAGGTAATGGACCTCCTCCGACGCGGGTTATGAAGGATTTGTAAACGATTATTACATCATCTACCCGTGTAGGTCCAACGCCTGCTTCTGAAGCTATTGCGGAAGCACTTGTGTCTCTGCCTGTAACGTATGGATAACCTCCTCCGAGGAAAAGCGACAACATGAAACCCTGAGTGCCCTCCAATAGCACGCTTTTGCCTTCATCTAAGCCGTCGTTAACTTCAGTGATTCCGTCGCAGAGGTATGGTTTGAGTTCAGGCATATCTTTTGCAAGTTTAGCTGTGCGCCTCACTCGCTCCTCCAGCGCTGGGCCAACACCCCATCCTGTGGTACCAATTCCTTTGTTGATTGCTGACGCCTTGTCTTGGTCGCTGTGTTTCTGCTCGATTATGGAGGCGTTTTGGTCTATGCCCATACGTTTGGCGTCAACCTGTGTTAATTCGACTTCTTTGAAGAATTGCCCTATGTGGACGTTTGCGCCCGCGGCTATGAGCAGGCGGGTTTTGGGGTTGAGAAAACCAGCGGGAACCATGTGTAGGGCGTATTTTTTGTTGTCTTGCCAAACAGTGTGTGCTGCATTCACTGAGCCGGTTCTGACACAAAAATCAAGGTTGTCTTTTAGAGCTAAATACGAAATGATTTTTCCTTTGCCTTCATCTCCCCAGAAGGCTCCAACTATTACCGAGCAAGGCATGCCTATTCCCACGGTAAGGGAGTGCAAGGGTTATTTAAAGTTGTAGGGATTGAAGCGTTATTATTTTTGTTTCACTCTTTTGTCTTGGGTTATGAGTTCTGCCAGCCGATAGGTAACGTAGGCAGAGAAGCTCCGGATGCCTTTTTTTATGGTATATTCTTCTTTTACTTTGAGCCATTCTTTAAAGAAATAATCGTAAACTTCAGCCTTCACAGTGATTGTTTTGAAACCTTTTTTTGGCGTACTGTTCCCCTCTTAAGGATAGTAACCGAGTATACGTTTATTTAAGGTTTAGCAATACTTGCGGTACTTTACGTTAAACTCGGCGATACCCAAACTCAATTAAGAGCGGCGTTTAAGCGCCTCAGAATCGATACCTTCAAGAAGCCTAACTACACGTTTACCCTTTAGCGTTTTTTCTTCATCTGAGATGGTGTGTCTAGATTCACAAATTGTATCCAAGATAATCCCTTTCTCTTCATCAACTATAACTGGGTAAACCCTGCAACCTGAAGGTCGACTGGCATACTCACTGCACCTTCGGTTTTTGCGATCATAAAAGACGCAGTAGCCATCACGATTTTTCAGCGTCGCGTAGCCTTTTTTGTCAAAGTGCGCAAACTTGCTTTTTTGGTAGCCTCTATCTTCTAAGCGTTTGATGTCTTTTTTGGATAGCAGCATCTCTGTTTCAGTGCAGCAAACCCCGCAGTGTGAACAACGCATACTGGGTGAATTATTATGGGTGTATTTGTGCATTTAGCTAGAACGGGAAGCTATGCTATGTTCTTCATAATTTTAACGTTTAGGTTTTCTGCGTACGCGATTGCCCGAAGAGGAATACGACTGCCTTTACGGTTGCCCAGCGAGTACTCGATTAGATTGTTGTTTTTTCCTGCAGCTTTATGGATTTTTGTCAGTTGCACGTTGACTATGACTGCGCCGTCTTTTAGGTGAAGGTTTACGTTTTTACCGATGTATGATCTGGCACTGTTTGCGCTGAAGCTCTCCATTTCACCATTCCTCATCTTGGTCGGCGATTTTGCTCCAACATTGCTGACATATTGGGAGGTTTTCGCCTTTAATTTGAATGTAGAGTTTGATGTCTTCGCCTTTACAGGCACTTTTCCATGGGTTTTTACAGTGTTCCATTCTTATCCCTTCAGAGCGGTGTAGTGTTTTTTGCTTTTAAGCCAAATCAGCAAACTACCTTTAGAAGCGGGGGAGGGGTGACTTTAAGTAAAGCTTATCTACGCTATGTTCACTCTAAAACATTGATAATTATGTCATTTTTTGAAAACCCCTTTATTGTTGCCGCAACAGCAAGCTTAATCATCCAACTTTTCGTTTTAGGCTTACTCTTCTACGGCTTCATTTTAAAGAAAAACCAAAAATTCCGCCAACACGGCTTAACAATGCTTGGAGCCGTAGTCTTACATGCCATAACCATTTTTGCAGTCATGATGCCCTCCTTTGCTGGAGGCTTTTCTGCACCTGGTGCCTTTGATTTCTCGAATATGCTGGTTGTTTTAGCGCTTGTTCACACTGTGGCTGGCGTTGTTGCTTTCCTTTTGGGTATTGTTTTAGTAGTGAATTGGCGTCTTCGAGCGGATTTGAAACCATGCTTTGCAAAGAAGCAGCTTATGCGGGTTACTATAGTGATTTGGATGATTGCACTGATGCTTGGGGTAGTGCTTTATTGGTTGTTCTACCTTGCAACTTATGCTACATAACTCGAACAGGTTATTCATTCGATTCTAAACTTGGTTGATGGGGATTATTTCTGGAATTATTGTATCTTTTGTTATTTTGATTAAGCCTACAGAAAGTTTTCCCATGGTATTTGCTGGAACTGTGGGGCTGCCTGGGTTAAAAAAGAGCGTTTTTCCTTCCCATCTGATATTAGCAACGTGTGTATGCCCATAAACAAAAACGTTGAAACCATGCTCTTTTACCAATTCACGAATCCGATTGAAACCAAAAGCAATGTCAGGGTCATGCATAACACCGATCTTCCAGTCAAACACCTTCAAAGAGTTAAGTCTTGGAAGGGCTCCATTTACTTCCATACCATCCATGTTTCCGTGAACCGCTAAGACAGGTGCCAACTGCTCTAACTCATCCACAACTGCCAACTCAACCAAGTCTCCCGCGTGAATAATGTAGTCTACTTTTTGAAAAATCTCAAAGACGCATCTCGGCAAAGCGTGGGCGCGTTTTGGGACGTGGGTATCTGAGATTAAGCCAACGGTTTTTGTGACTTTTTGTATAGGGGGTTCTTTGCTTACTAATGATGTTCCGCTGAACATTGCTTTTGTTCCTCTTTAGCAGGCAAGTGTAATGTTACTCATATGCATGTTATGAATAAAAAACCATTCATCGAATTTGTTCAGTCATGTCATGAACCTTTTAACTGTCTCATAGAACACACTTGTGCCCCAAACAAGGTTCTCTATACTTAAGCGTTCATCTATGCCATGCATGCGTTTCTCGTATTCATCGTTTGGCTCATCAGGTCGCACGGGGTGGAAACCGTAGCATATGCTGCCTGTCTCTCTGAAGAACCGCGAGTCTGTTCCACCTGTAGTTAACGTTGGTGTTACGCCGCAGTCAGGCTCAACTTCCCGTAACACGTATTTGATGGCTTCATAGAGAGGTGTTTGTGTGCTTGACTCGTTGCCATCATGGATCTGGATAATTTCGTAGCTGAGTTTGCCCTCGTCCACATCCTTAAGCATCGATTTAATTAATTTCAGAGTTTCGGTAACGCTTTGACCTGGTAGCACCCGGCAATCAAAAGTTGCTTCACATTCGGATGGAATGATGTTTTCTTTTACGCCTCCTTTGATGATAGTTGGGCTTATGGTGGTTTTTGTGCGGGGCCAGATTTCTTCTGCAAGGGCTTTATCTTTTTTAGATAGTTCCTTGAGAATCTGGTCGCTGTGTTCTGGATTATTTAGCAGTCGTGTAAGGATTTCTTTGTGTTCAGGGTTACTTTTTGCCACTTCTGCGACGAATTCTTTGAGTGTTGGCACATACAATGTAGGTGGCTGGTAACTACCCAGTTTAGATATAACTTTGTTGATTCTTGTTATGGCGTTGTCGGCCATGTTGGGTGTTGAACCATGTCCGGGGGTGCCTTTAGCTTTGATTTTAAACCACAATATGCCTTTTTCGGCTGTTTGAATTGGGTAGACGTTTCTGCCGTGTTGGGGGAATGCTGTGCCGCCGCCCTCGTTTAACACGTATGGGCACCAGATTTTTTCTTTGTAGTTTCGTATTAGGTATCCTGCGCCTTCTTCTCCTCCCCGTTCTTCATCAGCTGTTGCTGCTAGCACTACGTCGCCTTTTATTGGGACATTGTTTTTCTTGAGTAGTTTTAGCGTCATAACTTCGATGGCAGTCATGCCTTTCATGTCTATGGCGCCTCGTCCATACACAAATCCATCTTTAACTGTTCCTTCGAAGGGGTCAACGGTCCACTCTGCGGGATTGGCGGCTACCACGTCGAGGTGAGAGAGTAAAAGCAGGTTAGGTTTCTGGCCGTTACCTTTGAGGCGGGTGATTATACTGCCTCTTCCTGGACCTGATTCGATTATTTCTGATTTGAAGCCGTCTTTGGCTAAGTATTCTGCTATGAATTGGGCGGCTTTTGTTTCGTTGCCTGGTGGATTAGTGGTGTTTATGCGGATTAATTCAGAGAGGAAACTGGTGATTTCGGCTTCTATGCTGTTTAGGATTGGTATGGGCATGTTTTATTGGTGCACCGCAATGTTTTAGGGGTTGATTTCTCATAAAACTATCTGTTGCCTTCGCTTGCTAAATGTTGCTGGATTTTTTAATTATTCAACAACGAAGTTTATATATGATGGCAAAAAATGCTTATGAGTATCGAAAAAATTACAGGTAGATGACAATGAAAGAACTAAAACCAATAGACTACAAGATATTGTTCGAGCTCATGAAGGACTCACACAGAAGCGATCGCCAATTAGCCAAAGCCCTGGGTGTCTCCCAACCTACCGTGACCCGAAGAAGAGCAATGTTAGAAGAAAACTATATCGAAGGATACACTGTTATTCCTAAATTCGGGCAAATCGGGTTTGAAATTGCAGCAATAACCTTTCTCAAAAGTAAACTAAAGTATGAATCAGGCGAAGCAAAAAACAAAGCACTTCAAAAAATGAAAGAATGGTACATGAAACAAACCAACGTTATCATGGCCGTCGATGGCAGAGGAATGGGGTGGGATGCAGTTTGCATTTCCCTTCATGAAAACTTTGCCAGCTTTGCCGAATTCATACGTGCTCATGATTCAGAACTGTCTGACTGGGTTGTTGAAAGTCAAACTTTCCATGCCGACTTGAAAGGCGGCATTGTCATAAAGCCCTTCCACCTGAAATACCTCGCTTCACTGAAGCAGCAGTAATTCTTTAAATCAAACTTTTTCTTTTTTTAAGTTCCATTAAGTAACAGGGTCAGAATTTTACCGTTTGTTTACCTTTTTAAGCAACCGCTTCTTGGGTAACTTTGGTTTCTTAACTCTGCTTGCGTCACCAATCAAACACATCACCACCATAAATATCAAAATTTGTAAATAAAAGTATACCCGAGACTGTTTTGTACTCTGCTATAGACCCCTCCCCTTATTTAAAGGCAGAATTATTTGAGTTCTCTACGTGAACGTGATATTTACTGCACACCAAACTTCACCTCAAAACTTAAAAAGCCCAGTCCTTATGCTGGCGCCCCTGTCTTGCTTGTGTTTTTTTAACCGCTAAAGTTAAAGCCAACCCAACAAATAACATGCCTACTCAACAAGAAAATCTGTTCGGGGTTTCGAATAGCTTGACTCGAGCAAGTAGCCTCGGACGCAAATACTTCTAGACCAAAGCAAACAGATTTTGATAACACAATAATTGCGTTCTAAAGTCCATGTTAAATAAGTCTTCTTATGTAAAATGGATTCCGAAACTATAAAACGGTAGTATAGTACAAGAAGATAACCAATGGCTCTATCCCGAAAATTAATATCCAAATTTTTAAACCTTCTAACTAAATTTCATCAAAAAATCCCAATTAATTAATAATTATAATCAAAAACTTAATTTGTTTTTTTATTTTTCAATATTAGAAACATGGTGCAAGCTATAATGAAACCAATAATAATTATTTGTGAAAACTCCGGAACTGTTGGCGAAGGATTAGCTGTTGGACTTGGTTTAGGGGTAGCTGTTGGATTATTAGCGGGCCTCTGAGTAGATGTTGATGTTGGATTGGAAGCAGGATTACTTGTAGGATTCGCTGTTGGAACTGGGGTAAGTGGAGGAGTTGAAGAGGGACTTGGAGATGGTTGTAGGTTATTGTAGAGATTTTGGACCTCGCTTGATGTAAGGGCTATATCGTATATCATCACTTCATCAATCTTTCCATTAATTCCATCATAATATTGTTGAGTAACTTCCCTTGTAATGCACAAAGGTGTATCATCATGTCTAATGGAGTATTGAACTGAGTTTACCGCCTTCAATTGACCATCAATGTATAGCTTAGCGGTTGAACCATCATAGGTTCCAGTTACAAGATGCCACTGATTTAGAGTTAAAGCGTTAATGCTATTATATTGTACCAAAAACCTTTGCGCTATTCCATCACCAATTGCAATAACAAGCGTATCATCAGTCGAAGTAGGATTTTCAAAATCTAGTTTATACCCAGAAATAGCTGAAGTTCCAGCATAATGCAACTTGTTTATTATACATACATGTGGATTTGGTGGGTGCCCAGCTTGATAAGGTCTAACAGGCATATAGATCCAAGCTGACAAAGTGAACGACTGAACTCTGAGGCTTTTAGAATCAGGGATGAGAACATAGCCCTTTTGACCATTGAATTGCAGAGCTTTGCCAGATACCCCCTCAACCCAAAGGGGATCATCAATTAAGGTTCCTGTGTTTCCATTTCTGCTACTATCATATGCTGATGCTCCTGAACCTTCGTCAAACTTCCAGTAGCCAACTAGGTTTGATGTTGGTGAAACAACAGCATCTTCAATTATGAAATAGTCAAATGCCACATTTGCCGCTCTTGCTCTTAAGCCAACTTTGCCATTTTGATATGCGGAATCTGTCCAAGTCAATGTTTGATTAACATCTTGACTTATAAGAGAACCTGTGAAGAAATCATCGCTAACTGTAACCCTCAGAGTATATTCGACACCAGTTTTTATTGTTCCTGCGTTAAATTGAAAGTTCGTAGGAACAACATAACCATGACTTAAAGACCAAAATGCATCAGATGTTCCATAACCTGTGTTTTCTGGCAAATATCTAGTAAATTGTATACAGTCATACTCATCACTAATCTCAAATGCATAGTAAGGATTAATGTCAATGTATCTGAACACAATTCCTGCTCTAAAACCATTATTAGAAAAAGTAAGTTTTGTTTCAACAGTATAATTAGCCAGGCTTGGTGTATTAACCGTAGATATTACATTTTCTACAATTCCTGCTGCTACAATATATTTTCCGCTTGCCTGAGTCCAAGAACCTTGTTGTTGTACCCAATAACTTGGTGAAATATTATCAAAATTATCGAGAAAAAAGGTGGCTGCTGAAGCGTTCAGGGGCATTAAATGATTTACGGAATTTATCAACACTAAAATAGAAATTATTGCTATAATTGAAATTATTTTTTTCTTCATATCTGTCGGTTACTACTTCTTTTTGGATTTGTTTATAAAGATTGTTAAAGTCATCAGGTGACAGTTTTTCCTTCAAACATTCTTAGCAACTAACAAATTTTATTCTGACAGATTAATAAGATTCAAAACTTTTTTTTTCACCTACTTAAATTATAAATTGATTCGCTAATTAGGGCAGATAGATAATTAAGCGCTACAACCTAAACTCCGTTCACTAATACAAATTTCTTATAATTCTCCCATTGACCTGGTTCGAGAGGAATGTGAGAGGAGACGAATCGATTGTCAAATATGAGGTATTGAAGCAAGTTTACAAATAGTAATTATTACTGATGTAAACAGTATAAAGAAATGAGCAAAGGTAAAGCACAATTCTACTATCACTATGAATGCCATTAACTCAATTAAGTTTAAAGGGGGCAAGTCTTATCTAAAGAAGAAGTTGAAACATAACAGGTCAAAAGCTGGTGAGGCAATAAATAATATTTACCAATTACAAAACACCATTGACCTAAATAAGTCAAAACTAAGCCAGAAAGTAAATATTGGGGCTTTCGGCTAGCTTGGTCCAGGCTTGTAGCCTCGGGCGCTATAGACCCCGGTTCAAATCCGGGAAGCCCCACCAATCAATTTAACCTTGGCGTTTAGCTTTAATAGTTGAACAGCTTACCCATAAGGGGGGCAACCCATTGCTCTTTAAGCTCAAAAAGGAACCCCAACTTCAAGTAGATTTAGGCGATTTAGAAGCTGAAAAAGAAAGGTTAACCAGTTTTCTTGAGTCACGCCTCAAAGTTACAGTTTTGCAAGGAAAAAACCGATTAACTGTAGATGGTCAAAAAGTACAGTTATCGGAGCTATTCCATGCAGTAAAAAAATTCATTTATCACAGAGATTTAAACAGTTCACATTGGGCGTCTATAGAAGGCTCAACCGTAAAAATCAACAGGTTCAAAGGTCACGAGAAGAAAAAAGAGAAAACAAAAAAGGATGGGTCTCATCAAACGCTTACCCAAAGCTGGGGGCTCTAAGAAAGCCGAATCTCGCCCGACATCAATCAGAGATTTTTTGCCTTAAATCACCAAATTCTAAAGCCCTTTTAATCAAGCGTTCTAAAACTTCGAAATCTGAATGCTGCACCGTTACCTGTGTCGAGTTTTTGTGGTTGTTGCGTTTGGCTTGGGTTACGTATTTTTCTAGTTCGTCGACGATGCCCTGAGACATTATAGGTTTCCCATCCAGTAGTCGATAGTTGCATTCTAGACAAAACTCAAAGTCAAACTCTAACTTTCGATTCTTAGAGTTACCCTCGCCGAAGTAGCGTAAGTCTGCGGCAAGTTTAGCGGGGTTAACGTCATCGAATTCAACGAATACTACGTGTGTTTTTTTGGTTTGGTGTACATGGTTCAAGCCTACACCTCCATTGGCGATTCTCGACGGAAATGTAACAGTCACCATTTACGGTGTGGTTAAGTAAAAACATTTACAATTTTACCTCTGCCAGAAAATAAAAAACCAATATAATTAAGCAGGCAAAAAAGACCTCACAAGAGTCTTAACGACTCTATAGCTAGATACCCGACCATTAGCAGATTAAAAAAGAACAATGCTGAAATGTTGATTGCACTAAAAACGTTCGAGTTTGCTTTTCTACGAGAATATAATGCACCTGCAATCGCCGCAGCCAGCGGAACAGTAGAAAAAACAGCTATAACCCAAAAATTAATGGACACAGCGGCCACACATAATGCAAAGAAAACAAAAACAGCCAATGCCAACAAGGCGACTACTAAAATTAACTCAAAAACTGCTTGCGCCCCCCACCGCGATCCTACAGTTATCTTGTCACTTTTACGGTCTACCTCTACATCTGGAGCCTCCAAACTCAAGCCAAGCATGAAACCATACAACACAAAAGGCAAAACAAAGTATGCAAACAAAGCATCTAAACCCCCTTGAACAGCCATGTATCCAACAGCAGGAATGGCGAATCCGGTAGTCAACGCGATAGCTACCTCTCCCAACCCCCTTGAGACCAGCCGCAGAGGTTTAGCTGAGTAGAACCAGCCCAGCAAATTCGCGCCCACAGCAATAAGTAACAGTTCGAGGGGCGCTAATTGGGTTGCGACTGCTAAACAAGCCAGCAAAATCGAAGCTGAAAAGCAGATGAGGGCGATTATGCGGACGGTTGGCAGCAGGTTTGGGTGTTGGATGAGGATTCTTTTACCTGAAAAGAATTTTGATGATTGGGTTTGTCGGTCTTGGTTGTAGTCAAAGTAGTCGTTGCTGTAGTGGGTGGATAAGTCGCCGAAAAATACCACAGAATAAAATAATAGTGCAGTTAAGGGGTTGAATGTGCCGCCTCCAGCAACAGCTAAAAGCATGCCCAACGTGAAGGCTAAGAGGCCGCCTAAAACGATGTGAACCCTCACCATATTTAGCAGTTGTATCGCTTCATGTTTTTGCATGCAGTTTTCGCTCTGTATTGATTATTATCGAATAGCTTATTTATTGTCGCTGTTGATAGTGGGGGTGTTGGGGTATAGGTAAGTGGGCGTTAAAGCGTATGTTGATCTCTTGAGGCTTCATTTCTTTTTTGTCTGGCCCGTTCTTTTCTCTGCAGGTCTCTTCTTTGGATTCACTGTAAACGGTGGCTTCAGTTTTCTGCTTGTGTTGCAGGCGATTTTGATTGCTTACTTCGGGTTTGAAGCAGGATTAGTCTTAAACGACATCGTAGACGCAAACTTGGACAAAAAAGAGTTGCCTACCGATAACAAATTAACGAAGTATTGGCGGCCTTTCGGTAGGCGCCCCCTCTCTGAAGGCTTAATTCCTCGGCGTAGTGCAACGGTTTTGTTCGCGGTTTTTGTAGCCATCACAAGCGCCATTATTTTTACGCTTCCATATCCGCACTCTATCTACGTTTTTGTTTTGATGTTCATCTGTTATGGTTTGGAGGTTTTCTACCAAATAAAGAAGCGAAATGAGAAAGTTCCATTTGCACAGATAATTGGGCGGGTGGATTTTGCACTTTTCCTTGTCGCAGGTTATCTCTGCGTGGGCAGCCCCGACCTTTATGCGTTGACGCTGTTTTTGTTCTTCTACCCCCTGGCGCTAGCGCACTTGGGCGTAAATGATCTCGTTGACGTGGCTAACGACCGAGCTAAAGGTATGAAAACGCCACCGACGCTCTACGGCATTAAAGCCACAGCCTATTGGATTCTCGCGTTTACAGTCTTCCATTATGTGACGGCGGCTGTTTTTCTCTACGTACTCGGTAGCCTTGTGGCGCTTGGGGGTTTCGCAGTGAGCTTTGGGCTTTTGGCAGTGGCTAACGCGATGATTTTAAAGGGTGAATCTGTGCAGTCAGCACTCAAAGTACTACCGCTCTTCCACCTCTCCATGCTAATCTATGCTATATCGATAATCGCTAGCTACGTTGTCATGGCTTACCTCTAAAAACAAGTTTGATACTGTCGTTTAAAACACGCCAAGTAGTTTAGACGCAGCTACAGCTGCAGACAGTATGGCAACTAAAAAGATAAGTTTACCTTTGGTGAGCTTTATGCCGCCTTCAGAGTTTTCTTCTTGGGCAAACTCGTACTCGCGTATTTCTTTGGTTTTGGAGTTTATCTGAACTTTAGCGGTTTTCTTCTGGAAAGCCATTTCAACTACGTAGAGTTCGCCGTCTAAAGATACCTTCATCGGTAGCCAACTGCCTCTGTAGCCTAAGCGTTTTAGAAAGTCCCCTGTCATAGCGGTTGCGTTTTCCGCGTCGAACCGCGAGATTTCTGGCGAAACCTCTGTTTGTGGGGCTAGTTCAGTCATGAATGTTCCGCTAAGAATTGAGTGTTAAAATGCTTATTAGGAGTTATGAAGCCAAAAAATGGATTAAAAATCAACATCAGCAAAGAAGTCTACGATGGATGGACCAAACGGTGGTTTTAGCTGTAAATTGTGGGTTATGGCGTGGGGGTTGGGCTGGGTATTATGGGTAGAGTGCTGTTGAAAGTGGAGGTTTGATTCATGATGCTGTCTTGGAGTTTGTCAAGCAACTGCATCTGTGCGCTTTCACCGCTGACGCTGACTTGCACCATTTGCACTCCATACCCGATTACTATACATGCGAAAACCACTGAGGATGTTACCAATAATAATGCTGCTACGGTCGATTCCATTTGAAGCCTTCTCCTTCTCCAAATAGAGTAGGAACTCTGAGCATATAATTGGTTAATTCCTAAGCGGAAACTATTCCGAAAACCGATATATAGTCAAAAAATGTGGGTTTCCGATTACTTCGGGGCTGCTTCTGCCGTGGTAGAAGCGGAAGCTGAGGGTGCTGCCTGTTGAGGTTGAGCCTGTGGCTGCGCTGGAGCAGGGGCTGCAGGTGCCGCAGGTTGAGCTTGGGGTGACTGTTGTGTTTGAGACTGAACAGTTGCAGCTGGAGATGCAGCTGGTTGTGCCTCAGTTTTTTCTGCGGGTGCTTGAGTTGTTGTGTTGTTTGCGAGTATCTGGATTTTTTCCGCCATAGGATGGAGTAGATCAGGCGGCGGGTAGGGTGTGTTTAGGTTGGAGGAGAGCATATAGATGGAGTTGAAAACATGCTGGTAGATGGTGAAGAGGATTTGGGGGATCTTGGTTTTTGGGTTGACTTCAAGTTTCTTTCTGATGTCTTCACCTTTACCCATCAGAATTACTGTGCCGCTTGTGGAGTATTTGACGACGTTGGGTTTTGTTGAAATTAGTAGTTGAAAACCCAATGTAACTTGGTTGTTGTCTTTCTTTTGTTCTTCAAGTTTAGCGTTCACGTCAAAAAATAGTTCTTCTGACCCTGCAGTGAGTCCGCTTCGTTCAGCCTGTAGGCTATTAATACTTATCGAAACGGTGACTCCTGAGACGGAATACTGCGGGTTTACGGTTGATTCCTCTTACTTCATGTTGGTTTTTTGGTATTTAACTTTTGTATGAAGCACCCTTCAGTCGCCACTTGGGAAGCGGCGACATCTGGTGCTACGTGGTCGCGGGGATGCTGAAGTATGCTGGCACGGAAAGCTCAGTCATAAACTTGAAAGCATCATCTCCCTTAACGTTAGCTTTCTGTTTTAGCACAATTTTTTTAGGAACATCTTCCTCGAGGTAAACGATGTAGTTAACGGTTTGCCCAAGCCCCAGCCGTGTAAGCTGCTGCACTGTGCCCTTAAATTTCTCGTATTCTTGGATTTTAGCTTTAATTTTCTCTATGGCTTCAAAAAGAATCTCGGTTTGTCCCTGCTCAGTGAAAGATATAGCTACATCGCCTGTTTGTATCCATGTGGTTTCTTCCTGTGCACCTTTTCCGCCTTTGCCGCCTTTTTTAGATTTGTCGGTTTCAGCGGGCTTTTTAGCTTGGCTTTTTAGGGTTTTTTGCAGTGCCGCGGATTTCTGGAACCATTCTTCGCCTTTATGTTTGCTCTCTGCGTCTCTGAGTACTGAACCGAGCCATTGACTGTAGTCTTCGAAAAGCGCCTTGTACTGACTGGTTTGGGTGGCTACGAATTCTGTGATGTCTTTGAGTGAGGTAAACGTGCGAATTTCAGTTCCCAAATATCCATTACTCCAGTTAGCGATCTTGATGGTTAGCTATGTGAACGATACAGAATGCCTGTTTATCGAATAAGAGGATTTGTCCATCACACAAGCGACATACTTTTTGCGGTTAGCGGTTGCGGGCTTTATCGTAAGCGTTTGAGATGGCTTCGCTGGTTAAAACCCCAACTACTTTGTCAGGATTATCTCTTTGGACTACGGGGAGGATGTTGAGTTTTTCGCGCAGAATCACCTTGTTTGCTTCAAGGATAGACTCGTCCTCGTAAACCGTGATTTTCTTAAGCGGCATCTGCTCCACATACAACAAGTCTCGGTCTCCGTTGCTAACTTTCATGAGTTCAGCCCAAGTGACCATACCCAAGAATACCCCGTCTTTTTCCACCAAAGCGTCGTGGTAGCGATTCTTAAACATGACTTCTAAGGCTTCAGTAAGGGTTTGCTGGGGGGAAACAAAGCCGACTTCACAGTGCATAACATCTTTGACTCTTACTCCTGCCAGTTTGGTGGATATGATGGTTTGTTCGCCTTCTTCGCTGGCTCCAATGTAAACGAACAAGCCGACCAAAATAAGCAGAAAATTGTAGATGAAACCGACGATAACCATAACAAATCCCAGTATTCTGCCCAGCGTCACGGCATAGCGGGTTGCATCAGAGTACTTCATGCGTTCAGCCAGGACCGCGCGGAACACTCTGCCGCCATCCATGGGGAACGCGGGAATCAGGTTGAATAAACCTAAGAGGATGTTTAGGATGGCGAGGTCAAAGATGATGTTGCCTGTACCCGCAGAGAAAGCAAGCAGTAAAGGCAGCAGATTCGGGGTAAAAATTGAGCTTACCCCGAGTAATGCGAATCCTAAAACAAGGCTTGTTAGTGGTCCTGCAAAAGCCATGCGCCACTCTTGGGCGGGGTTGTCGGGGATTTCTTCGATTTCTGAGACGCCGCCGATGGGGTAGAGCACGATTTTTCGCACCTTTATGCCGTAGCGTCGAGCGACCACCGAGTGGGCAAGTTCATGGAAGAAGACGAAAACAAACAAGAAAACAACGATGAAAAACGTGTAGAATGAACTTCCAACTGAGTAGAATGGCAGGTTGAGCAGGGACAACACGAAAACTGCCAAAATCAGCAGTATGAACGTGAAGTGTAACTCGATGGGTATGCCCCATGCGGAGCCTATCTTAAAAGAGTACCGCATAGAGATAAATGCCTGCGGATGGCTTTTTAAATTTTCGATGAACTAAAAGCCGCTTAAACCCCTGAAAAATCGCCGTTACCGTTACATTCCGTAAAATATACAAAGAGCAAAACTACACTTGCTAAGTATACAGATTGGAGAAAGGGGAAAAATGAATAGAAATTTCTTTTTAGGATTAATTATCGTCATAATTATCGGCTGCGCATCAGGCATAGCTTTACTTAATTCCTCAATTTCAAAACCCGCAGTCACACCACGCGAACTTGACTTCACAGTCAGCGGCAAAAACGACTGCCTACGATTCCTCAACAGCAGCATATCAACCGTTTACATCCCACTTGCCACAGGCGCTAACGAGCAGTGGAAACTCACCATAAACGCAACAAAAATGGCAGGCGGCTCCAACGCATGGGTTGACCTCTACATATACAAGGGCTACTGGGATGGCGGCTTCAACTTTACCTGCAAATCCAAAGATATCTACCCCATCCTCGGCGACATCGAAAGCGCTGACGCACAAGTCAAAGGCAGCGAACCCTACACCAAAATCTTCGGCGGAGAAACACCTGAAAGCTACACACTGTTCTTCATCTTCCCACCAGGCGGGCAATCAACCTTCCACGTAACCTACAAACCAGCGTAGACGACTACCTGCCCACTTTTTCTGCTTTGGTTTCACATGTTTTCTTGTCGGATAAGGCGCGGTCAGCCAGCGCCTTACATTTTTTCTCTTCGTATAACTTAGCTTCAGCATCGAAATTTTTTCCTGCCAAAATAAAGCACTCTTTAGCATGCATTTTCGCCAAGACTAAGTCTTTAGTTGAAGAGTTCAACCCAGCTTCAGCCAGCTTTGTTTCTCCTAATTGTTGGTTACTTACCCCCGCCCAAAAAGAGGTTTTCTTAAGTTCAGTTGTGCACCGTGAAAATGCTTGCACTGCCTGGGAGTAAGAGCCTTTATTAACTGCATCAAGGCCTCCACGCAGAACCTGCAAACTCGACAAAGAGAATGCCCACTCCAACTCCTGACGCCCTTTAATTGCGCCTTGAGTTGACCGTTTGGGCAAGTTGTTTAAGTCGTCTTTTGTGTTGATGTTTATGAAACTTTTAAGGTCTGGATCCAGCTTTATGATTTCTTCTAACGGAGAAACCAGAAGTAAACTTCTGGCGCCTCGAAATATTGTATCTGCTCTGGATTGCTTTAGTGCGAGAAGTGTTTCTGTGATTTCTAAGCAAGTTTCGCGCTTAAGCACCGCCAACAAGGTTTCGAGTTTGCCATCAGGCCACATTGGAACAGCCACATCGAACCCTGCGGCAATGTTAAACATGAAATCTGCAACAGTCGGCTTAAGACAAGGCATGTCAACAGACACAGTTAAGCAATAATCCGCTGAAACCGCATCTAATCCCGATTTGATTGCCAAAAGCGGACCCTTAACGGGGCTATTTTGTGGGTCTAAAACGAACTCTACGTTGTCAACACCGTAAGTTTCCAGAGTTTTTGCATAAGTCGTCTGGCGGTCTTTTGTGTTTGTGCAAACGGCAACTTCATCCACAATGTCCCTGAGGTTTTTGATAACATGTACAAGGAGGGGCGTTCCGTCTATTTCGGCGAGTGCTTTATCTTGCCATGGCTGGTTGGGTATTTGGAATCTGCGGGCGCTTCCTCCAGCCAGTACTATTGCAGCTCGTTTAGGCATTGCCTCTCCTCAGCTATGTTTGAGCCTACATTCATCTGCATGCTCTGATTGGATTCAACCGAGTTGTTTATAATAAATTATGTCCTTCAAAACAACTGAAGCGTACTTATATGTCAATAGAGGAAGACGGCTATTTACAATTAATAGATTTGACTGAACTTGAAGAGGGCAAAATGAAGCTTGTCAAATTCCACGGAACCCCACTTCTAATCATAAAACAAAACAGCCAAGTCTTCGTTGTTGATAACCGCTGTCCACATATGGCTTGTGGGCTTTCTGGAGGACACATAGAGGAAACAGCTATTGTTTGTCCATGTCATGGTTTGCGGTTCAACTTGGAGGACGGTTATGACCAAAATGGTTCATTTCAATTGACTGTTTACCCTGTCAAAATTGAAGCTGGAAAAATCTGGATTAAAATAGAAGAATAAAAAGAAAGAAAAGCTAATTTTAACAGCTTTAAGCCGTTAAACCAACCGAGATTTTAGATTTACGCCGCGATGATGTCGATTTCGACGATTTGCTTTGCTGCGGCGCTACCATCAGTTAACAATCCATCAACGCCGACGATCATGGTTTTTAGCGGTCCATCAGAGCCCAAAGTGGTGCCGTTATACCAGTAAGCTACTATCAAGTAAAGCGGATGCGCAGGGGTTGCGGGGTTTCCTGTGGCGTCGTAGGTGTTAAAGCCCACGCCGTTAGCGACTTTGTCATAGGTGTAGGTTGTGGTGTATCCGTCTTGGGCTTTAACGGTGACGTTGTTGCTGCCTGTGATTCCGACGAGGTTGCAGAGGTCAATTAATTTTATACCTGTATAGTTACCAACGTTTACGATGGTGCCTGTGCTTTTTCTGGAGCCGCCATCATAAGTTATTGAAGTCATTTTTGCGATGTCATTTGAGAACAAAACGACTCTGTTGCCGTCTGCGCCAACCACCGTTAAAGTTAAGTCGGGGATGGGCAGGATTTGTATCTGCGCTACGCCGTTGATTTTTTCGGCGCTTGATAACTCTGCGCCGGTTAGAGTTAAGGGGGCGTTGCCGCCGCTTAAAGCCAAGTTGTTTGCTGTATTTGCCAGCATGATGTTTTGGTTGCTTGTTATTCGGCTACTGTTAAAAGTTGCCACTTGTCCTTGGGCGCCGACGACTTTTACCACATAGCCTGATGTCAAAGCGCTGCTGCTTATGGCACCGTTGTTTTGTGCCCAAAGGGCTAACTGATAGAGAGATGTTCCCTGCCAGGTGGTTCCTGATTCAGTGTATGACACAAAGTTTTGGATAACTAAAGTATCAAAAGTACCTTTAGTCAGAGTGATTGTGCTTGATCCAGTTACTGCAATGTTCCAAGAGGTTGCAGTTGGATTGGCTGTAGGTGAAGGCGTGGCGGTGGGTTTAACAGTTGCTGCCGTGGTTGGTTTAGCAGTTGCTGTCGGTGTGGGTGATGGTGCTTGGTTTGATGTCACTTCTAGTTGGATAACTTTTTTTGACCATAGATTGCCTTCTGTGGCTAATCCTTCTGAACCTAAAATGGCTATTCTGAGTGGACCTTTATCGTCGGACAGAGGTGCTCCGTCTACGGAGTAAACTAGAACTAACTTTACGGGGGCGGTTGCATTGACCATGTCTCTTGTGGTTGGATCATACGTTCTGAAGTCTTGACCATTGATGACTTGGTTGTATGTGTAGGTCATTGGGTAACCGTCAGATGCTAAAGCCTTGAGTTTTTGGTCGCTTGTGATTCCGCCGACTAAATCCAAAAGGGTGCTGATTGGTACGCCTGTGTAGGTGCCGACGTCGGTTATTAAGCCGCCGCTGGTTTTTAGAGCTCCTTTTGAGGTGTAAGATTCTAGTGCTAGTATGTCTTGTTTGTTTAGGGTTTTTTGTTGCCCGTTACTTCCGATGAGAGTTAGGGTCATGTCTGGCAGTTCGCTGCTTGGTTTTGAGAGCAGGTATTGAGCGGCTACAACTGCCGAGGAAATGACGATTATTGTTATTATTATGGCTGCTATGATTTTTGTGTTGAAGTTTTTTGCTTGGCTGGTCATTTTTTTTACCTTCGGTGTTAGACTGGAATCGAACTTACTATTTAATCATATCGGCTTTTTTAGGAAAAAAACGCAATTTAACAACAAAACCCACCACCAAACCCAAACACAAAACCACAACCAAAACTACTGCAATAACCCAAACATTCTCCGCGACATCGTTGCGGAAATTCGTTGTCAAAGTAAAAACGTTGTTGGAATCAGTTAAGAATTGCGAAGAAGGAACAAGATAAGTCTGCACATCAACAATACCACCTGATACATCGAACGTCAAGATTCTGGCGCTAGCCGCGCCCATCCGCTCAAATGCATCCTGCTGATTGAACAACAACTCAAACCTATCCCCCGCTTTAACCACCTTGCCTTCCGTCGGATAATAATGCGCACTAAGCGTCAAAAACACGTTAGAATGAGTATCGAGTACTTCCTTCTTGAAGTTGGTCGCCCACTCATCGTATTTGCGCTCTTTGTTGAGGTACATGTGCATCGCAACGATTGCGTGTGCGTCTGGATTTGAGTCTAAAAGGTTGTTTACCCACGATACCACTGTTTCGTTAGCGTTGAATGCGACGTTTATGATGAGGCATTCCCAATCGCTCACTTTGAAGCGGACAGCCGTGTTCATCCCGTCAAATTTGTCGCTTACCCAGTAGGGTTTTGTTTGCATCAAAGCTGGATTAAACGCGGCATATTGGTTGCCTATCCAGTATGAGGTGTTGTAGTCGTGGTTGCCTGCGTTCCAGCAGTACGGCACATCGTTGTCAAGCAGCATACTCATTGATTGGTTGGCGTTTAGCCATTGAGTTTTGTTGCCTTCATCGTTTACTATGTCGCCTGTGTGGATGACCATTTTTATGTTGTAGGTTTCTTTGTTTTGTACAATCCAGCGACAGAGTTCGGTGTAGCTTTGGGGGTGGCTCTCGGAAAGGTATTGGGTGTCGGTTATCCATATCACTGAAAAGGTGCTTTTTGAGGTGGTGGATGCGGGAGCAAGTAGCGCAAGGATTAGTATGGCTACAGATAGAATTTGTTTGGGGGTTGTTTTCAAATGTGGGTTCGCCTGTTCTGTAAATGGCGATGTTACTATTAAATCACTTCGCCAAATGAACTGAAAAATCATCAACGACGCAACTTATATTAACAAACCCCTCCCTTCAAAAAGCGGAGCGTGAACCTTTCGACCCAAGTAATCGCCGCCATAGGAACCAGCGGATCAGGAAAAACCACCACACTCGAATACCTAATCACCAACCTAACCAACGAAGGATACAAAATCGGCGCAATCAAACATATACATCTCCAAAACTTCACCCTCGACCGTGAAGGCACCAACACTTGGAGATACGCCAAAGCAGGCGCAAAAATAGTCGTCGGCCTCTCGCCACATGAAATAGCCACCATCAAAAAAATCGAAACCGCCTCCACCCAGATAGACCAAATAATCAAATCCTTAGAGCCCGAAAACTTGGACATCATATTCATCGAAGGCTTACACGACACCATGTCAAAACGCAGCGACATCCCCAAAATCATCACAGCAAAAGACCCAAGCGACTTAGATGAAGCTTTAAAGAAAGCCGTTAAACCCATCTTGGCGATTGCAGGTTTAGTCGCTCTAAACATAAACAAAAAAGACGAAGATGGCGTCCCCTACATCAAAATCCCCTCGGATGGACCCAGACTTCTAAAAATAGTAAAAGAGCAACTCTAGATGATTATCCGCTGCGGCGCCGAATAGATGTTTAAGCGTTTTCCCCTCACAAACCCAACCAACGTCACGTTTGTTTTCTCAGCAGCATCCAAACCCGAGGAAAGCGCAGCCGCAATCGAGGCAATGATTGGTATTCCCACTTTTGCTGCTTTGTAAGTCATGTCGCCTGAGAGGCGCCCGCTTGAAGCCAAAAAGCACTCGCCCAGCGGCGTCTCTTTTAAGGCAGCCATCCCTATGGCTTTGTCAGCCGCGTTATGTCTCCCCACGTCCTCAGCCAACGCCACCAAAGTGCCATCCACCCGGTAGACGGCGGCAACATGCAAACCCCCAGTCAGCCGAAATCCTGCAGCCTTAAAATTTAAGGCATTAACGCCCTCAAAAATTACCTGCGCCGAAACCCTCAAATCCGAATCAACGCGAGGGATTTTTCCGACGTACTGGTATGGTGCAGGGCTTCCGCAGACAGATGGAATCACGCGGTTGTGTAGTCTGGATAGTTTCACGCGTAAATCCAAGTCGATGTCTGGTTTTATTGTGACGTTGCAGGTGTTCTCGTTGGGTTTTAGTTCGATTTCTCGGATTTCTTGGATTGATTTTAGGATGCCTTCTGAAAGTAGGTGTCCGACTGCGAGTTCTTTTTGGTCACTGGGAGAGGAGAGGATGGTTGCCCAAAACTTGTTGTTAACAAACAGGTGCAGGGGAGTTTCTTCGGCTATAAAGTCCACTTTTTTTTCTGTTTTGCCTGTTGAAACTTCAACTCTGATTATGTCGACTTCGCGAACCATCGAACTCCCACTTAGAGGTGTCTTGCGTCAACTGGGAAAGCATCTTTGAAGTATTTAACGTTTGATTAACTGCCACACGTCAAGCACGATAATTTAAAATAACCTTCCGCAAATAGAACTAATGGTGACGTGTTTTGGTGGAATTAGCTTGGGACAAACCCGTTTTAACCGTCTATCATGAGAACAATGAACATCCAGAAAGAGAGGCATTCGCAATCATTAAGGCAAAGAAACTCGTCCTCAACCAGTTGGAGCAGGGAGGATTCAGCGGGAACGTTGAGGACTTCTTTTGTCTGATGGGAGACGCGGATGAACTCAAGTCAAACCAGAAATACATTGTCTGCTGGTTTGACGACAAAGTGGATGACTTCTATGAGGGCTTTCGGCGGTTGTCTGGAGTTACATTTCCAAGTGGCGTAAATTACTCGCTGGACAAGCGGAACAAGCGAACCTACAACGCTGAATTCCAAGCAAAATATGCCAAACTCAAATAGTTAACTCAGCGATTTCTCAACGTGTAATAAAAATAGAATTAATGCATTTATCCAGTATAATACAACGTTTATCTTGGGTTTTAGGGATTTTTTGAACTTACTCTTAAATATAACTATCTAAATTTAACTTGTAAGGTCAAAATTATGGCGGAGCAAAAGTTAAAGGTAACTTTGCTTACGGGACGCACAATCGAGCAGGGCGTTGGCAAAGAAAGGGGAAAAAGCTCAGAAGACTATTTTGATGCGTGTTCAATGTGTTATATGGACGCAGGTGACATGCAGAAACTTGGCATAAAAAACGGAACAAACATAAAGGTCACCACCAAGAGCGGGTCAGTGGTTCTTAGAGCCGTCAAATATCGACGGGCATCGACTCCTGGCTTAATCTACATTCCTTATGGTCCTTGGGCTAACGCAGTCTGCAGTGACGAAACCACCAGCATCGGCATGCCCACTTTTAAAGGAACCCCAGCTGAAGTAGAACCAGCACCAGACGAACCTGTGCTGAAACTTGAAGAGTTACTCAAAGCAGAATTCGGGAGATAAACATGTCAGTAATTAAATCAGTTACTTGTCCAATATGCGGCTGTTTATGCGACGACATAGAATTAACCGTTGAAAACAACGAGGTTACAAAAGTCAAAAACGGCTGCGCAGTTTGTGAATCAAAATTCATAGGTTACAGAAGCGAACACAGAATCAAAACCCCGTTGATCCGAAAAGACGGAAAACTTGTGCCTGTCTCCATGAAAGAGGCGATCCATAAAGCAGCTGAAATCTTAGCCAACGCAAACTACCCTGTACTTTACGGCTGGAGTTCAACCAGCTGCGAAGCCCAACGTCTCGGTGTCGAATTAGCTGAAGAAGTCGGCGGAGTTATGGATAACACAGCCGTTGTCTGCCATGGTCCATCCATCTTAGGCGAGCAAGAAGCAGGCATCCCAACAGGCACATTGGGACAAATTAGGCACCGGGCTGACCTCATCATTTACTGGGGATGTGATCCTTGGAGTGCACACCCAAGGCACCTTGAAAGATACACATCTTTTGCTGAGGGTCGCTTCGAAAAAAGCGAATGGCAATCATACCTTAAAAAACTAAAAGCCCAAGCAGGCCAAAAGAAAGTCGAAAGCACAACAAGGCGCCTATCTGCAGGTGTTCAAATTCCAAGGCCCCAAGCTTGCAGTTTAGGTGGTATGCCCCCGTCCTTGTCGAAGCGTGGACGCAAACTCATCGTGATTGATGTACGCAAAACGATGTCTGCCGAGATGGCGGATTTCTTCATCCAAGTTGAACCCAACAAAGATTACGAACTAGTGCAAGCGTTACGGGCTCTGGTTCAAGACCAAGAGCTTGATGTAGACAAAGTTGCAGGTATCCCGATAGAGACCCTGCGAGAATTAGCCGACGCGCTAGTGAACTGCGAGTTAGGAGTAATCTTCTTCGGCATGGGATTAACCCAATCTACAGGCAAATTCAGAAACATCGAAGTCGCAATATCGCTGGTCAGAGACTTAAACATGAGAACCAAATTCTTGATTCTGCCCATGCGAGGACACTTCAACGTAACCGGCGCCAACACAGTAACAGCCTGGCAAAGCGGCTATCCTTATGGCGTTGATTTCTCGATGGGTTACCCCAGATACAACCCAGGAGAAACAACCTGCATGGAAATTCTACTCCGTGAAGAAAACGACGCGACACTCGTCATCGCTGCAGACCCAGCCGCAAACTTCCCCAAAAAAGCAGTACAAAACATGGTCAAACATCCCTTGATAGTCATAGACCCCCACATGAACGCAACCGCAATATTGGGCGATGTCGTTATTCCTTCAGCCTTTGTAGGTATAGAAGTTGAAGGCTCCGCTTACAGAATGGACCACGTACCCCTACCGCTTAAGAAGGTTGTTGAGCCACCTGAAGGAATAATCTCAGACCTTGAAATCCTAACAAAGATACTAGAAGAAGTAAAAGCCATAAAGGCACAAAAAACCGAAACAAACCAACCCCCTGCTGAAGCTAAACCTAAAGCAAAAACCGAGACCAAGAAAAAACCCAAATCGGTTAAAAAAACAAAAAAGAAGAAGGAGGCAGCATAAATGACCGAGTTATTAATCAAAAACGGGTTCGTTTTCGACCCAATAAACGGTGTTAATGGCGAAAAAATGGATATCGCCATAAAAGATGGAAAAATAGTTGAGAAAGTCCGCTCTACAGCCAAAACAATCGACGCTACAGGCTTGACAGTTATGGCTGGCGGTGTTGACATTCACTCCCACATCGCTGGAGGAGAAGTTAACACTGGACGCATCTTTAGACCAGAAGACCACATAAAAGACGCTGTTAGAAAAACCTCGCTAACCCGAGCAGGCACAGGCTACTCGCTGCCCTCCACGTTTGTTACCGGTTACCGTTACTCAAAGTTGGGCTACACAACCGTTATGAACCCCTCAATCGCACCCATCGGCGCAAAACACGCACACGAGGAATTAAACGATATACCCCTAATCGACAAGGCCTCATTCCCACTTTTAGGTGACTGGTGGTTTGTTCTGGAAAACTTGGCAAAAGGCGACGTAGAAGAATGCGCAAGACACATCGCGTGGATGATGCAAACCACCAAAGGCTACGCAATAAAAATAGTGAACCCTGGCGGTTTGGAATCTTGGGGTTTTGGCCGCAACGTCCACAGCATCGATGACCAGGTGCCTAACTTCTGCATTACCCCCAGAGAAATCGTCCGAGGATTAGCTAAAGTTAACACTATGCTTAACCTACCTCACACAATCCACTTACACACAAACAACCTGGGCGTACCAGGCAACTATAAAACAACCCTAGAAACAATGCGCGCACTAGAAGACTTAGCAACAAACAACAAACCCATAGCACACATCACCCACATACAATTTGCCAGCTTTGCAGGCGACGACTGGGGCAAGTTCCGCTCTGCAGCAGATGAAATATCCAAATACATCAACAGCCACAACCACATCACACTCGATATGGGTCAAGTGACCTTCACTGACACAACAACCATGACCGCAGATGGACCCTTCGAACACACCCTCTACACGCTAAGCAAGCACAAATGGATCAACAGCGACTTTGAAACCGAAACCAGCGGCGGAATCATTCCCTTCCAGTACAAGAAAAACAACGCAGTAAACGCCATACAATGGTCAATAGGCTTAGAAATCGCTCTGCTAATTAAGGATCCATGGAAAATTTACATGACCACAGACCACCCCAACGGTGGACCCTTCACAGCCTATCCACGTGTATTAGCTTGGTTGATGAGCAAAAAGGCGCGAGAAGCAACACTGAAAAAGTGCCACAAGAAAGCCCAGAAAAAGAGTTTACTGCCCTCAATCGACCGCGAATTAACCCTCTACGAACTGGCAATATTGACCCGCGCAGGAACCGCCAAAACCTTGGGTCTTAAAAACAAAGGCCACCTAGGTGTTGGCGCAGATGCAGACGTAGCTATATTCAACATAAACCCTGAAACAACCGACATAGCTAAACAATACAAGATTGTACGGAAAGCCTTCAACTCCTCTGTGTACACAATTAAAGATGGAAAAATCGTTGCCAAAGACGGTGAAATCGTCGACAACACCACCCCCGGCAAAACAATGTGGGTAGATGTCCGAACAAAAGAACCATGCAAAATAGACGAAGAAATGAAAAAGAAGTTCCGCCAATACTGGACGGTAGACTACGAAAACTACCCAGTACCAGATCACTACCTAAAAGTGCCCCAAGCCATTCCAATTCAAGGAAGCGTCTAAAATGATCGCCCTGTCACCTCTCAAAAAATTCACATACCCAATACAAGCTGAAGCAATAAACCCAGATGTTTTCCAAGGTAAAACCATATCTGAAATCGGTGAGCTAACTGTTTACGAAGGAAACAAACTCCGAAAACTAAGTGAACTTTTCAGCATCAAAGAAATGCCCGGCGAACCAACCACAATCCAAATCGACGGAGACGTAAGCCAAGTACGCAGAATAGGCTTAGGAATGAAAAACGGTGAAATAATCATAAACGGCAATGCAGGCATGCACTTAGGCGAAAAAATGGCAGGTGGAAAAATAACCGTAAACGGCGATGTAGGCGGCTGGGCAGGCAGCGACATGAAAAAAGGCACAATCGAAATCCACGGCAACGCAGGCGACTACTTAGCTTCACCATACCGAGGCAGCGCCATAGGTATGAAAGGCGGAAACATAACCGTCGACGGCAACGTCGGCAGCGACTCAGCCTGCTATATGCGTGGCGGCGTGATAAAGATTAAGGGTAACGCAGGGCCATTCTTAGGTTATCATATGAGTGACGGAGCCATCTATGTCCAACAGAACGCTGCACCACGACTAGGTGCAAGCATGACTGGCGGCAAAATCATAGTTTCAGGCACAGTCGAGGACATGATGCCTACCTTTAGCATAGACAGCATAAAACCTAAAGTCAAAGTTGACGACACAACAAACGTAACTGGACCATTCTACGTGTTTTTAGGAGACCTCGCCGAGCATGGTACAGGCAAAATCTTTGCTTCCAAGGCCGCTAACCCTGCTTTGAAAGCATACGAAAAATTCCTCTAACCACTATTTTCTATTTTTTAAATTTTAATATTTAACGGCTTTTGCTTCCACAAGAGTAGCTAACATGCATATTTCACGGGTACTGTGATACAAAGGACACGCCAAGCTTGCGGCTTTTTTTGTTTCCTGATCTGAATCAGCCAAAATACCTGACAAAGCAACCACGGATTTATCCATAAAACTTTGTGCCTCTTGAACAGTTTTTGCCGCAACAATCTTCGGCAGCTTTTCCGCAGATTCAAAGCCTTCTAAAAGCACAAAATCCAACCCTAAAAGATGCGGAAGAATTTCTTTTACGCCAAGCCGTTTAGGCAAAAAAATCACTGTTTCCTCTCGGGGAACCGCAACTACTGCTTGAGCACCCGCTTTTCGGTATCGGTCGGTTTCCTTCTGAGGCGTATCCAACGTGGAAACACGAACCATTTCTTTTATTGTACCAACGTGGTAGCCGCGGCGGGTTAACTCTTCTATTAAATGTTCGATTATGGTGGTTTTTCCTGAATGTTTGTCGCCGACTACAGCGATGAGTCTTGGCAAAGCCTACACCTGATCGTATAAGCGGTTTTGTTCTATATATAAGGGAGGGGGTCTGTAGTGAGAGGCGGCCGGGGTTTTTATGTTGCATGTTTATTCTTGAACTTTTGTTTGGCTTTAAATAATGAAATTATAGAAAATCCCGTACATCCAGCTACTCAATCCGCCCAGCCACGCCAAACTACTGGCAGAAACAAACACTACAGCTAGAAAAAACTTGACTAAAACAAATATGAAGATTAGAGGCGACCCAAAACATCCACAACAGAATTTGGGGTCCAATGAAAAAAGAGGAGAGCTCGCCGAAAGCTATTTAGCCCTAATGTTGTTGGGTCATTTCCATCTTGGGCATCAGCACCTTGTCGATTGCGTGGCATACTCCGTTGTCCACGATTATGTCGGGGTTTATGATGTTGGCGTCGTTTACTTTTATTGAACTGTGCAGATGCCATTTTGCTGCGTCGATTTTGAGGTCTTCGCCTTGAACAGTGGTTAATGTCTTTTGTTTGGCTACTTGTGCCGAAGTGTACTTTCCTGAAACAACATGGTAAGTCAGTATGGCTTTTAGTTTGGGGATGTCTCCTAAGAGGGCTTCAACTGTTCCTTTCGGCAGCTTCGCGAACGCTTCATCGTTTGGAGCAAAAACGGTGAATGGACCGGGACTTTTGAGAGTGTCAACTAACCCTGCTGCTTTAACTGCAGTTACCAAAGTGTTGAATATGCCTGCGGACATTGCAGCATCAACTATATCAGCCAAAAATTTCACCTCCACAGAATTTAATCTAAAAATCTACACATTATCATAGCGACAGAAGAGCTATAAACATTACCTACACCGAGAAGTTACATCACTTTGCCCGAAAAAGAACTTGCAGAAGAGAGTTTTTCTCTGTTACGTCTAAAAAACAGCCTAAAAGAAGCCGTTAAATCGTATGTTTCAACCTCGCTGAAGGGCACCCACCGCAACTCCACCGCGTCGCTTGCCGCCGAAATGTCGCCGCCCTTAACGTGAACCAAATAGTCCACGATGACATAATGATACTTGACTTTACCTTCTGCATCTAAATCCACTTGGCTAACCACGTCGATTAATTGTGGTTTTTCCACTTCTAGGCAGGTTTCTTCTTTTGCTTCGCGGATGACAGCAGCTTCGTTTGATTCACCAAGCTCGACTAATCCACCGGGGATGGTCCATTTGCCTCTGGCAGGTTCGTTGCCGCGTTTTATCAGCACGATTTTTTGATCCTCTACGATGACGACACCGATGCCGACAATGGGTTGGTCAGGGTAGAGACGCTTCAACAGAACCACCTGCGGAAGTTATGTGGCTTCCATCTTAAAGCTTCTACGGGTCAAACATGCAAGAAGTCATGGATTAAACAGCAAAAAAAGAAAAAACAAAAAGGGAAGAGCAGCTTGCGCTTATTCATACCGTAGTGCTTCAACGGGTTTAAGTTTCGAAGCACGCCAAGCGGGGTAAAGCGCAAAGATTACGCTGACGCCAACGCCGAAGCCAAACGCGCCTACCACCACATCAGGCGTTAAGAGAGGAACGATGGCAAACGCCGCGCTTCCGCCACCTATAAAGCCGCCATTTCCAAGCACCGTAGCCGTCACGTTGGCTAAAGCCCAACCGAGTCCAATGCCGATTACTGCCCCCATGACGCCGATGATTATGGATTCGCCGAGGAATATTGTGAGTACGGTTCTGCTTTTCATGCCTAAAGCTTTTAGGATGCCGATTTCGCGGGTGCGCTCGATTAGTGAGACGATCATTATGTTCATTATGCCGATGCCTGCGACAAGTAGCGAAATCGCTGCGATGCCGCCGAGGAACAACTGGATGGTGCTAAAGATGCTGGTGAGCAAACTCAGCACGGCTGTGGAGGATATGACTGAGACTTGGTTGCTGAAGTAATCTGTTATTGCTTTGGATACGTTGGTTATGGTTGCGTTGTCACTACTTTTTAGTTTAACAACTATCATGTCAGCGTTGCTTGTGTTAAAGAAAGTCATGGCTTTCTCGATTGGAATGTAGACGCCTGTGTCTGAGGGACCGCCCAATCCGAAGCCACCGATTTTTCCCAGCACACCTTGAACGTCGGCTATGTATGTTTCGTTGACGGGTGGCAGAATAGTGGCGTTGGTCCAGGTGATGTTTATGCGGTCGCCAGGGTTGAAGAATATGGTCCCGTTCTGCCCAGGCTGGTTTACGCGTGTGCCAACTATGGTGTCGTTTTCGGCTGGGTTGCTTGGTATGCTGCCGTCTTGTGTTACAAAGGTGTTGCTGTAGATCGCGCCGTAAGTGGTATAATCTACTCCGTAGATGGTGACTGACCGGTTTAGGTTATCAGTTTGAACGTAGCCACCGCGACTAATCACCGCAGCTGAACTCTCAATATCATCCGACAAAGCGTTAATCTCATCAGTATAGTTAACGTAGAGTTGGAAACCGGAGTTGTCGCTGCCGCCTCCGAAGCCTCCGCCAAATCCTCCGCCCCCTCCACCGAAGCCGCTGCTGGTTCCAGGAGTGACTATTAGGGTGTCAGCGGATAATCCTTGGCTGAGTTGAGTTGTTATGGTTGCCTGCAAACCTTGAGTGATAGAGAGCAAAGCAACGATGGCGGCTATTCCGATAACGATTCCCAATGTTGTTAGGGCGGCGCGTAGTTTTCTTAGGCGGATTGCGCTAAACGAAAAGCCGAAAATGTCAAGTACTCTCATTGTCCATTCACCACGTCTGAGCATATTTCTCCATCAAACATCTGCACCGTCCGTCTTGCTTCCCGCGCCAGATTCTGATCATGTGTAACCATGATTATGCTTACGTTGTCTTCTCGGTTTAGTTTCTTAATCAGCGAAATGACTTCTTTGGCAGTTTTTGAGTCCACGTTTCCTGTAGGTTCATCCAGCAAGAGGAAACGGGGTTTGTTAGCTAAAGCACGTGCAATAGCTACTCTCTGCTGTTGACCACCGCTGAGTTCTGCGGGTTTATGGTTGATCCTGTCCTTTAACCCGACAGTTTCAAGCAATTCGACGGCTCGTTCTCTCCGCTGATTTTTGCTCTTGCCTGCTATAGACATAGCTAATTCAACGTTGTCACGGGCAGTTAGCCTTGGAATTAGGTTGAAGAATTGGAAAACAAAGCCGATTTTTAGGCGCAGATTGGCAAGTTGGTTGTCGCTTAGTTTGCCGATGTCCACGCCGTCTATGAGTAAAGTTCCTGCAGTTGGTTTATCCAATGCGCCTACAAGATTTAGCATTGTAGATTTTCCGCTGCCTGAAGGACCGAGAATGGATACGAAGTCGCCTGCTTCGATTTTGAGGTTAACTCCTCGAAGTGCTTCAACCGGAACTTTGCCCAGCATGTAAGTTTTTCGAAGGTTAACTGCTTCAACTATGGTTGGCATTGAATCTCACATCATAACGTTATGTTTCGTTATTGTTGAATGAAGGGGCTGATATAAACGATGTCCAAATTTGATTTACACCTAAGCTGCAATCACAAGAGCACTATGAAATATAAAAAAAATGGGTGGTTAGATTGGCTTAGGTTTATTTCTTTTCATTCTGACAACGTTGAAAAGAACAATAACCGAAAGCAGAGATATTTTCCCATGAAGAGGTATAGGAGCCCACACGGCTAAAGCAGCTAGCACTATCCCCATTATTGAATGCGTTAAAAGGTTTCTCCAATCGGTTAGATAACACTTCAAGGCTTTAGCAATTTTCTTCAAGGTTTCCGATATATTTTTCATAATTCTCACTTTCTTGCTTTTCTTCATTTTTAGATAAAAAGGGGAATTTCGGTGAATGAAACTCGGATTATCACTTGTTCAGGTACCTCCAAGAGAGAACCACACAGATGGCGGTGACGATGACTGCGAAGCCGCCAACGAAGGCGAAGTCCAGTGGCAACTGACCGAAGCCGTCACTGAATATCATTAGCCTCCTCACTGCGTCGATGGTGTAGCTGATGGGGTTTACGCTTGCGATTACTTGGAGCCACTGGGGCATTTTGTCGATGGGGAAGTAGGCGCTGCTTGCAAACATCAAAGGCAAGGTTATCAACTGGAAGGTTGCTTGAGGCATTTCCATTCGGGTGGCGCGCAGGGTCAGGGTGGTAAACATCGAGGATAGGCCGACGCTTATGAGGAAAACTATTGCGAAGATGCCCAGTATGCTCCATGCTGAAAAGTTGGTTCCCAACTGCAAGCCTAAGAGGAAGGCGATTATGGCTACGATGGCGGCTTGGAACATAGCGCGTATGCTTGCTGCAAACACTTTGGATAGGATAATCACTGAACGCGAAACAGGCGTGCTTAAGACTTTATTCATAAAGCCCAAGCGTTTATCCCACACAACCGACATGCCCACAAACGCCGTCGTGAATACGGTTGTGAAGGCAACCATGCCCATTGCCATAAACGAGAAGTAATCGGTTGTGCCAAATGTCTGCATCATGATAGCGTCTTGGCTTAATCCGGGTATACCTGATGGTATCATTGCGCTGAGGTTCATGGCTTTACCAAGCAGGGCAAGCCAGAGAATTGGCTGGACTATCCCCATGACAAAAACAAAGGGTTGTTGGTACCATTTTTTTAGTTCTCTGTTTGTTAGTGCCCAAAGGCCGTGTAGTTTACTTCTTGAAACTTCGGTTTCTATGTCTTTACTCATGCATGCGCCCTCCTCATAACCATCCGCTGTGACCTAACCGCCCCAGGTGATTCTTCAGCGTCACGCATCGAACGCCCAGTGTACTGCATGTAAACCTCGTTTAGGGTTGGTTTTGTCAATGAAAGTCGAGTGACGATGTGCCCTTTTCCACGAAGAGCTTCGATGATTAGGGGCGCAGTCACTTCGCCGTTGGAAGATTTGATTATGTAGTCGCCGTTTTCTTTTTTTACTTCTTTGACGTGTTCGACTTTGTGAATTATTTCTGTGATATCTTCGTCTTTTTGGACAGACAAGGTTATGATATCTCCGCCTAAACTATCTTTCAGCGCTGCGGGAGAGCCTATGACGACGATTTTGCCGTGGTCAATGATGGCGATTCGGTCGCATAAGGCATCTGCCTCTTCAAGGTAGTGGGTTGTCAAGAACAGGGTCATACCGAATTCTTTCTTTAGGGTCTTAACGTAGTTCCATGTTGCAGCGCGTGTCTGGACGTCTAAGCCAAGTGTGGGTTCATCAAGAAAGAGAACTTTTGGTCGGTTGATTAAGCCGCATGCTAATTCAAGCCTGCGCCGCATTCCGCCCGAAAACGTGTCTACCCGCTTATCTTTAAACGCAGTCAACTCAACGAGGTTCAGCAGTTCAAGGGCTCTCTTTTTAGAAACATGCCGAGGTATGCCGTAGAGGTCTGCGCAGAGTAGAATGTTTTCCATGGCAGTTAGGTCTTCGTCTGCGGTGTATTCTTGGGGAACTACGCCTATTGCCGCACGCACGTCCATGCTTTGTTTGGCTATGTCGCCGCCTAAGATGTACGCTGTGCCCTCAGTTGGGCGAGTAACTGTAATGAGCATTTTGATAGTGGTGGTTTTGCCTGCGCCGTTGGGACCTAAGAACCCAAAGATTTCGCCCCGCTTTACGGTGAAATCGATATGGTCGACTGCGGTTAGGCTGTGGTTGAAGACTTTTGTTAATCCTTTTACGACTATGACGTCGTCATTTTGACTCATGCTTTGGCACCTTGTAGTTTGGTGTTGAGTTCTTCTAGTTTTTCGGAGGCTTCATTGAGAATTTTGAGGGCATCGTTTAGGTCGCTTTCGTAGTAGTTTTCTCGCAGTGTTTTACCGACATTTATGGCGGCGTGAAACAGGCGTCTCATGGTCATACGAATTTCAGTGACTTTTTCTTTGGGTATGTTACTTTGTGCGCAGTCAAAGAATGGAAAAGTCATAAATCCGGCTTCTTCTCGGAATTTCTCTCGGAATTGTGTTTCTTCTTTTAATAGTTCTTTACCGCCCATTGTTAATTCGTAGCGTTTGAGGCCGTTCTCTTGTGGGAGTTCTTTGATGTATTGGTTGTCTTGTAGCCACGCCAGCATGGGATAGATGGAGCCGGGGCTGGGTTTCCAGTGTCCGCCTGTGTTTTTGCTGATTTCTTCCATGAGTTCTGAGCCTGACATGGGTTTCTCGTTTAGTGTGGATAGGACGTGGTGGCGTAGGAAGCCTTTGGGTACCATGGCGTTGTGGCGGAGCCAGTTGTGTCGATGGTGGAAAATCGGGTGGTTGGGGCAGTCTTTTTGTTTGTGGTTCATTTTAATATCACTTTTGATATCGTTATTGATATCATATTTAATTATCACTGACGATATCACAATCGATATTTAAACATGGCCCAAATTACACAAAAACCAAACCATTAAACCTCAGAAAAAATAACATCGACAATTATTGCGCTTCTGATTCCTCAAGATCCGCCTGCTTAAACGTGTATTTCTTCCAAAAAAACAACGAACCAGCCGTCATGACCACAACAAACACATAGAACGCAGGTGTTCCAATCCCAAAAAATGCAGTACCAAACAAAGACGCAATAATAACATCATCCAGAGGGCTGGCTACAAAAAGGGCCGCTGCGAAGGCTAACCCCGCTACGTATTTGTTTTTCTTCTTCATCAAATTTCACCAATAAACAAGCAAAAACACAGAGAAAACATTGTGCATGTAGCTTTAGGTATGCACAAAATAGGGGACATCATCTGTTTCAGGTTCTGTTTCCGCAGAGTGATGCATAACGCTTAGTTCATTTATCTTAGAGAACCCCGAAAGGTGAATTATACAGCTACAACGATTACAGCAGATCACTAGTTCCTCTAAACCGAAACTATTTACGCAGATGTCGACTATGGAATAAACGAGTTCTGAATGGTCGTCTGGAGATATCTTTGCGCCACATTGCGGACACAAGAAGGCACCATCCCTATTTGTGGTATCAATGTCACGTTTGTATGCGTGTATTTGTTTGTTCATCTTTCTTCTCAATCTTGTCACGCTCCAAGTTTACCCTGCTGAAAAGCTTATTAATGGATTTTTCAGATTTCTGCACAAATATACCCCAAATTAAACCTAAATCCACCCAGCCAACTCAGGTGAATTAGGAGGTCAAGGCTTATTTTAGGGGTTGAAAACCAATCGGCCAAGCAGGCGGTTTGTTTAGTTCCTGTTTCTTCAGGTGGATGGCTGCCACTGTGGCGGCGACGTTCCTTTCTTCGACGACAAGAATAATTTGCGAGGTGTGGGGTGCAAAGATGCCGCGTTTGATGTTGATACCTGAGATGGCGCCTATTGCCAATGAAGCTACACCTGGAGAATCCTTCATTTTGTCGCCTATCAATGTGACTACGCCTAAGCCATATTCGATTTTTAGGTTTTCATCAAATCCTTTGAGACGTTCCTCGTTTTTCTTAAGGAACTCGCTGTCCAAAAACAGGAAGTCGCGGATGTGTTCGCCTGTTTCCATGGTTTCCGCACCGAGGTCCATGAAGTCGTTTCGGCGTTCCCAAATCCGCAGTGAATCTTCGAAGCTGCGGCTTTTTTCGTCACTCATCGAGAGGATGGCGCAGCCTGATTTGCCTGTTAAGCACTTGACGATTTCGCCGCTGCTATTCTGAGCTTCAATAACCGAAAACATCTCTGGCTCGTCAATTGGCACCACCATCAGAGGCTGATTAAACCGCCTTGCCCACGCAATTGCGGGACTCATAACGATTTTCATACCCATCAATGAAGCCTTATGAGCCTCATTGTATGTTAATGCTTTAACGTGGTCAGTTTTTTGTCCCCGCACGACTTTGGGGTCAGCGCTCTGCACAGGTACATCTTTGTAGAGCAAAGTCTTGGTCTGGTAGCTGTCTTTTAGGATGCAGGATGCGAACACTGCAGTGAGGTCTGAACCGCCTCTGCCCAAGATGGTTTCAAGCCCATCAGGCGTTATCCCAAAGAACCCCGCTAAACAGACTACTTTGCCCTCTTTTAGCGGCTTTACGAAGGCGTCGAGGCGTTTTTTGCTTAATTCGTAGTTTGGGGCGGCATCTTCAAAGTTGTCGTCGGTGACGACGGGGAAATTCTCCATTGAAACCGCGCAGGACTCTAATCCGTGGCTTCTTAGGATGTAATCCATGAGCATGGACATACATAGTTCGCCGCCTAAAGTGAGCGTTCGAGCTTTGATGTTTCCACTAAAACGCTTATTCACTGCGTCCAGTGTGGTCTGAGTTAGCGCTTTGTAGTTGGCTATTTCTTCTTGCGCTTGTTTGAGTAATTCGCCTTTCACGTAGAGTTTGGCGAGGCGGTCATAAATTTCGAAAACGGGATCAAGTGAAAGCCCGCATTCTTGCGCGTGGGATTCCCCGATTTTAATGAGTGCGTCTGTGCAGCCCATGGGCGCGGAGAAAACGGCGATGGGGCCTGTGCCGTCGCGTTTCTGGATTTCTCGGATTTGCCCGATGATTTTGGGGATTCCTTTGCCTTCTACGTCTAGGAGGCTACCGCCGAATTTTGCAACTGAAAGAGTCTTGAAAGCGCATTCCACCCTACTGTGAGATAGCATCAAATTCTATTGTGGTTTAATAAATTTTCTAGCCGATTATAGGCTTTCTAAGTCTATTTCGTCAGAGCTTTCGGTGCCCTGTCGACGTTTTAAGACCAAAGTTAACGCCACCACAGACCCAATTACTGCAGCGGTTGCGAATCCCGCGTTGTAGAGGTCGCCTCGAGAGATGATGTTGGGGTTGATTGTACTTGTCGGTTCAAGCGTGGGCTGTGTGATCGGTGTGGGTCTGATGGTGGGTTTTGGGGTAGCTGTGGGTCTGGGGGTTGGTTTGGGTGTGGGGTTGGGTTGGGTGGTTGATGTGGTGGATGAACTGCTGGATTGTTGTGTTGGAGGTTCAGTGGGTTGAGGGGTCGGTTCAGCGGTGGGTTCAGGTGTAGGTGTTGGTGATGGGGTTGGCGTCGGTGAAGGCGTGGGTGTTGGCGTGGGTTTCGGTGTCGGAGTGGGAGTTGGCGATGGAGTGGGGGTTGGGCTTTGTGGAGGAGTTGGTGTAGGGGTTGTTGTGGATGTGGGTGAAGGTGTTGGAGTTGGTGTCGAGGTAGGGGTTGCAGTCGGAGTGGGACTTGGGGTGACTGTGGGGGTTGGGGTTGCTGTTGCGTTTGGTCTGAGCGTCGGGGTAGGTGTTGGGGTGGGGCTTGGTGTTGAAGTGGGTGTTGAAGTGGGTGTTGTAGTCGGCGTTGGGGTTGGACTCGGGGTTGGAGTAGGTATTGGAGTCGGAGTGGGCGTGGCTGTGGGTTGGGGTGAAGGAGTTGGTGTTGGTATGGGAGTTGGGGTAGGAGTTGGTGTAGGCGACGGCGATGGAGAAGCCGTCGGAGTTGGGGTGGGAGTCGGGGATGGGCTGGGGATTGGCGTAGGCGTTATTTGGGCTTGGGCAAATTGAGATAAGATAGCTGCGCCTAAAACAAGACACAATACGAGAAATACAACTTTAAACGTAGTTTTCGTGGTCATTTTAAGCCCTTCAAAACGGTGAAGAAAATCAGGATACCTGTTTGATAAAGAAAACCGCTTGGGATAATTTACCGCTTTAAAGAATATATGCAGTTGTGGCTTCATAACCGAGCAACTAATGCAGAAAAGCAAAGAGAAATAAGAGCCCCTGCCTTCGGTTCTAGTGGAGGTTTTTTGAATGTATGACGGTTACGTGTTTTTATGCAACAAAACAACCCAGCAACAATGCCTAAGCCATAAACGCTACGTCTGCACCGACAAAGCCACTCAACCGCCTCAACCGATAAAGGAGGGCTCCGTGATTTTTCTCTTCAACACCGACGACAAAAGTTTGCTTGGTCCCTTCACAGCGCTGACCGAGGGCGGCGGAAAGTTGGATGCTGGTGCATGGACAATGGATATAGATACGCATATCCCATCCGAGGATGTTAAGGTGACTTGGGAAGACCTGCACATAATCCGCAACGCAGAGGAGGATTTGCCCTTTTTGGCGAAGCCCAAAACTTGCAAGTTATCTGTTACGCAAACCCAACGCATCTTGGATTTGCTAAGGCAAGGCGAACGCTACTTTTACGCTAAAGAAATCCCGCATTAAGGCTTGCTGAATTTCTTTGCATCCAACGCGACGATTTTGTGGCAGTTGATGCACCGCGTAAAAGTGAATTCCAACCCGTTTAAGATGTCAAACCGAGTCTGCTTATACAAATGCGTCTTCTCGTGACGACAATAAAGTTGCCTAGTATATAGAATACTGTCTTCCGTCAAGTTCTCCCTTCCCCCAATAGCGTAGATGCGGCGATAAGCTAAAAAGTTTTCTAAAAAAACGCCTAAAAACACAAAAAAGAACCAAAACTGCTGAATCAAAAAACGGGTAGCAGCTACTCTGTTTTGATATCCACTTCTACCTTAACAGGTATCTGCTCTTTGTAAACAAACAACACTGGACAAGCAGCTTCTGTTCGTCGCCAAGCAGCCTCCACAAGCCCCTTGCGGGTCTTCGATTTTATGTTTACTTTCATGATTACGCCGCTTAGAACTGGCGAGTTAGGCGGTCTGTCGGCTTCCACTTTGATTTCGATTTGACCGGGGTCGATTTTGCTATTTTTGCAGATATCCGCGTAGATGATGACTCCACAGCCGGCAAGCGACATCAACGATAACTCTAGCGGGGTCGGCCCCGCGTTGGTTCCGCCTGCGGCTTCAGAAAGGTCACAGATTACGCTGTGGCCACGGCCGTTCTCTGTAACTAATCGAGTGTTTTCTAAAAGTTTGGCGCTGCCTCTTAGTTTACCCATAACTTTCCCTGTTCAAGTATCAGGTTTTGTTCATTTAAGACTTCTGCTACACTCATTTTTCCATATTAACCCTGTTTCTAAGGTGAAATGTTAAATACCAAAATCGCCGTGTATTGCTCTATACCCTGTGGAGACTGTGCCCTTGAGAAACAAAGGTCCCTTGTTTATCGTCCCGTGGCGGTGCACCTTTGCCTGCGAAAGCAGTTGTGCTCACTGTGTTTCTGCGGGTAAAGCAGCTTTTCCAGACGAATTAGACACCAAAGCCGCCATGCAAATCGTCGATCAAGTCCACGAGTTCGGTGCAAGCTTTTTTGGAATCACAGGCGGCCAGCCGTTTCTACGAAAAGACCTCTTCGAAGTCCTTGACTACGCGACCAGCTTAGGTTTAAACACCAGCATCATCACCGACGGCCGCATGCTTGACGAGAAAGCCATAAAAAACATCATAAAAAACAAAACAAAAATCTCAGTAAGCATAGATGGAGCTGAAAAAACCAACGACGCCATCCGCGGAAAAGGTGCTTATGCTGCGGCGGTGGCTGCAATTGAGCGGTTTGCAAGAGCTGACCTTCTAAACGTGCTGGTTTACACGTTTGCCAACAAAGGCAACGTGACCAATGCGACTGAGGAAGACATGGTTCATGTCATCGAATTAGCCAAAAAGTACGGCGCCCGATGGGTGGTTTTCCACGGCTTTATTCCCTACAGTAACGATAAGGATAGCCTCAAAGCGGACCTCACGCCCAAGCAGTATGAGTGGGTCTGCAACAAACTCTTCGATTTAACCGCCAAATACGACGGCAGGCCAGGCATAAACGTTTACATACCCTTCTACGCGCGCGTCGCGAAACAGCGTGGTATGCCTGATTATGATGAATGGTGGAGTCACTTCTTTTTGGGCCGATGCTTCTTTGGCAAATTCATGAGCATCGCTGAAAACGGCGACGTTATCCCCTGCAGCTACAACGACATCTACCGCATCGGCAACATAAAAAACAAAAAGCTAGACGAAATCTGGGCGGATATGCAGAACAGCGACTTCTTTGAAAAAATCCGAGACAAAAGCAACCTTAAAGGCAAATGTGGCGTTTGCGAATACAACGACGTCTGCGGAGGCTGCCGCTCAGCAGCGTTGTTCTATACGGGGGATATTTTGGGCTCAGATCCACGATGCGCCTACGTTCCTAAAGCTTTGCGCGAAAAATAATAACTTTAGGCGTTGGTTCAGCGGGAGTGACGTGCACCCAAAAGGAACATTCGGAAGAGAGAGGGGGGTAAAGGGAACCTGGATGCACGCCACACATACTACCGATCTCTCAAATGTTGCCTGTAGAGAAAACCTACCGTACGCCTCGAGCGACTCAAGTTAGCCACCGTCAATGTACTTGGTTTTTTGATTTTCTGCGAGTTTTTGCTGGTGATGAAGACTGAGCCGCCGCCATTTAGGTGCGCTTTTACTTGGCTGAAATCGACTTGCTCTGCTTCCTGTACTTCCACGTCTTGAGTTTGGTTGTTGGCGAGTAGTAATACCTGAAAAACCGATTGTCTCCTCTTTTTGTCTGCAGTCACAGTCAAAAGTGGTTCTCCCCTCAGTGTTTGAGAGCCAACTAGTATTTCTTGGGTTATTGTTTAAAGCTATGTGACTGCGTAGCCACAACCACAATAGATTATCCAAGAACAAATGGCAAAATTTTTGGGTCGCTTAGTGTTTCCACGATTAAGTCAGGCTCCGCTGCTGCGAGTTCATCTTTACCGTACACTCCAGTCGTGGTTGCGACACACGCCATACCCGCCGCCTTTGCTGCCTTAACTCCGAAAATCGAATCCTCAAAAACCACACATCGCTGGGGTGCAGCGTTTAGGGCTTGGGCGGTTTTTAGGAAAATTTCTGGGTCAGGCTTCGAACGCGTAACTTGTTCGACGGTTAAAACCTCTTGAAAGCACCCTTGGAGATCAGTTGTTTGGAGCAGATGACTGATAACATTGCGGTTATTCATCGAGGCTAACCCAACTTTAACTTTGCCCTGTAATGCCTCAAGCAATTCGCGGACGCCCGTAAACAGTTTCACTTCTCCAGCCAATTCGATTTGAATCTCGCTTTTCTTTTGCACAAGCCGCTTCACCACGTCCTCGTCAATTGGTCGATTGTTTTCTCGCAAAAGCTCACGGAAGGTGTCTGAGGCGCCGATGCCTATTCGCCGCTCAATGTATTCTGTGGTGACTGCTATGCCTGTCTCCGCTAAAGCTCTATGAAAAGAAACCACGATGGCGTGGCGGCTATCTGCCAATGTGCCATCCCAGTCAAAGATTGCAGCTTCAAACATCGCTTTTCGCTATGTGATGTTGAGTTTTTCTCGGATGATTTGGCTTTTTTTGGTAGCTTCTTCTATGGCGCGGATCATGGCGGGTCGGATTTGGCTTTGTTCGATTTGGTAGATCGCTTCGATGGTGGTTCCGCCGGGTGTGGTGGTCATGTCTCTGATTTTGGATGGGTCTTCTTTGAGTTCAACGACGAGTTTGCCTGTGCCCATGACCGTTTGGGCTGCGGCGTTTAGGGCAACGTTGCGTGGCAACCCGACCTTGAGTCCCGCGTATGCTAAGGCTTCGATGATTATACTCAAATATCCAGGTCCGCTACCGCTAACAGCTGTGATCGCGTCAAGGTACTTCTCCTCCATTTCGTCACAGATGCCCATCATGTTGAGTAGCGTCTTAACCTTCACTTTATCCTCAGCGGTCACGTTGTATTCGCAGCAGTAAGCAGTGTAAGATGCCTGCACCATAGCGCCTAAATTGGGCATAATCCGCACAATCCGCGAATCAGGCGCATTGCGCTGCAGAAACTTGAGGGGCACCGTAGCGGCGACTGAAATCAAAATTTTGTTCCTGATTTCCTTGCTTACGCCTCTTAGGACTCGCTCTACGTCACCTGGTTTCACAGCCACAATTATGATGTTAGCCTCAGCGGCAGCTTTGTTGCTGTCAGCAGTTACCGCTACACCTAACTTTTCTAGTTCAGATAGTTTCTCGGGGGCGATATCCACTGCAGTAATCTTACCTTCATAGTTGCCTTTAAGGAGGCTTTTGATTATGGCGCTACCCATCATGCCCGCGCCTAAAACTGCGATCTTGTCATTCATGTTAGTTCACTGCTATACTGCTAGATGCACCTGTTTTTGCTTTTTAACTTTTGTTACCGAAAAAGCATAATGGTTAGTTGGCTGACACGGTTTCTCTTAGTATTTTCTGCATTGCGAGGGCTGAGGCGTCGGTTTTTATGCCTCTGGTATTAAAATGCGTCGGCATCGCCTGAAAACCAGCTTTTTGAAGCGCCCACAAGAACACTTGATTTGAGGGGGCGGGGAGGTTGAGTTTTTTGCTGAGTTTGTCAATTACGTAGTATGTGGCGGGGGCTTTTGCTTCGTTTTTGATTTGAGTGAGGAGTTTGCTGATTTTGGCGTTGTTTCTAAATGCAATAGATTGGTTTTCTGCTAAAATCTGCTCAACGAAACCTTGATCTGCAATGGAACCAGTCCAAAGAGGTCCCGCGTAATCCATTTTCGCGCCGCATTCATTGCAAGTGGGGCAACCGAAGGGTTGATAAGTGATTTCTCTATGCATGCAACTGAAGCAGTGCATGATGTAACCGACACTTTTGAGGCTGTCATCGGCTTTTTTTGCACCGTAGCCGATTTGAGCATAAACCCGAATGTAGTGGTCGGTGCTGTGACTGAACATGAACTGGATGCCGATGTCATGTTGCGCAGCGATTTTTGCCATGCAACCAGCCAAAAGCCGCACCGCCAACTCGTGACAGTACTCAGCGCGCAGGGGTTTACCGCCGTATTTTCGCAGGCAAGCTTTTGCATGCACCCCACACAGTGGAGCCAAATCCGTCGCAGTAGCAGCAATCAAGCCCTTGTTTTTTAGTGCGCGGAACGCTGAATCCAAGTAGGGGACTGGTGTGCCGAAGGGGTCGATGTCGATTATGTCGAAGCGCTTCTTGGGGGAAGCGTTGCTGCTTAGTAGGCGGTTTGCGTCGCCATATTTGAGGATGATTTTGTTTTGGACGTTGTTGAGTTCGATGTTGTGTTTGGCTAGTTCGTAGGCGTGATGGTTGATGTCGCTGGCCATAACTTGGAATACTTTGTCTACTTCTATGGCGTATCGGATACCGCGGATGCCCTGACTGGTCAGAGGCTCACAGATGCTGACTTCATGGTTAACCATGTGCTGGTAAGCACGGAAAACCAAAACCGAGAGGTCACGGTTAAACTCCATCACGGGGTTGTAGAAAACGGGTGCTTTGGAGGGCGCATAATCGCTGGGCACTACCCCGTATGCTTTGAGGTTGGGCACTAAGACTTGGACTTTGCCTTCATGTATGATTTCGCTGGGGAAATCAGCGACGTAACCCGTTTTTTCGTTCATGCTTGCGCCTCAAAGGTACCTATGAATTTGAACGATTTTCCTTAAAAACATTCGATTCTAAGCAGACTTACCAGCATTTGCTCTAACTGGAGGTTCAACTAAACTTTGCCCCTCTAAATAAAAAGAGCGTGTCAACAGAGAGAATCGCGGGATAAGCCCTACATAAAACCGAAAACTACAAGCGACACCCCAAAGCCCGTCTGCCAAGCCCACATCCCCCAAAATCCAAGTTTCAGGAGCGGTTCTTGAGCAAAATCAAGACGTGCGTGATAGGCGCTAGGTGAAATATCTTCGATGTCTGTGGCGTTTTTTAGGTTTAGGTTTCCTTAACCGTTCGCCACACTGTAGGCAGTATGCTTTTCCTTTCGACACGGGCAGAGCGCTTCCTTCGGGCCAAAAATGGTTATGGCTGCATTCGAGGTCAAAATCGAAGGTCTGTGTTTCGTAGTCTTGGGGGTTGGCGAGTATGTCTTCTTTTAGGGATACTTTGGTTTTGATGATTTCGTGTGGTGGGTAGACGGGGGCGGGGGTTATGGGTTTGGGTGGCAGGGCAGGTTTGGCTGGAACGGCAACGGGGACGGGTTTTGGGGTTGGTTTTGGTTGAACGAATGGAACGGGTCTAGGTGTAGCTACAGGTTTTTGTTGCACCGCTGTGAATGTAGCCACTGGTCGAGCGTTGGTGAATGAAAATGGGGCAGGGGGCTTCTGTGGCGCAGCCCTTTTAGGTTTGACTATGTGCTTTGCCGAGAGAACGGGTTTGGATGGCGCAGGCTGTTTTGTTGGAGCAACCACTCTTGAGGGAGCGGCGACCTTTGGTTGGGCGTTTGTTGCTGCTTTTTTGGGTGGAGTTTGGACGTTAGCTTGCGCATTGAGTATGGTGATTTTGACTATTTCACTCTGAGGCTTGACTTTCTGAGGCGATTGAGTTGGGGGTATGGTTTTCACTGTTACAATGGTGTTCTCTGGGATCATGGCTTTAGCGATCTTTTTTGATGGGGCGGCAGCTTTGAAGTTGAGACCTGACCCTGGAGCCTTCTTGACGTTAATTATGGGTGCTGTAGTTGAGGTTCCGCAGTCAGGGCAGCTTTCACTGTACTCGACGAGTCGGCGTCCGCATTTTCGGCAAAACGGCATATGCTCACTCAATTATTTTTTAGATTTAGATAGTTTGGCACCCTTTAAACTTTAACCAAACTTTAGCAGTCTACCTGAATGTTTAAAGGTTCTAGGGGCTGTTTTTTGGGTGGGTGGGCGATGACGAGTCTGGCCCCGCAGACGCAAGGATGACGTGGATCTTGAGTGCGACGTAGCATTAATGAAAGGTTTCAGGTTTGCCTTGAAGCTATGCAGATGATTTGCTACTACAAGAGCCCACCTATTTGTAATGACAAGAGCAGTCTTTTTGTCTGCGCAGTCCCAAGATTGTTTAAAAACTCCATAAATAGCGGTAAATAGGGCGTTTTATTCTGTAATAGTGAATTTTTATGAAAAAAGCGTCTGTATCATTACTAACCAACATTCTTATTCAAAAATACTATTTCTAATTAATCAGTGGGGGGTTGTAGTCGTGTCGTGTTCCCCTGTAGTAGTGAAGGTTTGCCAAGCGTGTATCCAACCACCTAATGCACGACTACAAACCTTCATTCCAACTTTTAATGGCTAAAAACAGTTTATTGTGTTAAAGAGTAGAAGTATAGCCTCTGTGGTGAAAGAAAACTACAGGTCATATTCAGCTTCTACCCATCAAACCTTAAACGGAACGGTTCAGGTTTGACTTGAATATCTAGCTAACGCCACAAAAGCATGCCTAACCCCCGCCGTTTGTAGCTTCAAGTACCCTAATTAGGCTCTTAGACAATATTATTCAGTTGGGAGTCTTGAGATGTCTAGTCAGATTGTTGGGTTAATAGCCCGTATACCTGTTCCATCAGTTGACATCGCTACACCAGTGGAGAAGATCGCCTCGATTATGGCTAAACAAAACATTGGGGCTGTGGTGATTACGCGTGATTTTGAAGTTTTAGGCATCGTGACCGAAAAAGACATCATCGAAAGGGTGGCGCTGGGGAAAAAGGACCTCTACGGCATTGTTGCTCAGGATATTATGACTTCGCCTGTTATCACTGTAGATTATGACCGAACGATTCAAGATGCCCTCAAAATCATGCAAGACAACAACATAAGACGGCTCATTGTGGTTAAGGACAAAAACATCTATGGGTTAGTTACTGAGCGCCGATGTCTTTTGGCGAATTTTATTCGACAAAATAGGGAAGCACAAAATAGGGAAGCAAACGTGAAGCTTTAATAGTATCACGAAATTTGTTCAAAGCTTGTTCAAAGATAAGCAGGTCTCAGTAATTCCGTGTTTTTTGAAAACTTGAATTACAAATTACCACAATTTTGTGACATAATTTTAATTGATATGCCAACACTGATTAAAAAAAAGTTGAAGACTTGAACTTTTTAGCAAGTTATTTATAACCAAACACTCGATACCAGTGAATCGTTTGGCAAGAACAGCCAAGCACTGTTTTTGTCGAATAACAAGGAGAAAAGAAAATGAAAAAGATAAGAAAAATCGCTCTTATCACAACAACAATTTTATTCATATTCTCAATGATGACAACAACCTCAATCCCCCTCGTAAAATCAGCACTATTCCCAGGAGTCACCATCCCAGTTTGGGCCTACCTGCAAGTAGTCCCAGACACAGTCGGCCTCGGTCAAAACGCTTTGATGGTCATGTGGATCGACAAACCCCCGCCAACCGCAAGCGGAATCTTAGGCGATAGATGGATTAACATGAAAATTGAAATCACCAGACCAGACGGCAGTAAAGAAACCTTAGGTCCATTCATGTCCGACGACGCAGGCGGCTACACGGCAGTCTACACCCCCACCCAATTAGGCACCTACACAGCGAAAATGACCTTCCCAGGTGAAGTCATGACTGGCGCACAAGGAAATCCAGGATTCAACAACAGCAACAGTGCATCCATAGGTGACGTATACGGTGCAGCCGAAAGCGCGCTTGTCTCATTCGAAGTTGTAAATGAACCATACACTACAATTCCCGAGAATCCTTTTCCATCAGACTACTGGCAACACCCTGTACAAGCGTTCAATCATTGGTGGGCAGAATTTGCCGGTAACTGGTGGGGACTTGGAGATGTTGAATTTGCAAACACAGGTGGCTACACGTTTGCAGGATGTTTCAATCCCTACACCAAAGCAGTCTTAGCCCCTCACATCGTCTGGAAAGACACCGTTGTTCCAGGCTCCAACGTCGGCGGTCAACTCGGCGGAGAATTCGGCGGCATAGGCAACGCAGAAACCAACTACTACTCAGGCTTCCAATACCAACCTAAATTCGCCCCAATCATAATGAACGGAATACTATACTACAACCTCAAACCAAACTATAACTCGCTCGATCAAGGTTTCACAGCCGTTGACTTAAGAACGGGCAAAACTCTTTGGACAAAGAACTACGCCAACTATTTCTCGAATGGATCTCAGGACATACTGCTTTGCGGACAGATTTACATATACAAAACCATGAACACTTACGGCGGCCAAGCATACCTCTGGGCAACCAGAACCACAGCAGGAGTAACCTATCTAGATGTATTTGATGCAGCAACAGGCAACTACTGCTACAGCATCCAAGGCGGAGGCGGCAGCGGCTCATTTGGTAGGCAGGAGTTCATGGGCGAAGACGGCAGCCTACTCCAACTATATCTAAGCACCGCTACGTACGGCGGAAAGAGTAGACAATACCTGAACCTATGGAACTCAAGCCAATGCACAAACAAAGCCAACAGTCAATTCTTTAACTGGCAACAGAACGGCAACTACCAATATAACGACGGCATAATGTGGTCAACGCTACTACCGAACCAAACAGCAAACGGTGATGCAATTCCCAACTGGATACTTAACGGTGCAGGTCACACAGTTTGGGATCCAGACTCCAACATGATTATATTGACTACCAGCACGGGCATGTATGCATCATATGGCTGGAACCCAGGATGGGTAATGCATGTTGCAATCGATATGGACAACGGCCAGCAACAATGGATCAAAAACATAACAAACACAGCTTTCGCAGCAACCATGGTTATGCCAGGAGCTTCAAACGGAACATTTGCAAGATACACCAAGGAGACCTTTACTTTTGACGGATTCAGTACAAAGACAGGCGAAAAAGTTTGGGGACCAACAGAACCAATGGTTAACCCTCTCGCATACTATGACCAAACCAGTGCAGTGTGCGCTTACGGAAAACTCTACACATGGACTTTCGGAGGAGAAGTCTACTGCTTTGACATGACTAACGGCAAGAAAGTTTGGAACTGGAGTACAGGGGAAACAGCCGACACACCATATGGCGTTAACCCTCTTTGGATCATCGGCAACTATGAAGCCACAGTGGCAGATGGCGTCCTATACGTTGAAACAGGACACGACTATGGCCCACCATTATTCAGTGGCGCAAAAATCTATGCCCTTAACGCAACAACAGGCGAAAAACTTTGGGACATACTCAACTTTGCCAGCGGCTCAAGCCTGCCCGTCGTCTACGGCTACATGCTATCCTTCAACGCGTATGATAACTCAATCTATTGCTTTGGCAGAGGACAAACAGAAACAACCGTTGAAACGGCGCCAGTCATTAACAACAACGCAAAAATCATGATTACTGGAACAGTAACTGATCAGTCTCCAGGACAAACATGTCTAGGCATACCTGCTGCAGGTACACCCGCAATCTCTGACGACTCCATGGCCAGATGGATGGAGTACCTCTACATGCAGTCACCTAAACCGACAAACGCTACAGGTGTTCCAGTTACGCTTTCATACGTTGACCCAAACAACAATTACTACGTGATGGGAACAACCACAACCGATACGAACGGAAAATACTCTTACATATTCACCCCTGATGTTCCAGGGGTATATACAATAACTGCGTCCTTCGGCGGATCAAACTCCTACTTTAGCTCAGCCGCTCAAACTACAGTGGCATTTGACACACCAGCAGGTCCAACACCTCAACCAACAGCTGCACCACAAACATTAGCTGAAATGTACTTCATCCCCGTGTCCGTTGGCTTATTCATCGTCATAATCGTGATAGGCGCAGTACTGGCATTAATGATACGTAAACGACCATAAACTGAGAAAAAAACTCTCCCTATTTTTTCTTTTTTTGGATGCTAAAGTTTTTTTTTACTGTTTTAGGCGCCATCTGAGTTGTACCTGAACCCTCTTAACCAGACCTCGCCGCTCAAGCGACCGTAAACTCCGACTAACCGAAGAATATTCATGTGATTGGTACTCTACTATTCTGCCGAAGATGGTTTCAGCTAGTTCTTTGGTTGTCATTTCAGGTTTTATTTCTAGATATTTCAAAATTAGCTGCTGATTTCTCGACAAGGGTTTCGTTTCTATCACTAAAATGATTAGAAAACGCTAATTGTTTATAGCTTTTATTTCGCCACCGACAACAAATCCACAGACGCCACGAATTAGATGTCTCAGAGTCACTGCAGAACCACATGAAAGTGAATTGTATATTCTATAAATAAGGGCGGCGAGGTAGCGGCAAAGTAGAAATGTACCTCCAGCTATTGAGGATACGTTTTCGTTTGCGACTTTAAATAAGATGAGTTAGTCACCACAGAGGCACACATCAGGGTTTTCCCCCAAGGTTTTTAAAACACAAAAGATTCCTTTTTAATCGACAAAAATCAGCGCAGGATTGGTTTTGTTGCAAGTCAAGTTTTTAGGCGGCGCAAGAGAAGTAGGCAGAATCGGAATAAGCGTAAAAACCGCAAAAACACAGGTCGTTATCGATTATGGGGTAATGCTTGACAACGAACCTGGTTTTCCGATGCATGTGCCACCCAAAGATGTGGACGCTCTCATTCTAACTCACAGTCACCTGGACCACTCTGGTGCACTGCCAATTTTTTACATAAATGACCAAATCCCGCTCTACACTAACAAGCTAAATTTGGAGCTTTCACAACTGCTCATCCAAGACTTCATCCACCTCTCCAGTTACTATCTCCCGTTTGAGTACCTTGAGCTTAAAACCATGATGCGCAACAACCACCACCTAGAATTCGGCGAAGCACAAACCGTCGGCGACATGAAAATAACTCTCTTAAACGCGGGGCACACACCTGGCAGCGCATCAGTACTCATCGAGGCAGAAGGTAAACGCTTCCTATACACGGGGGACTTCAACACTGAAGAAAGCAAACTCCTTTCAGGCGCGTCGATGGATTACGGCGACTTAGACGCAGTTGCAATCGAAAGTACATACGCCGACGCTGACCACACACCGCGACCTGATCTTGAGCGCCAATTCGTAGAAGCATGCAACGCAGTCGTTGAAGTCGGCGGTACCGTGCTTGTACCAAGCTTCGGTGTTGGACGCGCTCAAGAAATCGCCTGTGTACTTGCTGCAAGCCACTTCGAACACCCCATCGTGTTAGATGGCATGGCAAGAGAAGCCAGCAGAGTCGTAATGAACTACAAAGAATTCCTCAAAGACCCCCGCCTCTTCATGAACGCCATGCACAGTTGCGATTGGATAGACGGGTGGAGAGACCGAAGAAAAGCCCTCAAAACCCCCTGCGTTATAATCTCAACCGCAGGCATGCTCAAAGGCGGACCAGCAGCCTTCTATCTCTCTAAACTTGGTAAGAAAGCCATAAACGCTGTTTACCTTGTCAGTTACCAAATCCCAGGTACACCTGGACGTGAACTCATGGAAAAAGGCGTCTGCACTATTGATGGAAAAATCAGAAAAATCAAAGCAGCATACCGCCACTTCGACTTCAGTAGCCACTGCGGCGCCAGCAAACTAAAACAAGCCTTAACTAAACTTGGCGGAAAACCAAAAGTTTACGCCGTTCATGGCGCAGAAGGCAATTGTGAACTCTTCGCCAACTGGGCAAAAACTGAGTTGGGGTTGGATGCAGTTGCACCGCGTACTGGGGAAACCTATACTGTTTAGGTGAAATTTTGAAGATAGGTATTTTGGGAATTGGACAAATCTCGCCTAACTTGTTAAGTGAGGTTTCTAGAGGTTTAGTTGAGGTTTTTCCAGATTCAACCTGCAAAGTGGTAAAAGATTTTTTAGCGGTTCCAGAAGAAGCACTTAACAAAAAACGTAACCAGTGCAACTCAACAGTTATTTTAGCAGACATCCAAAATTTTACTTTTAACCAGAAAGAGTTCCATCGAGTTTTAGGTATAGTCGACGTCGACGTTTATGCTTCAGGGCTGAACTATGTTTTTGGCGAAGCATACCTTTCCGGCCCCGCAGGGTTGATTTCTCTTTGTCGGCTCAAGCCTGAATTCTACGGAGAAGAACCTGATTCAGGAGCATTCAAATTGCGGATACTAAAAGAAGCCGTACACGAATTGGGACACACACTAGGTTTACAGCACTGCACCCATGCCTACTGTGTCATGCGTTTTTCTAATTCCATTTTTGACGTGGACAAAAAACAAACCTTATTGTGCGACCAATGCTATCTAACAGCATCACTGGCCATAAACCGAATGGACCGACAGCCATGACACAACCAACCACTACAGAAGAAACCAAAAACACATCGGTAGACACCTTCAAATTCGAAGTCATCTACCTCCTTCCGGTCTTAGCAAGTATGCTCTTCGGCTTAGCATGCTCGCTTGTTCTTCTCCCGCAATCAACCCCCGTTGTTCCGGTGACGCCAATTCCACAAGACACTCCTGGTGCAGATTGGGGCAACGCCTTCTACTTTGTCGGGCTCATAGCCATAAGCGCCACAGTGTTCTACATACTGCTTAAACGCAAAAACAAACGCATAATAAAAGGGCTAATCGTCCTCGCATTAACCACGGCAGCGATGCTACTCTCGCTGGTGTACCTCACTGCATTAACTGCATATTTGCCCTTCTTAGCGGATTGGCTAATAATCCTTCCTCTCGTCGTAGCTTTTACGGTGCTCTTTGATTTGGCGATATTCCGTTTCGGAAGTACCGCTCGCAACGTCGCAGTGATTCTTGTCGGTGGCGCCTTAGGTATGTTTTTTGGCTACAACATTGCAGGAATTTCACTTTGGAGTGCGGTGTTGATTTTAGTTTTCTTGGCGGTTTATGACATTTTCGCTGTTTACAGGGGTCCTGTGGGTAAAATTGCCCAGTCAGGTTTAGATCAACTGCAGGGGTTAAGCTTCTCGTTCAAAGATATCCAGATGGGATTGGGCGATTTAGTCTTCTACTCGATGCTCACAGGCGCCATGATCTTTGGATTCCCCACTAGTTTTCTGCCAGTTTTTGCTTCCATTATCGGAATCGTGGCAGGGTCTGTAATAACTTTTTACATGCTGGAGAAGAAGGGGCTTTTTCCAGGGTTACCATTTCCTATCTTTTTAGGGCTGACTTTAGGGTTAGGTGTGGGCTTTCTACTCTAAGCTAACAATAAACTACCAAAAAATTTTGGCCAATCGCACGGTAACTGCGAAAAAAGTTTGAGGTTTAAATGAAAAAATAAGATTAGCTGGTGCCTTTGATGGATATTTGCACGCTAAAGTCTGTGATATCAATGATGCTTGATGAGACTGTTAAGGTCAGGGTTGCTTGGGTCGATTGTCCAGGTGCAAGTGTGGTGCCTTCCTTGTTCCATGTAACCGTTATGGGACCGTTTGCATTGGTTGGGCTCCAATTTAGGGAAGTCATGTTCAAGGTAAGCGAAACACCGCTACCAGTGTTCTTTATATAAACAGTTTTAGTAGTCGAAGCCCCAGGTGTTAAACTGCCCCAACTAAATGAGGAAATCGAATTCGTGCAGGCACTATCAGAATAAACCCCCAAATTTGCAGAAACCGTAATAGACCCAGAAGAATTGAGTGTTTGACTGGTAGAGATGGCGGCATAAGTCGTAGAGGCTAGCAAAACTGCAGTTAAAGTTAATGCTGTGAGTGAAAGGATTGCTTTTTTGTTTTTGTTTACATCCATAGCCATCACATATATTGAGTGTTAATACTCAATTCGTCGTTTGATTGTTTAAAAGCATTTTCTTTTTTCCATGGAAAAACGTGATGTGTCGTACGAAAATACAGATCCATAAGATATAGTCTACATTCAGAAAGAATTTTTGAAATAATCAGAGTTGATCGTTCATGCGAGGGTGTTAGTTTTGCTTAGGAATAGTTTTTTTAGTCCTTGACTATCTTATTTTCGCGTTGTGAGTTTATGGAAGATGCAGAAGTTTGGGTTCCAGCCGACGGCGACACATTCGTCACTGTAGACGGCTTTATCATGAATACATTAGGCTACGAGCACCCCGACGACAGGGTTTTTGCGTTTTTAAAGTACATCCCTGCAAAATACAAGGATCTATTTAACGTGGAAATGCTTCAGCGGACCTGGAAATTCGGCTCAAACCCACTCACCAGTCAGCTTTTCCGGGCCGAGAAACTCTACACGGCCAAAAACTACCAAACTTTTCTTGAGGCTTTCCGCAAAAACTTCCCAAACTACCTCTACTACGACCAAACACGAGGCAAAGAACTCATCACTGCACCGCTTGACAGAATAGAGCAGGTGTTTGTTCCAAAAGACCGCTTGGTCTGGCTTCAAAACCTCAAAAACCCCGATGATTTCCAGAAGATGGCCCTCGAAGTAATCGACCTGATCCATAAAGAGTCAGGTGTTCCCTACCACGATTTAGGGCTGCATGGCTCGACGGCGTTGGAGATGCATGCCCCCGAATCAGACATAGACTTCGTCGTGTACGGCACAGAAAACTTTCGCCGCGTCGAACAAACCCTCCAAATCCTCGCCAACCAAGGCGTAGTCAGCTACATCGCGGGCAACCGCATAGAAGCCGCACGCCACTTCGTCGGCAAATACAAAGGCAAAATCTGGATGTACAACGCCACCAAGAAACCCGAGGAAATCAAAGGCAAATACGGCGACTACACCTACACGGCATTGGCGCCCGTACGGTTTTCTGCAACAGTTTGCGACGATACCGAAACCATGTATCGCCCCGCAGTGTACAAAATCAGCAACTACCAACCCCTAGACCCCCAATCCGAACTCCCGCTAGAACAAATTCCTATACAGGTCACCTCAAACATCGGTTGCTACCGAAACGTCGCGCGAGCAGGTCAGCGCATCAAGGTTGCAGGCACCTTAGAAAAAGTTCAATCAACAAGAGACAATTCAGCCTTCTATCAAGTTGTCGTTGGAACAGCTACTTCAGAAGAAGAATACATATGGCCCACCTAAAACTACGCGACCGCGACGCCATCCAAGGAGCAGAAGGAATAATTTTCCGTGTTTTCGGCTACAGCCACCCAGCCAACGCCTATCTCTGTGACGCGGAATATGCCAGCAGCAAAATTTTTAGTTCCGCTGATCCGCGTGCACCACGTGAAGGGCGAAGTGAACTTTTCTACAAATTCTACAACGATGAAGGCATGAAACTCGTTGCTAAAAAGTATCCGCAGTACCTTGTTAATCATGAGATGCTTGGGTTGAAACTGGTGGGTGTCCCAAAAGAGCTTATTGCTGAAGCACGGCAACCGCAGCCCCGATTGCAGGAACTACTGAAGAAAGGAGCGACTGACCCGCTACTGGCAGCAATGGAGCGCGTGCTTGAAGTTGCAACAAACAAATCAGGAGTACCAAACGGCAGTTTCGGCGTTTTTGGCTCCATGTTACATGGTTTTCATCACCCAAAATACAGCGACATAGACTTCACAATCTATGGTAAAGAAGAAAACCGCAAAATCCGCGAAGTCAACTCAGAATTGTATGCTGACCCAACCTCTGGATTAACAAACGAATTTGCTTCAAAGGACTCCATGAAGGGCAAGCGATGGCTCTTCCAAAACTTTTCCGTCGAGGATTTTGTTTGGCATCAACGCCGCAAATACATCTATGGACTCTTCGACGACCGCAAACACAGTGGCAGAATCATAAAAGCGGAATTTGAACCAGTCAAAGCATGGAGCGAAATCAAAAACGAATACGACCCAAACGCACGCATACTGCAGAAAGGCTGGGTGAAACTAAGAGCACGGGTCACAGCAGACGATGATGGACCCTTTATTCCCTCGGTCTACGGCATTGAACCCTTAGAAGTCCTCAGTGGCCCCACAGAAGCCCTCGAAGTCGTCCGAGTTTTCAGTTACATGGAAGAGTTCCGCCAGCAAGTCCAACGCGACGAAACAATCATTGTTGAAGGGAACCTTGAAGAAGTGACATCGTCCAAAGGAAGTTTTCTGCAGGTGACGCTTACCTATTGTCCACGCTATTACGAGCAGGTTCTAAAAGCGCTACATTAACGTGAACTTTTTCTTTCATGTTGAAACCACGCGACGTCTCTGCCGCTACCTCCCCTCCCTTATTTAAAGAAGTTACAATGTGTCGAGAAAACTGTGGTTTGCTTTGAACAGAAGAATCAAGTTACCATTTGATAGGTTATTTAAGAATCCGTGCTCATTTTTGAGGCAGATTTCTTTTTCTTGCCTTCAGGTTTTTTTAAGACACCCGCCAATACGCCGATAAATTGTTCTATGCGGTCCCTTGTCTTGCCAAAATCCACCATCGACGTAATCGTGGTAACAGGTGTCTCAGCGGTTAAAAACATGCGCGATTTTTCTTCCGCAGCCACCAACTCTACCTCTATGATCGTGCTATAAGAGAGGAAGCCGCCTTTAGTCTTCAACTTCGCCTTGTGGGTGGAGTCATCTTTTTCTTGAATAGTCCACTCTAAGGCTTTAACTGCCTGCGGGATCGCTGCCCAAACCTTCTCCAGCGGATAATCAACTTCTAGTTTTTCTTTTTCGTCGCGTGTGTATGCCATGATGATTCACTGGTGTGTTTCTAGATGCAGCCGTTTTTATTTAAATGCTCAGCATATTCCGTAGTTGCCAGTGATTGGGTCTTCAAAGATGGAAAGATGTGGTGGAACAAAAGTAAACACCACGAACAATACGGCAAGTAAAATCACAAAGAATAACGCAATCCACTGAGCTTTAACGCTTAGAGTGCGATAGGTTAAGAGTTTGTAGCTTACTAGTTGCCCAATAACAACAGCTGCCAAAAAAGACCCTATGTCTACAGCTAATAAGTTCTCACCAGTGATGGCGGTGTAGCTGTAAAATATTGCTGGAATCACAGTAACCATAACATATACACTCACGTTTTTTGCCAACACAAAATTCTGCGCAAAACGCTTCAAAGGAACAAACTCTATTAATGCAAATAGCATGGCGGGCCAAAACGCCAGTTTAAGGTGTTCCCAGACGCTTTCGTTCACTGCAGAAAAAACACCCACCAACGCATTGTCGCCTGAGATTTCATAGGTAAAATGAAGCAAACTTCCTAACATAATGATGAATACTATGCCGACTATTTCGTAGAGGAGAATCTTGCGTTTCATTTAGATTTGCTTTCTCCGATGCCTAAGTCGAGAAGCAATCAATGAAGCAATCAAGCCTACAATTATGATTGCGATTGCAACCTCAATTGTAAGGACGATGTTTGGGTAGCTGCTTTGGTTTACAGCTATTCCAGTTAATGCCCAAATAATCACTAAACTATATGCAATATCGCGACGTGTAAAGATAACCGCTAAAGCTACAACCAAGGCGACAAAAAGAACCACGACGGCCCAAGTATCTGCACTTAAGCCTAAACCACCCCAATTTAGCGAAACCAAAGCCGCTGAAACGTTTGCTATGGTTGCAATCGTTATCCAGCCTAAATAAACACTAAACGGGGTTCTGATTAGTAGTTGCTCCATTAAAGGCGCTTTGGTTTTTCCTATACCTAAACGGGTATAGATAGTAATCAGTGTTGCAAGTAGAGCAAACATGACAATCACTGAAAGTGTGATGTAGTCGTATTGCCACAGGAAAAGCCAAAAACAGTTGAATACGCTACTTAGGATGAATAGGGCTCCGATTTGTTTTTGGTAGGTTTTGTCTTTTTGGCTGGGCAGGGCTTGGTAGATGGCGAAGGCTGCGAGTAGGATGTAGATTACGCCCCAGATGCTAAAAACGTAGCCAGCAGGTGTGATGAGTGTGAAGTAGGTGTCAGAGACCTCTGCTGTTGTTCTTCCGTTGAGCAATGTGGTGCTTGCTAAGCCGTTAACTATCAAGGTTACGATTAATGCAATTATGTTTCCTACTCGAAGAATATTCATATTTAAAACATCCCGGTTGCCCTGAGTACCCTAATAGAAAGGAGGGCTGCTTCTGAATTAAAAGGTTACGTTTAGAAGAGTTATGATTTGAGTGATTCTTTTAGCGCAGCAAAATACGACAAAACCTGCCCCATCTGTTCCTGCGACATCGACAGAATTGCTCGTACCGCATCTCGCTGTTTAATGGTCGCGGATGTAGAAAGTGTGGCCAGAGCGTAATCTAGGCTCGTGAAAAGTGATTCCCAAGGTATGTTGACTCTTCTGCCTTTAAGGTTGTAGAGTGCTAAGACGTAGGCGCTTGCGCGGCTGAGGCTGTCTTTGAAGGTTTGCATGCTTGTTCCAATGGTTGAGGGATCATAGTCTGTTCCAGCTATGAAACCGTAGATTATTTTGTAGTTTTCTTCAAGCGTCTGAATTTCGGCTAGGATGTCTTGTTTGATTTTGGTTTCTGTGTCGTTTTGCATGCTTAATCGCTTCCTTGTATGGATGGATAAATCAACTAAATAAGACTTGTTAGGTACGTAAACTCATTTGGGTAGCGCTTAGTTCTCTTTGGATACCTTCAAGGTTCTTTTTTAGGTCACAGACATAGAGTGTTCTTTTCTGTATGCCCATTTGCACTGCGCCTGCCACCAAGAAGCCAGCCCCTATGATTTCGGTAACTGGCGAAGGATCAGGAAATACAATACAAGCTACACCGATTTTTATGAGCCTAGATTTGTTGCCTTCTCGCCAAAGCTTCTTTGTTTTGGCTGCTGTTTGGGCGGTGGTCTTTATTGATTTGTGGAGCTCCACGTAGCTATCTGTTAATTCGTTGAGAACCCGTTTTGTCTGCTTTGCCCTTTCCATCATACCACACAATCCAACTACACTGCATTGATAGACAAAAACGTTAGAAGAAAAATAAGCCTAAACTAAGCTTTTTAAATCGAGATCTAGAGTTTTTTTTGATACTAACGCTTAAAATGGCTACCGCTAAAATGTGCAGCTTATACAGCAGAAGTACTAAACTGGTAACCACAACCCCTCGAACAGATTATAAATCAAACATGTACTTTCAAAGAACAACCTGGATTTTCTTTAGTGACAACATAATTTTGTTTCGACTTACCCAGAGTGCTCCCGATAAGGCGAGTGCAAACCCTAAATACTGCAAAAACATCGCAGGGCTATCAGCACTGATCGCCTGAAAATTAAAAAGCGAATAGCCAACGTTGATGTTTGGGTCAACTTTGAAAATCAAGTACTCCCAAGTAGAGAACAAATGCACAAAGTACATGTTGTAAAAAATCGCTGCAGCCACCAAGCTAACCGCGAAAACGGTCAGTCCAACAAAAAGGTGTTTTTTTAATCCAATGCTTAACCTGCTTGCTTTAAACAAAGCGGAGCTTTTTGTAACTATTGCAGCCGCCAGAAGGCTGAAGAAAGGTAGCGCTTGGTAGCTGTATTTGATGGTGTTTAAGAAGGGCGCTTTGAGATCTAAAATTGCCCCCAAAAATATGTTGACACATAAAACGCACACTATCACTACCACGCAGGTCGCATCAGAAAGCCTGAAGTCCCGAAAAAGCTGCCTCTGCCACAGCGAAAAAACCACTGAAAGGATTACTGCGTCAAGGAAGAACCATCCTAATCCGTAGCTGACTAGAAAGTTTGTTGCAAAAAACGGTGTCGGGTTAGCTAAATCGGGTATGGGCACGGAGAAGTCAGTGTGTAAAAAGATGGCGTATAAGTCTGAGGCGGTGATTATTTCGTACCAGATGACTGATGAAACTAAGACGGGGACCGCAAAGGCGGCAAGCCATATTGCGAAATTCTTTGGCTGCGTGCGTTTAGCTTGGTAGAGGAAAATTAGAATTGGAATTAAAGAGAACACAGCATACAGTTTTGTGTTGAAGGCTACTGCGAAACCCAGTGCAGATAGCAAAAAGAGCCTAAAAGAACCTCTTTTAATGGCAAGTAAACCAACGAACATGCTTAGCAAACTGAAAAACAAACACTGCGTGTCAATTAGGAACGTTCGAGACAGAATAAGGTGCCATGGACTAAAAGCAAACATTAGAGTAGCAAAAAACCCTGCCGTTCGACCATAGAATAAAGTGCCCAAACCATAAACTAAAGCCACACAACCCACACCAAACAGCGTCACCAAAAAAATGCCATTAGCGATTGAGACACCGAACGCTGTGAACCAGAGGGCTTGGAGGTAGAACCCGACTGGCGGCTGATCCATCAAGTACCCGTTCGCGTATGGCAACCCCGTGTTTAAAACTCCTTTTACAGCGTCCATTTCCCATTGGGTGTCCCCGTTGGTGTAGGGTCCAATGGAGATTGAAACCATAAAAAATGCAATCAAAACCGCAAACAGTGGATAGTGAAGGCTTAGAAACTGCTTAAGCTTAAAGGAGCGAGTTGCAGTTTCTCTGTTTCCCAAAACGGTTCCTCCAAATCAGCCTTTTGTATTTAGTAAACATAAGTCTTTACCCTTTTCTTGGTTACCCTATTATTCTCTTAACGTAGGGCAGTTTTTTTAGTGGGGCAAAGATGGCTAAGCAAATCATTAGCGTTAAGATGGTTACTAAGGGTACTGAAATTATCGGGTTGATCGTGGTTACGCTTACTTTGAAACCCAAATACCCGTACTGTAGAGCCTCTAATACTATGACGTGGAAAATGTAGATTGGCAGGGTGTTTTGGCTTATGGCTTTGAGCACTCGGCTACCGAGGGGTAACCTGTTTTTGATGGCTCGATTGGGTATTGCCGTTAAGATGAGGAATAACGATAATGACGCCAATATTACGCTGATGCTGGAGGCGTCAAGGAAAAACTGGCCGTACGCTTCCCCCAATGTTCCGACCAAAAGGTAGGTTCCCAAAATCGTCCACAGCGTGCTTAAAATCAACCCCGTCCACAAAACTCCCGCTCGAACCCTTATCTGCGTCGCGTATGCTCCAAAAAGGTAGTATCCAACCAGCCCGGTTAAGATGAAAACGCTGTCTCTAAACCACACTGCCTGCGGGCTTATACTGGAGCACAGGAATAAGAGCGGTATTATGCCTGTACCCAAGAACCAAACGACCAGAAAATAGCGGATAAGCTTCCAATCGGCGTGGACTACGATTACCCGCAGAAGAGGCGTAACTAAGTACAGTCCAATCAAGACGTAGAGGTACCAGAAATGTACATAAGGCCCCGCCAGCAACCCCTGCACAACAGCAACGACGCTAAACGGTTGCTCTTTAACGGTGAAAATCCAAACAAAAAAGACGATGTTCCAAAAAATTATCGGAATACCAATGCGGCTCCAACGCTTCTTAAAGAACATCCTAAGCGGCTCCTCAGCTTTGCTTGGTTGAAGCAGCAGTGCACCTGTCAGCATCACAAAGAGGGGAATGCACATGCGACCGATGGAATCGTAGACGTTGGATACCCACCAGAGTTCTACGCCTTGAGGGGACATGAAGTCAACGTTTGGGTTTGGCTCAATCGAGGCGTGGAGAAGAATAACTAAGACTATGGCAACGGTGCGGATGAGATCAACAGGAAGCGCGGTGACCACGTTTTTGGGGGTGGTTTGGTCTTGCCCTGACATCGATAACTTTGGATTAGTTACAAATTATAACGGTTTCTATAATCAGGGAGATGAATAACCGTAGTAGGCGCTTTCGGTGTAGGTGTAATCGGGGGAACCGTCAGGCAAAGTTATTGCGTCGCAGACGTTTGATGCAATAAGCGCTGCACCTTCACTGCTGGGGTGGACGCCGTCACAGAAGTATTCTTCGTACTCAGCACAGGCGCTGTTTATGTCGATTACGGGCAGGTTTAGTGAATTAGACAGGTTGTTTATTTTGGGAAGCACCGATTCAGATAGGTAGGTGTTGTTGTAGGCGGAGTTAGTTGCAAAAATGGGCGGTGACTTAACGATCCAAATTGCCTCTTTTCCGCTAAGAGCTTGGAAAGCGCTGATTAACTGTGCATAGTCGGCTTCGAAGCTTTCTGTGCTGTAGGCGATCTCTGGGTTGGCGTCGTTGGTGCCAAGCATTATCACGATTATGTCAGGGTCGAATTCTAAGGATTTCTTGAATTCAGGCTGATCCATGTAGGGTATTTTTGAAGTGTTTGAGACTGTTGCGCCGCAGACCCCAAAGTTTCTCACCTGATAGCCATAACCAAGCATTTCCTGAAGCACATTCGGGTAACCGCCAAAAGTTATGCTGTCACCTACACAGGCAACGCGTATGGGTTGAGCTTTGGCGACGTAACCAAAATTCAGCACAGCTAAAGAAGACAAGACGATTAACGCGATTAAACCAAACGCATGCAACGTCTTCTTTCTACGTGTATCTTTGTCCAAATGAATCTTTTAAGCTCAACGTGCCGCTTATAATTTTAGTTTACGGTTCAACAATCAGTTTTTACCATCAAAAACGCGCCTTTATTGCCCTGTAGACGGCTTCTGCGATGGCTTTTGCACCTAAATCGTTGGGGTGAACGCCATCCAAAAAGAAACGAGGGCTATTTAGCGCTGAATGAACGTCAATTAAAGGCAGAGCCTGACGTTTAGCTACTTGCTCAATCGAGGGAATTATCTGTTGCTCCAAAAGGGGGTTGCTCAACCCATGTATTTCGCCGTAAATGTGAGGCGGTTTAGCAAGCCAAACCCGCGGTTTGGTTGAGAATGTTTGGAACTTTTGGATTAACATTGTGTAATCTTGCTCCAAATTGCCCAAGTATGGCTCTAATTCAATGCTGGCGTCGTTGGTTCCAAGCATGACGACGACTACGTTGGATTGAAATGTTAAGGAATCTCTTAATGCGGAAGTGGAAAGGTATGGATAAGGGGCGTTCAGTAGCGCGTTGGAGCCTGAGACACCGAAATTTTTTACTTCAAAGTTTGTGCCGAGTAAGTTGGCTAGGTAATCGGGGTATCCTGATAGCTCGGTTATGCTGTCTCCTACGAGTGCTACGCGGATTCTGTTCATACCAGTTAGTCGGATATGAACAGCCGTATTAAGCTTCAGTTATGAGGGCTGCGGGGCTAATCGTTTTTTGGCAGTTTTGGCTTCTTTTCTTCTCGGAATACCCAGAAGTTTATGCCTACCATGAGCGCGGCGCCTCCGATTGTAAGGGCCAAGAACTCTGCCATGTGTGCTTGTTCGTAGCTTAGCCACCAGAAAGAGGAAAACGCTTTGGATCTGAAGAAGTCTGATGCTACGCCGAGACTCCAGAAGAGCAATCCCGCGGCTGCGGCGAGGCATATTATTGCGAGGTAGATTTTTTTCACCCTTCTCCCTCCTTTGTTTGTGGTTGTATGCATATCTGCAGTTAGCGCTATTTAAAAGTATGCAAAACGGTGACTATTTGTCTGCCATAAGGAGCAAAAACGTTTTATCCACAAAACAACCAATCAAAGCAAACCATCGGAGACCCCCGCGTGCCCCACAACCTGTTCTCACAGAAAAACAAAGCCATCCTCCTCACCCTACTCGCAGGCGCACTATGGGGCACCTCATTCCCAATAATAAAAATCGGCTTAGAAACAATCGACCCAATCACATTCCTATTTTGGCGGTTCCTAGTTTCCTCTGTAACTTTAGTTCTAATCATGGCGGCACTGAAAAAACTCAAATTCGCAAAACCCAACATGAAATTGATGGTTTTCTTAGGCGTTGCAAACGCCGCAGGCTACCTGTTGCAATACGTGGGCATGCCATTCACTTCAGCGGCGAAAGCGGCTCTTTTCATCAACCTCAGCGCAATATGGGTCGCCGTCATGAGCCCGAAATTGTTAGGGGAACATTTTTCCAGCAAAAAAATTGCAGGTGTACTCTTTGGGTTGCTGGGCATAGTTTTCGTCAGCACCAACCTTGATTTCGCCTCGTTAACTGAGGGGCAACTGTTGGGGGATATTTTGCTGATTATTTCAGGGGTAACTTGGGCGGTGTTTATGATCTACAATAAGAAATTAGTGATGCACTCCACTTCGGAGACTTTCCAATCTATGACGTGGGTTTTGGTTTTCACTTTTGTATGCATTGTTCCGTTTACGGTTTTTGCTGGCCCGGACTTTTTTGCTCTGTCTGGTTGGGCGTGGCTGGGGGTTTTCTGGACAGCCATTGTCTGCTGGGTTATCCCGTATTACTTGTGGCTGGAAGGTTTGAAGCATCTTTCAGCGTCAACTTCAACCGTGCTGTTGCTGTCAGAAATAGTTGTTGCTGTAATCTTGTCGATTCTGATTTTAAGAGAGCCGATAACGATTTTCTCCACAATCGGCGCTTTCCTTATAGTCATAGCTATCGTGCTCGTTTCGGTCAAAGATAAAAAAAATCAGTGTGAAAAAATAGCGAAATTCTGTGAGAATGCTTAAGCTTAAATACAAAAAGCGTTGATTAGGGAGCAAGGGAGAAGTAAAATGGCAAAAATATTAACAGTAGCTTTAGTTGTGATAATGCTCCTTGTAGGATTTTCAGCGGGAATTGTCGCAAGTCCTTTAATTCTGCCTCAGAATTCATCGGGAACAGATACCGTCTGGGAACACATTCAAGCAACCAAAACCATCCGCGTCGGAACAGACCCAACTTGGCCACCCTATCAACTAATGGAAAACGGAAAAATTGTAGGATTCGAAGTTGACTTAGCCGATGCATGTGCAAAGAAGTTAGGTTTAACGATAGAATGGAATAGTGTCGCATTTGACAACATTATTCTCTCAGTACAAGGCGGTCAACTTGACATGGGCGTTAGCGGTTTCTCAGTAACACCAGAGAGACTCGAGCAGGTTTCATTTACTCTGCCCCACAGTACGACTGAAGGACAAATAGTAATGCTCCAAAGCACAATGACAGCCAAAGGCATAACCACAATACATTCATTGTCTGAATTCAAAACGTTAGGCATCACTGTCGGAGTTCAGTCTGGAAACGTTCAAGAAGAAGAACTTCGCGCTGCAGGCGTAACAATAAAAACATGGAGTGATTCAGCGGCACCATTTCAAGACATGGTAAGCGCGAACCCAAGCGTCCAAGCAGTCTACGCAGAAACACCAATCACGACCACTTGGATTGCTCAGTTCCAGCAAGATGGAAAACCCGCCAGCGCTGTCTATAGTCACCCATACTACCCAGTTGCGTTCTTAACTGCCAAAGGTTCAACAACGTTGCTTGACAAAATGAACGGGGCACTTGCAGATTTAATCTACGACGGAACAGTAGCTGAATTAAAAGCAAAATGGCACGCATAGACACACGTGATACGTATTGGACGTTGGACAACAACTAATATACCTCTTGGAAGGAGTCCCACTAACTCTTTCCATTTCCCTTATTTCTTTTCTAGTAGGGATAGCAGTAGGTCTACCCTTAGCGTTCATCAGAGTCTATGAAAAAGAAGTCGGTTTCGTAGTTGACGCGTACGAAAAAGTTTTCCGAGGTATTCCTGAAATCGTCTTAATGCTTATGATATTTTTTGGTTTAGGTCCATATTTCCCAATACCCTTCAACAGTGCTTTCTTTGTTGCGTGTTTTGTGCTTGGTTTAAGAAGCGGCGCAAATCAATCCCAAATTTATCGAGGCGCAATACATGGCGTTGGAGATGAACAAATGATTGCTGGGCAATCAGTTGGTTTCTCCAAATGGAGGGCAATTTGGCACATTATGGTTCCGCAAGTTTTTACTTACTCAACACCAGGCTTAGGCAGTGAATACGCTTTACTAATAAAAGATTCCGCATATGTCTACGTTATCGGCGGCTTAGCTGAAGTAATGACGAGGGCGATACAAATTAAAAGCTCACCGCCCTACGACGTTGTTACACCATTCATTTTGGCCGCCTTGATTTATGTGGCGTTAACTTTTCCGATCGCTTTCTGGCTTGATAGATGGGGAACAAAAAGAAAGAGAAAACTAGGACTGTAGAAAAATGAACGAAATCGTGATGGAAGCAAAACACGTATACAAAACATACAAAATCAAAGGCGACAAAAAAGGCGAAATGAAATATGTTGAAGCCGCCAAAGATGTTTCTCTACAAATTCGCAAGGGCGACATTAAACTAATCTTTGGGCCAAGCGGTTCAGGTAAAAGCACCATTCTTCGTTGCATGTCTATGCTTGATTTTCCAGATAAAGGAGAAATTTACCTCGGAGATCTATGCTTAACTAAACCAGGTGTAGACCTTAACAAAGCGCGTGCAAAAATTGGATTTGTATTTCAACACATATACTTGTTTAGGCATCTCACTGCCTTAGGCAACGTCGAGTTGGCACTTAGGCAGGTTTTGAAGTTGCCGAAAGAAGAAGCAAAAAAACGGGCTTTGGCCGCTTTAGAAGAGGTAAAAGTCACTGAATGCGTCAACAAGTATCCTTCTCAAATGTCTGGCGGGCAAGCTCAGCGAGTTGGCATAGCCAGAGCCATAGCACGCAACCCCGACATAATCCTACTTGACGAACCCACCTCAGCTTTGGATCCTGAACTTACAGGAGAAGTCATAGATACACTGCGCGACTTAGCTAAAGAAGGCACAACCATGCTTATCGTGAGCCATGAAATGCCGTTTGCTAAAGAAGTAGCTGAGGAAATGATATTTTACGATGAAGGGCGAATCATCGAAACTGGACCTCCATCGTTATTCTTCAACGCGCCAAATACAGATAGAGCAAAACAGTTCATGACAAGAATAATCAATCGAACAACAAGGGAATAAATGAATGTTTGAATTCCTATCCGACCCTTACACGTGGACACTGATTATAGAAGGTTTAACGCTAACTGTATCTATAACATTGTTCGGTGTACTCCTCGGACTAGGAATCGGAACACTGTTATCAATCGGCGACATTTACGGCGGCAAAACCATCAAAGCACTCATAGCTGTCTACGTTGAATTCTTCCGTGGAAGCCCCCTGTTTGTTCAATTGTTCATAGCAGTATATGCGGTTCCTGCAATAATTAATATCCAGATTGACCATGCCGTGTTAGCGTTCTTAGTCTTTGGATTGAACAGCGGCGGATACCAGAAAGGATACATGAAAGGGGCAATCGAAACCATATTTAACGACCAAATGGATGCAGGTTTATCGACAGGAATGTCCCGAGTACAAACACTCCGACATGTAATTCTGCCGCAGGCATATAGAATAGTAATTCCATCATGGACAAACGAGTTTTGCTCGTTGACAAAAAGCACTTCAGCCTTAGCCTTTGTTGGCTTATTTGATTTAACGGCGGCAGGCATAGCACTTAGGTTTTCTACTTTTCAAATCCTGCCTGTCTGGATTGTTATCGGAATCATCTACCTAATATGGATAACTTCCTTCTCAAAAATTATGGATATCGTCTACGAGAAAAAACGGATTCCAGGTATAGAACTGAACATGCAGTAAGCAATCCTTTAACTGCAACGTCCACTTTAACTTGCAAGGGTTGATAGGTTTGGTTGACACTTGGCGGGAACCCTACCACGTCGTTATAGAAATCGAAAACAAAGAATGCCACATGGTCAAAAAACTCGCCGAACTAGGCTTCAAACACCTAAAAGTAGTCGACGTACGCAGCTCCACCACAGGTTCGGTTCGGCACCTCATGGATTTAGGTGAGGAACAAGCAAAGAAAGTCCCCAAAGAACTCACCGCCAAAGGCCACGTGGAAGGCAAATCCGCGGTTTGGCTGGAGAGCGAAGGCTGCGGGGTTTGTAACACGATTTTGGGGCATGATGCTTTTTTGGTTTCAGGGAAAAGCGTGCAGGGAAACATCATAAGCTACAGTTTTATGGTGCCTACCCCCGACGCGTACAGGGGCATTATTTCTGATTTGGAGAAAGCAGGCTACAAGGTTAATGTGCGTAAAGTGGGCAAGTTTGAGCAGCAAATCGGGGTTTTAACGGAGAATCAGGAGCGGATTTTTTGGTTAGCTCTGAAAAGTGGGTTTTTTGATTTTCCCAGACAAATCGACACGACTGAGTTGTCTAAGAAGCTTGGGATAAGTCCTGCGACGTTGTCTGAGATTATGCGGCGGGGAACGCGGCGTCTGCTTGAGCATTATTTTAAGCGGGAACTTTAGGTGCACTGAGTAATTCAGGCGATATCCCTAAGATGTTAGGGGCAATATCTATTTACAAAACCACCCATCTACTGTGTATAGTGAACAGTTATGAGCCAAAACCAAATGTTCTGTTACCAATGTGAACAAACAGCCAAAGGAACAGGCTGCACCGTCGCAGGAGTCTGCGGCAAAACACCCGAAGTCGCCAACCTCCAAGACCTCCTAGTATACAAACTTAGAGAACTCAGCCAACATGCACTCCAAGCAAGAAAAACAGGCTGGACAGACAACAAAGTCGACGCGTTCGTATGCGAAGCACTATTCGCCACGTTAACTAACGTGAACTTTGACCCAGAAGCAATCGTAGCTTACATAAAGAAAACAGCTGAACTCCACGAACAACTACACAAACAAACTAACGTAACTGTCCCGCATACGCCGCTTGAAAGCACAATCGAGGGGTTAGTTGCACAAGGCAAACAACACGGCATAAACTCTGACCCAACCATAAACCCAGACCTGCATTCGCTGCAGTGGCTACTCACTTTTGGACTTAAAGGAGTCGCCGCCTACACCTACCACGCATACCTACTGGGCAAAAAAGACCAAAAAGTCTTCGACTTCATCTACGAAGGCTTAGCCGCCCCGCTGGACAAGGCTCTGGGCGTAAACGAATTTGTCAGTTTAGTCTTCAAATGCGGAGAAATCAACATCCGCGCCATGGAGCTGCTGGACGCAGGCAACACCGAAACCTACGGCCACCCCGTCCCCACCAAAGTGCCGCTTGGTCACAAAAAAGGCAAAGCCATCCTTGTCTCAGGACACGACCTCATAGACTTAGAACACATACTAAAACAAACCGAAGGCAAAGGCATCACAGTCTACACACACGGCGAAATGCTCCCCACCCACGGCTACCCCAAACTCAAAGCGTACCCACACTTCTACGGCCACTATGGCACAGCATGGCAAAACCAACAGAAAGAATTCGCCCAGTTCCCAGGCGCCATCCTCATGACCACCAACTGCATCCAGCGCCCTGTCGAAAGCTACAAAGGCAACATCTTCACCTCAGGCCCCGTCGGCTACCCAGGCGTCACCCACATTGAGGGCAAAGACTTCACACCAGTCATCAACAAAGCACTCGAATTGCCAGGGTTCCCAGATGATGTGGAAGGCAAATCAGTTCTTGTCGGATTCGGCAGAAACGCAGTCCTAAGCGTAGCAGGCAAAGTCATAGAGTCAGTCAAGAACGGCCACATCAAACGCTTCATCCTTGTCGGCGGATGCGACGGAGCTAAACCTGGACGCAGCTACTACACCGAATTCGTAGAAAAAGCACCCAAAAACACCATCATCCTAACGTTGGCATGCGGCAAATTCCGCTTCTTCGACAAAGAACTCGGCACAATCGACGACATCCCACGACTCCTCGACATCGGCCAATGCAACGACGCCTACAGCGCAGTAAAAATCGCCATGGCACTCGCAGACGCATTCAAAGTCGGCGTTAACGACCTACCGCTCTCGATGGTGCTATCATGGTATGAACAGAAAGCTTGCGCTATATTGCTGTCGCTGCTGTACTTGGGCATAAAAGACATCCGCATCGGACCCAGCCTCCCCGCCTTCATCACACCAGGCATCCTAAAAGTGCTCGTCGAAAAATTCAACATCATGCCCATAAAGACAGCAGACGAAGACCTCGCAGCCATAATGAAGTAAAACAAGAGTGCCTAAACGGCACTTCCCCACTTTTGTTTTTCAGTTTTAGGTTTGATTGAAAAAAGAAGATTGAGCCGATTCATCAGCAGTTTTGGGTTGCAGTTTCTTAATTAGCCAAGCCATGTTCTTGCCCAAAGTCGCCATCGTCTCCAGCCCATCCTCATCCATTTCAACATCACCCTTGTTTAACCCCACACCCACGTTCCAGTAGGACGAGCCGGGGATTATCATTTCGCTTATGAGGAAAAAGTTGTTTATAGCATCAAACGTTGGAATGGCTCCCGCCCTGCGAACCGCAACAACTGCAGCACCCACTTTACGCCTAAACAAGTAATCATTCGCCATGGCAACGTACCCCGCGCGGTCGATGAACGCCTTCAACTCGGGGGTCATCATCGAAAAGTACGTCGGGGAACCAAGGATTACGCCGTCGGCTTCAGCAATCTTTTTGATGTATTGGTTGATGTTGTCGTTTACTATTTTGCATTCTTTGTTTTTGAGTTTCCAACAAGTGCCACAGGCCATGCAGCCGTGGATTTGTTGGCCGCCGAGTTGGATGAATTCTGTTTGGATTCCTTCTGCTTGAAGTTCTTTAAGGACATGATTGATTAAAGCGGCGGTGTTTCCGTCTTTTCTTGGGCTTCCATTAAACGCAACAACCTTCACTGTAAAACAACCCCTCTAACACTTAATCAGATTAGGAGATAAAAGAGTAACGTACAAGACTATTGCGGCTTGTTAAACCTGCGAACCAAAACGAAAGTCACTACTGCAACCAACGCTGCACCTGCAATAAAGGTCAACCACTGCATCGGCAAAGCCTGGGTTGCCTGTGTCGTGGGGGTTGGTATCTGCGCGGGGTTTGTCATCAGTGGATAGCGGTCTTGGTTTTGAACATCAACCACGTAGGCGGTGTCGCCGATTCCGTCTTTGTCTGCGTCGGTGCCGTTGTAGTCACTCCAGTAGTTGCCCTCTCTACCGTTATCCCACGCGTGTGGCTCCTCGTTTTCGGGGTAATCTTCGCAGAAGCAGCCGTTAATCTGTACCTCGTTCTCGACAAAACCGTTGTGACTGATGTGGACGTCTAAGGGGATTAACTCATTTTCTCCGTTGAAACCAAAGAATAGGCCTTGCTTATTGTATGCAAGGTAGTTGTTGGTGACAGTTGTGTTTGAACCTGACAACATTATACCCAAGATGCTCTCTGAAACTGCACAATGGGTTACGGTGTTGTTTTTTGTCCACATGTACATGCCGATGCTAAAGTTCTTAACGTTGAGGTTTTGAATTGTTATGCCTTCCACTGTTTTCCCGCCTAAATCCACACCGATTATGTACTCAGCAACTAAATCTGGTGACTGATTGGGACCGTTACCGACTACCCACACGTTTACCTGCGACCCATTGTAAGGACCACTTAACGTGTAGCCTGCACCGTCGAGTATAATGTTGCTTTTCTGGATTTTTACTGTACCGTAGATGTTGTCTGTAAAAGTGTAAACTTCGCCGTTGCGTGCGATAGGTGCGTCGGCGGGTGTAAAGCTGCCGTCCGGTCTGATTATGATGTTTTGCATGACTGTTTGTTGTTGCTGACTTGCTTGAGGGGATTCTGTGAAGACAAAACCTGCCAGAAGGGACACAGCCAAAATCGCAACCGCAACAACTACAACTACTTTTTTCTGCATTGTCATATCTCTTTTACTCCAATTTTAGTGTGTCAGATTTATTTAACCAGTTCCTTGATGTGGCAACTTTCTTGCCCAAAAGCTTAAGTTGCAGGCAATCCTCCTGTGGGCACATCTCTACACAACGCAAACAATAGATACACTGCGAGTTGGCTACGTCCCCGCCCTTCTTTTCGTAAACATCTTTAACTTGGGTCGGGCAAACACGTTTGCAAATGCCACATTTGGTACATTTCTCCTCAACCTTGTTCAAGCGTACACCTGAAATCCACTTAAACGGAGGAAAACGGTTGAACAAAGCGATTAACGCGCCCAGCGGGCAAATTTGGCACCATGAACGCCTAAAGAAGAACGCTGCAATGCTGACGATTGCCAAAATGATTAGGTTAGTTGAGGTCAAGTAGAAACCTACTTCAAAGAACTGACCTGTTGTATTCTGCACCAGCCACTCGGGTCGCATTAAGCCGACACTGGATTCCGCTAAGAGGCATAACGGTTTCATGGGGCACACTTGGCAGAAGGGCGCCGAGAAGTAGGTGTAGATGTAGCCACCCCGTTCGGTTCCACTAACAAGTTGAGTGCCTGTCAGGGCTTGGGAGGCGAAAACTACGCTGAGAATTACTGTAAGCGCCAAGATAACGTAGCCTAATTGGTGGAATCGTTCATTAAACCGTTCTGAGAACGCTCTACGCTTGATTTTTAGCGCCTTACGCAGGCGAGTCATCAAATCCAAGTACAAACCAAAGGGGCAAACCCAACCGCAGAAAACCTTCCCCAATAAAATCGCCGCTATGATGATTATGCCGAAAACCACCGCCAACCTAAGTACCCCCTCTGAAGCGTAATGTACACCCCAACCGCTCCCTACATCAAAGAACGGGTAAATGTAGGCTTGAATTTGCCACAAAGCGCAGGTTCCAATTCTACCACAGGGATAGTAACAACTATACAGGGGCAAAGGAAGCCCGTCAGGCATATCGACACCTAAAACGTTGGTTGCTATGTCTAATTCGTGGGTTGAAATCTGCGCGGCTGGAACTGGGTAATTGTAGTGGTCGATGAATATGCCGAAGAAGATAACAAAGATTAAACCAATCTGAACAAAAGTCCTGATGGCAGTGATTTTTCGTGTCTGATTTTTGGTCCCAAAATAGAACACAGCCGTGCCCAAGCTTAGGAAAACTGCTGTGACGCCTATGACAGAATAGTTAGGCTTATAGTTTAAAGCTACACTGGGAGTTGGAAGCGGCGCATCAGGGTTCTGGGGATCCGTGACTTCAGCGAATAATCGGTCACATATGTGGCCGTCTATGGCAAAAATGTTCCAATACCCCACCATGTCAAGCTTCTGAGTAACTGTGAAGTTCCCCGTGACCGGATCAGTCAATACGTATTGTTCGATGTAGGTGTAGTCTGGGCGAGTGAAAGCAAACCGTACAGTCTTGTTTTCAGCGGCAGGACACACTTTGCCCGTGCAAGTCACAGTTTCGTTTAGGTTGACTTGTGTGCGGTCAATATCTGCGGTTATGTGTGGACCGTAACAACTGCTGGCGGGTTCGATGCTTTGGATGCTCAAAAAGCAGGCGGCAATCAGAACCGCAACTGATATGCAAAGAATCCCTCGCCGTTTACCAAGCACCCCAACCATGCCTGCCCACACCCACCCTTCGGTTATGTTGCCATATAGCTTTTTTCGTTAAGAAACCTTGACAAAGAAGCGGTTTTGTTTGTCAACGTTTATTGACTAACCCTCTTAAAAGGTCAGGAAATATATACAGAATATTAAATAGGGATATTTCGTAAATTTTAAAAACAAAGACAACAAATAACGGATGATACCACTTGGCTGACGCCGTATCCATCGCCCTAACCATAAGCGCTCTCATAGTCCTGATTGGGTTTACCGCGAACTTTCTGTTCAAAAAAACAGGTTTACCCGACATGCTCATACTAATCTTTCTGGGCGCCCTCTTCGGTCCAGCCTTAGGCGTCTTCGACCCAACAAGCGTCAAAAGCTTTGCCCCCTTCATCGCAGCCCTAGCGTTAGCGTACATACTATTCGACGGCGGCATGGGCTTAAACATAAAACGTGTCCTATCAAGCAGCCGCAAAGCACTTTTGTTAGCTGTTTTGGGTTTTGTTTTCAGCGTAATAGGCGTGTGCATTTTCACTGTTGTCGCTTTCGGGGTGCCTCTAATCTATGGTTTGCTGTTTGGAAGCATATTCGGCGGCAGCAGCTCCATCGTAGTCATTTCATTAACATCTAAAATAAAACTAAGCGACCAAGGATCCACGATTCTTATCCTAGAATCAGCAATAACTGACATACTCTGCGTTGTCATCAGCTTATCTATTCTAGATGTAATAGTTACAGGCGAAGCCAACCTACTCGCAATAGGGTTAGGCATAACGGGAAAGATTCTGATTGGACTCATCGTTGGCTTAATCGCAGGTTTCGTTTGGCTTTTTGCACTAAAAAAAGTGCTTGCGATGCCGTTTTACTATATGTTGACGTTAGGAATTGTCTTGCTAGGTTACGCCGTCTCAGAAAGCATAGGAGGCAGCGGGGCATTAAGTGCATTGGTCTTCGGTTTAATCTTAGGCAACGAACGAGACATAGTCAAATTAACACGTTACCTAAAACCAACGGATGAAAAAGTCACTCTCTCAGTAAGCAAAGGTCTAAAACGGTTTGAATCAGAAATCGCTTTCCTCATTCGGACTTTCTTTTTTGTTTTCTTAGGCATAATCTTCTCATTTTCCACAGTCTACATCTTCTTGATGGGCATCTTACTCTCAGCAGTACTTTTTATAACCCGATTCGGAGCCGTCTGGATAACAACCGCCAAAAGTAGCCTCAAAAAAGAGCGCTCCATAATGACGTTTGTTCTAACTCGGGGGTTAGCTGCGGCTGTGCTTGCAACATTACCTACACAGTATGGGTTGATGTATGCTGATCTGTTCATCAACGTCGCAGTCGTGGTAATCATAACTACGGCGGTTCTCGCAACCGTAGGCGTTTTTGCTTTAGGCCGCAAAAAAGAACCCGCCCAAAATCATCGAGGGATAGCTCAAGAAGAAAACACAGAAAACGACAACGGCGACTGAGCAAGCAACTAAAATACGCGTCCATTCAACTTACAAGTTTTTTGAAGTATTATCTAGTTACGAATTTCTCCACGACAAACACGCAGCCGCCCATAATTTTCCTTGCTATCCGAGTTTATATAAGGGAGGGGAGAGGGCGGCAGAGACGTCGCGTGTCCCCGCAGATTCAGATATGAATTTGTATGCACCCCTTTTAGGTGCTCTATAAAAAATCAGACCCCTCAAGGTACCCAACTAAACTGAACAACTTGCCGAAGTCGCCACAACAAGTCTGTAATGCGCCATATTTGCTGACGTTAAATCGGATGTTTCTGTCATATCCTTTGGGTATAGTTGAAATTAGCGAGCGGGTCACATCAACAACCAAAAGAGCGCCCACTAACAGAGCATTAGTCAAGGTGGTACGCTTCTTCGCCATGTTGGCTTAAATCCAAACCTTCGTCCTCCTCTTTTGCACTTACACGCACAGGCGAGAACAAATCAACAAACCGCAACAGCAAATATGAACCGACAAAAGAGAAAACAGCTACCACAACGACAGCTAACACTTGTATGCCCAACTGAGCAGGGTTACCGTAGAATAATCCTTGAACCGCAGGGTTAACTGCGGCTGTTGCAAACAACCCGACAGCGACTGCCCCGATTATGCCGCCAACACCGTGGCAAGCAAATACGTCTAAGGTATCGTCTATTCGGGATCTGCCTGCTCTCCAGTTAGCGACCAAATTTGAGATCACACCTGCAGCGAGACCGATGATAACTGCAGCAGTAAATGATGTAGCCTGCAGCCGCGGTGACCGCTGCTATACCACAGACTGCACCTACTGAGATGCCGATAGCGGAAGGTTTCCCCTTGATCACCCAATCCAGAATCATCCAACTGACAGCCGCGGCTGCAGCAGCCAAGTTGGTTGCGATGACAGCTGAAACTGCGATGTCATCAGCGGCTAAAGCGCTGCCGCCGTTGAATCCGAACCAGCCAAACCACAATAAACCTGCACCTAAAATGACGTATGGGATGTTTGTGGGTTTGAATTCTGAGCCCATGGCGGGTAAGGCGGGTCCTTTTTGGTTTAATGCTCTGAGTTTGTCTTTCCAGTAAACGCAGCCTTTTCGTCTTCCCACGATTAATGCCGCCGCTAAAGCAGACATTCCTGCCGCAACATGTACAACTATGCCTCCTGCGAAGTCCCAGGCGCCTAAGACGTGAAGCCACCCGTTTGTGTTCCAGACCCAGTGTGCTATGGGGGAGTAGATTAAGGTTGACCATAAGAGCACAAAGATGAGTAGGGATTTGAAACGTATGCGTTCAGCGCATGCACCTATTATGAGTGCAGGAGTTATTGCGGCGAATTTGAGTTGGAACGCAAAAAACAAAACTTCAGGAATAACCGGAGCATAAAGTTCGTTTACATGGCTTATCGTTAATCCGTTTAAGCCCACAAGTGAGAGGTTGCCGATTAAGCCGTTTACGCTGGGACCGAATACGAGGCTGTAGCCCCAAAAGAACCAAACGAGACTGACTACTGCAAAGATGATTATGTATTGAACGAGTGTGGAGACGAGGTTTTTTCTTCTGACTAAGCCGCCGTAGAAGAAGGCTAACGCGGGGGTCATTAACATTACGAGTGCGGTGGACATGAGTAGCCATGCGATGTCTGCTGCGTTTTCCATTCTGTTCCCTGTATGTGGTTTATTGTTTCTCATTTTTACGCAAGCTTGTATTTAAACTATACATATGCATCGATTAAACAACTAAATTTGGATAAATATCCAATAATCAACGCTAACTCCACCCATTTATTTAACAAACATCCACAATAAAGAGATTAATCGAAAAATCGTTCAAAAACCTGCCAATAACAACACAAAATGTCAAAATTAAAAACAACACATATGTCAGAAAATCATCCATGATTAAAATCAGATAAAAAAACAAAAAGGAAAATTGGGATTAAGCTTTGGGCTTAATCGAGTTGGTATGCTTCTTCGCCGTGCTCGCTTAAGTCTAAGCCTGCATCTTCTGCTTGTTCACTGACTCTAAGCGGCGAGAAGACGTTCACCACTTTAAGCAATGCATACGAGCCGAAGAACGCAAACGGAATAACGACAGCGAGTGCACCGAGTTGGGATAGGAATTGCGCTACGTTTCCAAAGATTAAGCCGTTGACTCCACCGATTGCTGCTGAGGCGAATATGCCTGTAGCGATTGAACCCCAAATACCACCTACACCGTGACATGCGAATACGTCGAGTGTATCGTCTATTCGGGATCTGCCTGCTCGCCAGTTAGCAACTACGTTTGAGATCACACCTGCTGCTAAACCGATTATCATAGCTGCGGGGACGCTGACGAAACCTGCTGCAGGAGTGATGGCGACGAGTCCAACTACTGCTCCGATGGCTATGCCTACTGCTGAGGGTTTACCTTTGATTACCCAGTCTGATAGCATCCAACTGACTGCGGCGCCTGCTGCGGCCAAGTTTGTAGTGACGAGGGCTGAGACTGCTATGTCGTTGGCGGCAAGGGCGCTACCTGCGTTGAACCCGAACCAGCCAAACCACAGTAGCGCTGCACCGAGTAGTACGTATGGGATGTTTGTTGGTTTGAACGCTGGGGGTGGTGCGTCAAGTTTTTCCATGTGGCTCTTCCAAGGTATTGAACCGCCTTCCTTCCCAGTTGGACAAGCGGCACCTTTTCTTCGACCGACGACTAAGGCGGCTGCTAATGCGGATATGCCTGCTGCTACGTGTACGACGATGCCTCCTGCGAAGTCGATGGCGCCTAAGCCTTTTAACCAGCCGTCTGGGTTCCAGACCCAATGTGCAATTGGAACGTAGATGAGTGTTGACCATAGTACCATGAAGATGAGTAGTGATTTGAAGCGTATGCGTTCAGCGCATGCACCAATGATTAGTGCGGGTGTGATGGCTGCGAATTTGAGTTGGAAAGCAAAGAACAGCAGTTCAGGTATTTCTGTTGCGAGGGCTGTGTTGACGTCGCTTATGCCAAGACTGCCCAGGCCCAGTAATCCTGGGCTGAAGCCTATGAAGCCGCCGTAGGATTGTCCGAACACGAGGCTGTAGCCCCAGAGTGCCCAGACGATGCTTATGATTGCAAAGATGACGAAGCATTGTACGATGGTTGATACGAGGTTTTTTTTGCGGACTAGACCTCCGTAGAAGAATCCTAGTGCAGGGGTCATAAGCATGACTAGGGCGGTTGCGGTTATTATCCAAGCTATATCTCCTGATGCCATTTTTCATTTACCTCTTAACACTTGTTTAGTATTTTCATTATTTGTTGAGCATTTATCACACTTCTCGTATTTAAAAGTATCCGTTTGATTGTAAAAAAAACACATAATTGAATGCACGTTCTAAAAACAGTTAAAAAAAGCGCTAAACATTCACTAAAATCTAATGATAAAACAAAAAAATCAAAATTTATCCAAAAAATCACAAAAAATAAACTCAAACAAACACAAAAAAACCATAGAAAAACACAGCCATCCAATCAAAAAACAAAAGTTAAAACTAAACAACTAAAACAAAAAAAAGAAAACAGTTAAAGAGTCCGATATTTCCATTGACTCTTTCTAAGTGCATTTGTAATCTTCATCGCCAACAAAGAACTCACCAATGCAGCAACAACCAAAATACCAGCCCAAACAAAAACGCTTGGCATAAGCAAATAGTAGAAGATTGCAGCTAAAACAAGGAAGGTAAACAGGAATGAACCCCCATAAAGCACCGACGTATCGATGCTGGTAAGGGCACGCATAATTTTTTTAATTACAATACCCCGGTGTTTTTCAGCCTCTATTATTTCCCTAAAGTTTCGACCTTTTTTGTGAACCATATTGCTTTCAGACATACTATTTCTCCCTTTTCCTTAATTATCTTTATCATATCCAGAAAATCCACAGCAACACGTTCGCTGTAGCCACTGCAACCACCGATAGCGGCAACCCTATCTTGATGTATTCCTTGGTGCTTACTAGGCAACTGTTTTTCTCAAGCAGACCGCAGGCGAATACGTTGGTAGCTGCACCCATTGGCAAGATGTTTGCGCCGCTGCCTGTGCCGATAAGAGTGCCAAAGAGCAGAGGCCAAGCGCTCATGCTGGTGAATTGAGCTAACTGTTGGCATACGGGAATCATCAGAACCGTGTAGGCATTGGGGTCTATGAAGCAGGATAACCCGACTGATAACCAAACTACGAACACCAACAAGATGCTTGGGTTGTTTATGCCTAAGTTGATAACGGCTTGCGAGAAATCCATCAACAGCCCTGAGGTGGTTAGTGCGTAGATTACTCCAAAGATGCCTGCTAAGAAGATCAATGAATTCCAGTCGAATTCGATGAGCATGCGTTTGGCGTTTTTTCCACCGATTATCAAAGCCAGTAACCCCACTGCTACACCCACCAAACCTAAGTTTATGTCTAAGCTTGGAGCTAAAGCTAAAACTACTACTCCTGCAACGAAGAGAACTGAGGGGAGTTTTTTTGTTTTTATTTTTTCTGGTTCGAAGTCAATTTGTTTGGTCATTTTTCGAAATATCACAAGCAGTGTCAGTAATGCTGCAGTAACGCCGATTGCTGTAATTGCGCCTAAGCCCAGTCTACCTTGGAACCAGTAAAAATCTAGCGGTGTCAAACCTGTTTGTATGGCTAAAATGAGCGCTGGCGGGTCGGCAATCATTGTGGTTGTTGTAACCATGTTTGCAGATACACCGACGGATACGATGTAGGGGAATAGTGGGGAACCGAGTTTTCTGGCGATCTGTATGGCAACAGGTGCCATTAAAAATAGCACAGCTACGTTTGCCATGAATGCTGAGAGGAAAGCTGCTACTGAGCATATTGCCAATAGCGCGTATTTTTCAGTTTTTATGTGGGTGAGGATTTTGTTAGCTATGAACTCGGGCATTCGACTTTCTGAAAAGACGAATGAAACCATCATGAAGCCCCAGATGACTGCTAGAACGTCCCATTGTATGGCTTCGAAAATGGTGGCTTGCCACGATATGACTCCGATAAGGATTAGTGCGATTAAAGAGCCGATTGATACGTATGCAAGTTTTACTTTTCGGCTAAGGGCAAGCGCATAGCATGCTATGAATACGGGAAGAATTAGGATTTGGGCTTCTGTGGGTGACGTGGTTTACTCTCCTAGCTTTTTCCCTTTACACCCACTGATTTCAATATAAGCATAGTTGTGATTTGTTCATAACTTTTAAGAAATTGTAAACACTATTTCAATAATTTAGTGAATATGAAGATAAATTTCCAGATAATACACGCATTAAATGTACAAAAGAAAAGAAGAGGGGGTTGTAGCAGATTCCTTTTTGCTACTTCTGTTTTTCGTCCCCGGAAGGAGGAGTAACCCATTCTTTTGCTTCAGGTTTCATCTCAACTTCTGGGTAAGCACTAAAGCCATGTTCTGTCTTGTCTAAGCCTTCGATTTCCTCTTTGACTGGAGCTCTAAGACCAATGGTGTACTTTATTATGCCAAAGATCACTAAGCCCATGCCAAATGCGAAGCCAGCGCAGACTGCTGCACTTATTATCTGCGCAACCAACTGGTCTACACCTGCTGCGCCGTTGAAGAGGACCCCTTGTATGCCATATGTTCCATCTGCAAACAAGCCAACTGTGATTAGACCGAAGATACCGCCGATACCGTGGATACCGAATGCGCCGACTGGGTCATCGATTTTTAGTTTGCGTTCAACGAAGAAGTTACCGTAGATTGCCAATGGAGCTGCGATTAAGCCTATGATTATGGCCACCCAAGGTGCAACATAAGCACATGACGCAGTGATAGCGACTAAACCTGCTAGTGCACCACAACATACCGCTTGAATGTCTGGTCCTGTGAAGTGCTTACGGTCGAGGTAGCTGATTGCAACAGCCATCACACCACCTGCACCACCAGCTAGGTATGTGGTTACTGCAACGATAGGTGTCCGAAGATCCAGAGTCGTCAAAGTGCTACCAGGGTTGAAACCGAACCAGCCGAAGAAGAGAATCATTGTACCGATGACGATGTATGGAACGTTAGTGTAGCCAAAGCTCCGTGCTTTACCGTCCTTAGTGTATTTTCCAAGCCGAGGTCCAATCAGCCAACATGCAGCTAAACCTGTGAAGCCACCGACAGCGTGAACAACGCCTGAACCTGCGAAGTCAACTGCACCTAATTCTGCCAGCCATCCGCCACCCCAGACCCAGTGTCCGTAGATTGGGTAGATGAGGATGTTGATGAGCACAGCATAAAGGAGGTATGCTTTGAACTTCATTCTTTCTGCAACCATTCCTGCAACGATGGTCACTGAAGTGGCTGCGAAAACTGCCTGCCAGAAGAAGTACACCAGTGTTAATCCGTTGTAGGCATCGCCAGTTAATGCAAACCCACTCCAACCAATGAAAGCGTTTCCAGCGTCTAGACCTGGAAGAGTTGTGTAAATTGCTTCTCCTGCAGCGTCAAAACCTGTTGGGAAGGCTGCTCCTGAGCCACCGAACATCAAACCGAAGCCAACTAACGCAAAGACCACTACACCGACGGAAAGGTCGATGTAGCTTTTAGTCCAGTAGTTTACTTGGTTTTTCTGTCGTATGTAGCCTGCTCCTAAGAATGCGAAGCCGAGCTGCATAAACCACACAAGGCAGCCCATAGTGAGTGTCCAAGCGATGCTTACGCCTGTGCCTGTATCTGCCAGCGGGTTAGTGGTTTGTGCAAACGCTTGACCAACGCTCATTGCTAAGCATGTGACGAGTATGCCTGCGAGTATGAAAAATTTGCGTTTCATGAAGAGTGCTGAGTGTTTTTCTAATGCTTTTTGTGCCAGAGTTGTTGCTTTTGTTATTATCTGTATTTTTTTCATTTTTCCCTTTCACCATTTTTTTTAAACAACGGTTGGCAGGTAGCTAATATAAGCGTAGTTGTGATTTGTTCATAACTTTTAAGAAAAACTGAAAAAATTTACATCAAAATAGCAAAATAATAGATAAACACAAGAAAAAACAAACAAAGAGTTTACAGTCATCAAAAAAGCTACCAGATTTTTACCCCAAAATCCTCTTTGACCACATTAAGCGCAATGTTAGTCATCGTTTTCTTAATATGAGGCGTCACAAGCAAATCCTTAATCAAAGCATTCAAACTTTCCCGATCCTTAAGCTTAACAACCGCCACAATATCAAACTCGCCAGTAATCTCATAAACAGCAATAACATTTGCCATCTGCGAGAGATTCGTCGCCAGATTCTTGAGGTATCCCCCCTCAATCTGAAAGAAGATGACGACCGTTAAATCATAGCCTAACTTTACCGCATCCAAAAGTGTAGTGTACCCTTTAAGGAAGCCTTTGTCTTCTAGATTTTTAATCCGAGCGGCAACCATGACTCCGGACATGCCTAATTTGCTTGCGAGTTTTCTACAACTTACGCGACTGTCATCTTGTAGCGTAGTTAGGATTTGGATGTCTTTTTTGTCGATTTCTGTTTTTTGAGCTATTTTTGTTCTCAAGGTGGACCTTCTCGTTTGCTGTTTTTGTTTTCATCATGTTATGGCACGCTTGTTTCAGTCATTCATGGGTTTCCGTTCAGGATTAACGACTGTTCGGCAATTTCAGTCTTAACTGCACACATATAACTCACTTCTATTTAAAACTACCCAATTGAGTAGCATTAAAACAACAAACTACTCAATTGTTTAGCTAATCACCCCTAAAAAAGCCAAATCAGACTTTCACTATCGCAGCACAGAAAACTCCTTTAACCACAAAAAACAAGCCATAAACGCATTTGCACAAAAACCTTATAACGAAACAACCCTTCTTTGCCCCTCATAAGGCGACCACCATGAAATTAGGCTCACTAACCTTTCAACCCCACAAGCCTCAAGGCTTTGACTTCCACGTTTTCCGAATAAAACCCGAAACTGGAATACGGCTCAACCCGCAACCAGACATGCATAGCAACATAGCTGTATTTGCAGACACAGCAACAGGACAAACTCACCCCGACTGGATCTCACAATCACCATTAGGGCAAGCAAAGTTTGGAAACAACAACTTCAACCTCTACTGGAGCGTCCTTTGCCCAACACAACCAGACTACCGAGAAGAACAACTCAAATACATAGCCGAAGTCGACCGACAATCACAAGGAATATGGTTAAACAGTCACTACTTCGCCGACCACAGCCACTGCACTTGCCCACGCTGCCAAGACTTGTTCCAAAAAAGCGGCTTGAGTTGGGTTGAGTGGCGCCGCAAAGTAGTCACAGACTACATGGCGCAAATACGAGATGTAGTAAAAAAAGAACTCGTTTTAAGCCTCCAACCCGACCCCGTAAGTTCCTTGGAACGATACGGCGTAGACTTCGACGACTTCGCCAAATACGCCGACACCTTCAACGCAGTAATGTTCAGCAAAAACTACGCCACACCATGGTATTGGGAAATGCTGACACGCGCCTTCAAGAAACTACTCAAAAAGCCCTTCTACGTCAACTTTTACGTTTACGGCCCCGGCGACGCCCCACAAGACGTCCCAACGCCCGCTGAATTGCTGACTGTTACCGCAAGGTGCGCCAGAGTAGGCGGCGTTGACGGTTTTGTGTATTTGGCTGATGGACAAAACGAGATGGCTGCATTCCAGAAAGCCGCGGTCGCAAATGTTCCTTTAAGGGATAAGCTACGGACATTTGGCGGTCAACCAGTTCAAGAATTCTTGGACAGAGTGACTGAATGGGAGAAACTGGCCAAATAGCCCGTTCCGCTATGTTTTTTATCAACATACAACTAACCCATAACAGCAGCTGGGATCATTTACGGTAGATTTCATAGCTGACGTAGCGCGCGCTGTAATAGCGTTGTTCATTATCGTTGACCCATTCGGCAACATTCCCATATTCATAGGGTTAACCGAAAAAATAGAGCCCGCAAAGAGAAAACGAATTTTTAATGTCGCTGTTTTGGTAGGGTTTGTGCTGCTTTTAGTTTTTGCGTTTTTAGGGCAGGAGCTTCTAAACATATTTGGGTTGTCGATTTATAGCTTCGGAATCGCAGGCGGCATACTGTTACTCATCATTGCAATACGAATCTTAGTTTCTGGAAGCATCAAAGAGGAGACTGATTCACCTGAAAGTTTAGGCGCTGTTCCCATCGCTATGCCGTTGCTTGTAGGACCAGGCGCAATAACCACCACCATATTCAACCTACAAACCTATGGTGAGTTGGCGGCGATTTTAGCTGTTGTAATCGTTTTGTCAATGACTTGGGTTATTCTGAGATTCATTGACCCTATATATCACGTTTTAGGGAAAACTGGCTCTCTAGTTATTGCTCGCGTAATGGCGCTCTTCATCGCAGCAATTGCAATCCAGTACATTATAACGGGGATAACTTACTACATGAATTAGGTATGTTGATTAAGAATTTCACACCTAAACCTGCTTCTCCCACTTCTTTAACACTCCATTTGTAAGCTTCGCATATTCGCCGCACCACGTAAAGACCATGGTTCGCGCCGCGGCTGGTTTTCTCGTCAAACAGGCTGTTCTTCAAGTTCGCAGGGATTCCTGCTCCGTCATCTTCATAGATCAGCTTCACTTGTGAGCCGTCATCTTCGTAGCGGATGCAGATTTTAGTGGTTCTTTGTCCATGTCGAATTGAGTTGTCGATTAGATTGTAGAAGAGTTGACGCAAAAGAGAATCTGCACAAACAATTAGCCCACTACATTGATTTGTTATTTTTACTCCGTTGATGTTGGAGAATAACGCAATTGCATCGTTCACAGTTTTTTCCACATCTACACGCTTTAGTTGTTCAGCCCCTAATTTTTGATAAATATGCGCAAACTCTAACAACTCAACAATCTGCCTACAGACCAACTCAATTTCTTTGAGGTGCACCTCGGCATCTGGAACCTGCTTAGTCTTCTTCTTTAACAAATACACTTGACCGTTTAGCGCAGTCAACTTATTGCGTATATCATGCCTTGTCAAACTCCCTACCACGCGGAGTTTCTCGTTGAGCTGATTAATTTTTTCCGCGTCCTCAACCAGTTGCATTCGAGCTTTTTTACGCTCCACAATTTTTTCGATTGCGTAAGCGAGTTCGCAGTAGACGGCTTCGGGGTCACCGTTTTTATTGATGTAGCGGTCTGCGCCCAAGTTCAGAGCCTTAACGGCGACTTCTTCACGCCCACGCCCAGTGAACATGACAAAGGCGATTTCGTTTTTTTGTGAGCGAATTTCTTCGAGAAACTGCAGACCGTTTTTTTGAGGCATTTCGTAGTCGCTTATGATGGCGTCGAAGGAGTGTTGGCTGAATTTTTTAAGGGCTTCATCTACGCAGGTTGCTGTTTGAACGTGGAATTTGCCATCGCATTCGAGGATGTCTTTTGAGACTGAAAGTATGTTGGGATCGTCGTCTACGTGGAGGACGTGTATTTTTTGGTTTTGTTGAGTAGTTAGCCCCATTTTTTGGCTCCGTTATTCGTTTTTTTAGCACTTACTCTATTTACTGGTTGATTATCCAGAAAAATACTCAGTATGCTAATATATATTGTGTTCTCAGTGCAAATACTGAAAATATGTTCCTGAAAATTTTGTTCGATACTTTACGTTGAGGTCTGTTGCTTTTTTTGGTCCCGCTCTTTTAATGGCGCAAAAGAAGCCTTATCCGTAACGCTGGGGCACGCGACGTCTCTGCGGCCCTCTCCCCCCTATATAAAGAACAAATGATGACGCCACAGGAAAGCATCTATGAGCCATGCACGCGGATTGGGGCAAACCCTACAAACGAAAAAGAGAAACCTGACCTGATTTTTCCAGTGTCTGCAAAGCGGTTTTTTGACGCAGAAATAGGAGGTGATTAGCTTCAGGGGAGCAGGCAGACCTTGATTTTGTGCGCCATCTCATCCAAAGCCGAACGGGAAACTTCTTTGAGTTCGCTAAAACGTGGCAAAGTCTGCCCAGCAAACCTCGGAACAACATGCACATGTATATGGAAAATGTCTTGGCCCGCTGCAGCGCCGCTTTGTTGAATGATGCTTATTCCATCTGCATTTGTTGCCTTTTTTATTGCAGTTGAGAGTTTTTTTGCGACTTGGTGGACTTGGCCTATCTGTGGTTCGGGAGTGTCAAATATGTCGACGTAGTGGGCTTTAGGAATAACAAGTGCGTGCCCCATATTCAGTGGACGAATATCCAAAAATGCAAGTACGTCTTTGTCTTCGTATAGTATGCTTGAAGGCGCCTGTCTTGCAACGATTTTGCAGAAGATACATTTTTCGTCTGAACTCATACTTTGTCACTGTTTAACTGTTTGCCCATTTTGGAGGTAATCAATCAGTTTATATGTTATGGGAGTTCATATTCCTTTTACCGAATGAGGAAGATTTTATGACTGAATTGGAAGACAAAGTCCGCGTAGAAGTAGGCAAAGTAGTAGACCCTGAAACAGGGCAAACCTTTGAGGAGATGCAGATGATTCAGAGCGTAAAAGAAACCTCCCCTGGCACCGTTACCGTAGAATTTGTTCCAACAAGCCCCTTCTGTCCCATCGCGTTTAAGTTAGCCGCAGACATCCGCGACGCCGCCAGCAAAGTTGAAGGCATCCAGAAAGCGGTTGTTTACTGCCGAGGTCACGCCATGGAAGAGCAAATAAACGAAATGACCAACAAGCAATAGGACAGAAGAACGTTATTTATTTTGGTTTTTTGTGGCTTTTATTGGCAACTCAACCTTAAAGACCGCACCTTGCCCTACAGTGCTTTCTACAACAATTTTTCCGCCGTGGGCTTCGACTATTCTTTGGCAAATCGCTAGCCCAAAACCCATTCCTTTGGCTTTGGTTGTGTAGAGGGGTTGGAAGAGCTTTTTTAGTTCTTCCACCGAAATGCCTGCGCCAGTGTCTATAAACGAAACTTTCACGGTTTCTTCCTCTGCTTGGCTTTTTATGATCAGTTGTCCCCCTTCAGGCATGGCGTCGATAGCGTTTTTGAGGATGTTAACGAAAACCCGTTTCATCTTAACCATGTCTAAGGTCAAGTTAGGTGTATTTTCCGTTAAATCGTGGACTTCTATATTCTTTGGGAGAGTTATCATATCCAAAGATTCGGAGACGAGCGCTTTGGGGGTGGTATCTTGCAAATCTAGGTTTATGTTTCCTGCATAATCGAGGAGGTCGTTGATTATTTTGTTAGAGTACTCAACGTTGTTCTCGATTACCTCAAGCATATCTCTACCGGTTTTGTCCAGTTCTTGGCTGTATTTTTTCTTAAGGTAGTAAGTAGCGTTTGATATGCCTGTTAGGGGGTTACGTAAATCATGTCCCACCATGCCTGCGGTTTCACCTATAGCGGCGAAACGTTCAGCTGTTCGCAGTTTTCTTGTGCGTTCCTCAACGAGTTCTTCAAGGTTCTTGGTGTGTTGTTCGAGTTTTTCTTGTGCCTCTTTTCTTTTTACGAATTCGCGGTAGGTGTTTATGCGGTAACCATGCAGTTGATAGGCGCCTGCAGCGGCGATTATGTTTGAGATTAGGATTCCGAAAAGAATGGTGAACAGAACAGCGGATTCTGTTGGTCTTGTTATGAATAAAATGATTAAGGCTTCACTTAAAGAGGTACTGAAAGATAAGATACATTGGTAAAGAAAACGGAAAGGCACAAGTAAGAAAATAACGAATACAGCAATTATTGTAACTAAAGCTTGGACTACAAAGTCAGTGGGTCGCATTACGTTTACTATGCCGCCTCCGACGGCCATTATGATAATTGTCAAAAACATTACGCGGTCGTATGTGTGGTAGTTCTTTATTCTGTCCATGAAAAACGCGCTTAACACAAGGATTATAATTAGACTCAACCGCAAAGCTACAAGACCAAAGAAAACTGTTGAAAAACCAAAAAAGTTGTAGTCGTTAAAAACGTAGCCAATCACGGGTATTATAAAGAAAAGCAGGGCTATTTTGGCTCTCTTTACATCTGTTAGAAGATAAAACGTGCGGTAACCGTCTGTTTCACTGTTGCCTTGTGCGGCGTTAAGCATGCGTTTCCTCTCGGGTTCAAACATTTTCGGGGTATTTGTAAGTTTCCCACAAAAATTCATTTAATTTAACCGCACAACATATAGCCAATTAATTTCTAAATAGCGATACCTTAGTGGTGATTTTAAGTTTAGTTCATGCATGCCAAGTTTTAACCCGATGTGCCATAACCTGTAACCTTAACCGATGCCCCAGTTGAACCCATGTTTGTTTTCGCGTCAACCACGATGGACCAAACGATGCTTTGAGATGAATACAGCTGCATCATCTCATCGTCAGTCAACCAAGCGGAGCCTGTACCATTGAAGGTTCGGGTGACGGCGCTGGATACGACGTTGTCTATGTATTCAATTCGGATTCGTACTGTGACGATTTCGTTTTGGCTGAAGCTGCCTGAAACTTCAATTTTTGGTTTAAAATTAAAGATTTTTAGGGGGCGGCACTCGATGGTTCGGTTTTCTCCATAAACGTTGCTGACGCCGACGGGAACCGACACTTCTCGTTCGAACACGCTGCCGACGCCTGAAAGCCAAATCCCAAACGGATTATGAATGCGGGCAGTCCAGTTCCCTAGAAAGCTTACGCCTCCGTCAAGTACGGGTGCGGGGTCACAGTTTTGGCCCAAATCTATGGCAAATATGTAGATGGGGTCTGAGGTGAAGCATTCAAAAACGACGCCGAACAGTAGCGTCTGATACATTGAGCCGTCTACGTAGAGGGCGGTTTGGTTGCTGCGGTGTTCGTTTTCGCCCATCCAGAAGCGTACGTTTTGAATTTGGCTGTCAGAGAACTCGGCCCATTTTTCAACCTTTATGCCTACTGAGAAGTCTTGGAGGTTAAAGTTGCAACGTTCGATCACGGAGGATGCGTAAGAGCCTGTGGCGTTTCCGATGTCGTTGCCGATTTGGGTGCCGTTGACGGGTGTTCGGAAAGCGATACCTTCGGTGTTGTTGATGAATTGGCAGCTTTCAACTTTGTTGTATTCGCTCCAGGTGTTGGTGTTGACGAATTCTATGCCTGTGGAGGCGTTGATGAATTTGGTGTTGGTTATGGTTGTGGCAAAAGAGTTCTCAACTCGTACGGTTCCGTTGATGATCGTCAAACCCGAAATCAACCCGTACTGTGAGGTGGTGTAGTCGTTGCCGTAGATTACGATTTTGTGACCGTTGCCTTGTATTGTTGCGCCGTCGCTGACGATTTTAGCGTTCAATTTGTTGTTGACGTAGACATCGTCGGTTAATTCGTAGGTTCCGGGGTTTAGGTAGACGGATTTGCCCAACGTTAAGGCTGCAGTGAGGGCTGAAGAGGCGCTTTTTGGGTGCTCAGTTATGATTCCTGTTAACATGTTTTTGAGTTTGTAGGTGCCGCTTTCTGTTGAGAGGACAAAATCGTAGTTTACTACGTTGGTTGTGTTGGCTTGCCTTGTGCCCTCTAAAATCAGGTAGGTGTTTATGGCGGTCATTGTGAGCAAGGCTACTAGAGCGATGGTGATTGCTCGTTTAGAAAGGGCTTTTTTTAGGGCAGTTTTCATTTTGGGGCTCTGCTGTTTTTGTGTACCATGTACTTGGCAGTCTTAATTAATTTTGTTGGCTTTTTTGTGGGGGTTGAGTTGGTTTTTGGGACGTTGTTGGTTGTGGGATTTGCTGTAGATTTATATATGGTGGGCTTTCTATTGGGAGTTGGTGTATCTGGTTTAGTTTACCGAAATATTTAAAGGTAAATCTTTACTGTATTTTGGTAAAAATTTGGTGATTTGAACATGGATGCCTCAAACGCAGTAGAACTCAAAGCAGTAACCAAACGCTACGACGAACTAGTCGCAGTAAACAACATCGACCTAACCATCCCAACAGGCGAAATCTTCGCACTACTAGGTCCCAACGGCTCAGGAAAATCCACCACACTAAAAATGCTCCTAGGACTGGTGCAGCCAACCGCCGGCTCCGTACATGTGTTGGGCTTAGATGTGCAGAAAGAACCCGTCGCAGTCAAACAACAAGTCGGATACGTCCCCGAATCACCCAGCGTATACGAATTTCTAACAGGCATAGAATACCTAGACTTCATAGCCGACATCTACGGCGTGCCACCCGCTGAAAAGCAGCAACGCATAAACGAGTACCTAAAAGCCCTCCAGCTGGAAGGTCGAGAAGGCGACATGATTAACAGTTACTCCGACGGCATGAAGAAGAAACTCAGCCTAATCTCTGCGTTTCTCAACAAACCCAAACTCCTCATACTTGACGAACCGCTAAACGCCTTAGACCCCCGAAGCGCAAGAATCGTCAAAGACTTGCTCCATCAACTCAAACTGCAAGGCGTAACCACCATTCTATCTACACACGTGCTTGAAATCGCTGAAGCAGTGTGTGACAGAATAGGCATCATGTATCAAGGTAACATCTTGGCGTTGGGCTCCATGAATGAACTTAGGGAAAAAGCAAGTTTGCCTAGCAGCGGCTTAGAAGACATATTCCTGAAATTAACTGGAACAGGCGACTTAAAACCCGTCGTTGAGGAACTTCTCCGATGAACTGGAAAAATGTCCTCGCTCTGATTCGGGTTGAACGGAAATCAGGCAGGCTCATTCGCGGGGTAAAAAAGACCCGCTACAAGGAAAATCGCTTTTTAGCTTATTGGCCTTACTGGGTTGCCGCCATAATCGGTGTCTTAGGCGGTTTGGGCGCAAACGCAATCGCCTCCGAAGTCTACTCGTCCCCCAGCGAAATTTCTTTGCCGCCGCTTGAGACTTCTGCTTTAGGCTTCTTCATAATCATGCCCACGTTGGTGTTGATTTTCAGCATCGTCTTCTCGATGCTGCAGCAGATTCAGATGAGCGGCGTGAAAGTTACCTCACGGGTAAACTACTGGTTGCCCATCACTTGGCAGGAGCAAACCTTAGCATCTATACTAGCCAATTTGATGGGGTTGCCTGTTGCGTTGACTATAGGCTTCGCGGCTGGTTTGCTGGTTTTCGCAGGTCTCAACGGATTAATCTTGCCCGCATTGGTGACAACTGTTTTTATGTTGGCTGCGGCGTTCATGGGTAGCTCCACTACCGAAATCCTGCGAATCATCCAAGTACGTTTCACTGGTGCAGTCTACAAGTCAAGCGGCAGAGCAGCTGTCTGGGTCAGATTCATAGGTTCAATCACATTCTTCATTGTCTTCTATGTCGTCTACTTGTCTATAACACAGGGATTCACAAACTTCATTCAAGGCTTAACCACTTTCCAAAGCTCATTTTGGTTTATCCCCTTCGTGTGGCCAGGTTTAACACTCTTCTATGTATTCTACGGTATGCTCCTAGAAGGTGCACTCTTCATTGCCTTAACAGCCGCCTTCATAGCCGCACTTTACCTTAGTGCAGTCAAACTCAACGAACGCTTCGGCCTCTACGAGCCACCTGCAATCCGCATCCAAGCAGGCGGAACCTACACGCCTAAAACGGGTATACTGGGTAAACTCGGTTTCACCTCTGCAGAGGCAGCCATAATTCGTAAAGACATTCGTTCATTTACTCGCAGAAGAGAACTAATCGGCTTATTCATCGTACCCGTAGTCTTCGTCATAATCCCTCTGATGCAGTCCATCGGTATCACTAATCAAGGGGCGCCTCAAGAAGTCAGCTTAATGTTTTTGGCAATGGTCTTCTTGTTATCCTCTAGCATCATGGCGATGTCCCTTGGGAACATGTTGATAGGTGAAGAAGGAGAAGCCGTGTGGAGAATCTACGCTTCACCCATCTCGCCTAAAAATTTGGTTAAGAGCAAATTTGCTTTCCTTCTCTTCTTCGCGATAATCACGCTACTAATAACAGGAACAATCGGTACGTTATTCTACAACCCACCAGTAAACATAATCGCAGTCGGCTTCCTACAAGGGCTCTTCTTGATTTTTCCAGTGGGCTCAATCGCCTTGTCTATCGGCTTTAAGGGCGCAGACTTCTCCGTTACACCACGTCCCCGAATGATTCGGCCCTCTTGGTCCTACCTGAGTTTAGGCGCCTGTGCATTAGCGGCCTTGGGCATACTTTCTCCGTTTATACCTTCATTGCTTGGTATGATGCTGTCATCTAACCTCACGTTCGAATCTCTCGCCGCCATCGACTTCACGATCCCCGTAATAATCAGCGCCGTCATCTCCGCAGTCATAACCGTTGTGTTCTACCGAATAAACCTCAACAGCGCAGAAGAACTCATACGCAAAGCTGAAATCTAACCCCCTCCCTTTCATTTTTGCTTCACTTCCAAACTGTGCAAAAAACTTAAACTCTACCATACCTGCTAGGTGTTCCAGTGTGATGTTCTTATGGATAGGTCAGCAGTTATTTTAGCAGGCGGAATTAGCGCTCAAGCTGTTGCCGAGTTAGAAGGCAAACCCTTACTCAACTACGTAGTCGACGCAGTAGGCGACCTTATCGACGAGATCGTGGTTGTTGTTGATTCGCAGGAATGCGCAGACGCCTACGCCAAATTCGTCGCACCCGACATCAAGTTTACAGTAAACAAAACCAAAGACGAAAGTACACTATCACAGGCAATCGCGGGTTTTGAAGTAGCCAAAGGCGACTACACACTGGTTTTACCCGCGGGCAGCCCCTTTGTTTCGCATGAACTCATCTCGTTGCTGTTTGAGTTGTGCGTTGGCAAGGCTGCAGTGGTTCCTCGATGGACAAACCAAGAATGCGAACCCTTACATGCTGTTTACTGCACAAAAATGGCGCTCGACGTAGCAAAAAAGGTGTTGGCAGACGGCGAAGTTGACATGGAAGCTATGGTTGAGAAGCTAAGGGGCGTACGTTACCTCTCAACGATGGTTATTGAGCAGATTGACCCTGACTTCAAATCCTTTTTCACCGCAACCACCCCCGAGGATTTGAGGAAAGCTTCTGCGATGAGTAAGCCCAAGGCTGCGCCTAAAAAGAAGCAGAAAAAAGCCCGGTTTGGTTGAAAACAGTCATCACTGAGACACCCGCTATCGGTTTCAATAGAGTTGCTAATAGGCGGTAAATTTGAAGGGCGTTTAGGGGATTGTTTGGTTCCAGTAATAGACGCTTGTGTAGTTTGCCAGTAGGGGGGCTATTGGTGGTTCGTCGTAGAATATGTTTAGGCGTGCACCATACTTGGCGGTTAATGTTTCGGTGTCGTAAAAGATTTTAGCCGAGTACTCGTCGGGCGGGAACAGGCCCCAGATGGTGTCGTCGGGTCTTCGGAAACCAAAACCATAATCCTCGGGTACTATGTAGGCGGCTTCGGGGTTGTTTGTGCCAAAGCTTGCGGGGTTACTGTGCAATGTATTCCAGAACCGCTTCAAAGCGTCGAAATGCTGCTCTTCCAAGATTCCAAATTCCGTGAGGTCAGGGTAGCTAAACACCAGGGCGTATTTGGCGCCTGCACTGTACGCTAAAGCTAAGTCGCTGTAGAGTTCCTCGCCGCTCTCAAGGTACGGCGGCTGATCATATTTCCAGGTCACTACTACGCCCCAGTCTTTCTCGAAGGCTTCTGCTGCGCCTCTACATAGGGCGATGTGGCGTGCTCTGCTTTGGTTGCCCACGAATTCTGCGAAAATGGTGGTGTAGTCTGCTTTGTAGTCAAACCAGTAAAGTGCGTAGTCTGAGGTGAACATTTTGGGTGTATAATCAAGATAATAACATGGGAAAACTGAGAGGTTACCCACGTAGCTGCGAGCCATATCTGAGTAAGTCATGCCTGGCTTGTAGATTGTGCTGTTTAAGAGTTGCGCGGGACCGTTGTCAACTTGGTTTCCGCCGGGTTCATCGAAACGGTAGATGCCTAAGAACTGGTCACCATATTTTTGGTGTGCAGTCCATATCCAGTCAGTGATGGTGTAGTTGTATATTTGGAGACCGCGGAATTGAACAATAAAGTTTAGTTTCGCAGAGTAGATATAGTCGCAGGCTTCGTTGAGGGCTGATTCGTCAGATAACAGGTCCACTGAACCTAAGATGAAGAGGTTGGTGTAATCCTTTACTTTGTCAACCAACGCTTTCACCTGTGATGGGTCATCGCCGTATGCAAACATGACGCCTAAGTAGAATTCTCGGGGTTGAGCTTGGCTGTAGCTAAGTAAATGCTGCGCCAAAAAAAGCGACAGAACAACAACCAAAATCAAAGCTACTGAGAAGGCTAAGGTTAGTTTGCGGTTCAAATCTCCTCAAATACTAATCAGCAAAATACTATTTAACATTAAACTAAAAACCGCCACATTAATACTGCTGGACGTTATCGGCTAAACAACCCTACCAGCTTACCTTCTGCGAGGATATGCCCCTTCATGGCCTTTTCAACATCACGTTTGGCAGCTTTTACGCCTAAAGTCAACGTCGCATCCAACGCGTAAAATTTGAAAGCGTAGCGGTGATTTTTCCCGGGTGGTGGACAAGGTGGTGCATAGACGGGTTCTTGGTCGCTGTTCAATGCTGCAATGCCAGCAGAAGAGTTTTCGCCGATTTGACTTTGAGTGGGCGGGATATTGTAGAGTATCCAGTGGTCAAAGGTTCCACCCACCGCGTCGGGGTCATCAAAAATTAATGCAAGGCTTTTTGTGCCCTCGGGAACGCCCTCAATGGAGAGCGGCGGGTTTATGCCTTCGCCTACACAAGTGTATTTTTCTGGGATGCGCTGGTTGTTTTTAAACGCGGAACTGGTTACGGTCAGTTCTTTCATCAGGATTCCTCATTTTTGTTGTTTTGTTTGTCTGATAAATAGTTGGCGAACAACACACGCGCCCTCATAATGAAGTTTCGACTTTGATGAAGTGCATATGACCCTTATGCGTTGCGAGCCTGTGTTGTCTTAGTTCTTCGGGGTTTTGAAATTCTGTTTTGCAGATGGGGCACTTGTAAGTTTCATACATGTTAGGGCACCTCTTTAGCCAAGCCAAAGCTACTATGTTTTAAAAGAATATGTGACTGTACGAGCACGACAAAAAAGCGTTAAATTCGGCGATTATTCTTCGCGCCATTTTTCCACGATTAATTTGCCCTCTGCGGGGTTGAATTTCACTTTTACAGGCATGGAACCGTCGCATTTAAACGGAAACATTGTGTCGTCCACCACTCGAACGGGCAAATAAAGCAGATAACGATCATCCTTTCTTCTAAATAATGTCCCCTTCCCCTCATTCCCCATAGAGATCACAAACGAGTTAACGATGATTCGCCATTTGCTTTTAAAGCTGACTGTCAAAATCGCTCTTATTTGGAATCCATGCAGGCAGACTTCTAATTTCCAGGTTAGGCAGAGATTGGTTCACAGAAGCTTTTCTTTGGTTTATTAGTGTTTGCTGCTTGTTGAAGCGTCAGTTTGTTTGATATTTCGTTGGCTAGATCCAGTCGGAGAAGGCAATGCTTGCATTTGTTGTCTCTACAGCCACAGAGAAGCAAGTTGGGGTTATGATGGTTTGTAACTAAAATTTCGGTGTTGGATTTGCAGTTTTCGCATCGCAACGCCCGAACTTGCTCGTTTATCAAGTAGCCCTCAACGAGAAAAACGCTCCACGATTTCAGTTTAAAATTACTTAACATAGAACTGCCCAGAAAGTATCCATTAAAAAAATGGCGTTTTATTCAATAAGTGAATGTCTTGGCGGGTTAAATCATTATGTGGTTGTTGCAGATAAACAACAAACAAAAAATTGACTATTTCAGTTGCACAGTTAAATGACGACGTAGATGCCGAGGAAGAAAAGTGTGCGGATAAACTGCAACATACATCATGTTATCTATGACTTGATTCATTATAGAGGTGATAAAGCCGCTAAAGTAGAGAAGTAAGGCTAAGTATCAACGAATCCGAGGGAAGGTAAAGTTTTTTCGTACGTATTTTTGATTCAGAGGACGCTTTCATAAGTCAGTTATATGGCTTCCGACAATTGGTGTTTCCATTGTAATTGGAGGATGAGTGTGTACATGAAACAAATTGCGGATAAAAACAGAAAACAATTAGAGGCTAAATTAGCCAACGTTTTTGATGAACAGATCACCGGATTGTCTACCGAATTGCGTGAAATATTGCTAGATGACATGGTGACAGCCTTCGAAAATAGATTAAATGTGTTAAACCAAACCATAGAGAAAGCAGCCTGCTGAGGGCAATCTATGGAGTTTAATACTGATTAGTAATACATAAGTGATTTATATTAAAACGAAGAATCTTAACAAAACACGAGGAGTATAAAGTGCGTCGATCAAAACTCGAAATGTATGTCGATATCCTTACAGTGCTTGCACACCGTGGCCCCCTCAAACTAACCCACGTCATGTACAAGGCAAACGTTAACTGCAGCGTCCTCAAAGAATACCTAGACTTCCTGATGAAACAGGGTCTGGTGGAAGAGCGCACGATTGGCAAACGGCGGGTAGTTTTCGCTGTCACCCAACGTGGCATTACAGTTCTAAAATACTTCAAGGAACTAAAACAAGTTCTGCCCATCGTTGAGGAAGCCAGAAACCAAGCACCAGTCCCCTACTAAACCTCCCTTTCTAAACCCCGTATTTTATTCTTTTTTCCTTTTGTTTCGTTTTGTTTTTCAATTTATTTTGGTGCTTTTTTCGCGTTAAATAGTTTTCAAAAATACTTAGTTTAGTATCGCAAGACTTAATAAACACTTATTGTGTTTATTTATCCAACAACTGTACACATGAAAAACAACTCGGGGATTAAAGTGATTAGAAACGACCTGACCAGCAAAAAGCCCTTGAACATTCTCGAAAAAATAGAGGAAAGCCTCGAGAAACTCAACGAGAAAATGGAAGTCATGATAGAAATCCAAAAAAACACAGCTGGAAACACTACCACCCCCCAGTCTGTTCCCGCCATACCTGACGCTTCTTTAGACGTTATGACCCTCCTCTCTATGCCGGACCACCTACGAAAGACCGCCATGACGATTTGCAGATGCTCAAAAGCAACCGCTGAAGAAGTTGCAGAACAAACACAACGCGCTAGAGCCGTTGAGAGCGCTTATCTAAACCAGTTAGTCATCATGGGCTACATCAAAAAAGAACGTAAAGGCCGCAAAGCATACTTCTATATAGATAGGGAATCACAGAGTTGAGATTATGAGCAAAATACTCGCTGTACACTCATACAAAGGTGGAACTGGCAAAACCTCCATGTCCGTTAACATAGCTGCAACACTTGCTAAGAACGGCAAAAAAGTCTGCCTCTTCGACTTAGACTTCAGAGCCCCAAGCTTATTTGCCATACTAAAAGCCCAAAACGTAGAAACCTGGTTCAATGACTACCTTAACAGCACCTGCGAAATCGACAAAGCATTAGTTGACATGAGCCACAGAATTCCAGGCGGCGGAAAATTCTACGCTTGTCTTGCTAATCCATCCACAGAAGCCATCCGCGACATGTCCTCCAAAGACCGCAAATGGGAAATGCGTGCGCTAGGCAGAATCTTAGCCCTAAGAGAAAGTCTGCTTAGAGACCAAAAATTCGACTACCTCGTCTTTGACACAAGCCCCGGACTCCAATACTCCTCAATCAACGCCATCGTAGCTGCAGACTTCGTCGTCGTTGCCACCACTGGTGACCGCTCCGACGTAGACGGAACAAAACGCATGCTAGCAGAACTCTACAATCTCTTCGAGAAAAAAACTGGGTTAGTGCTAAACAAGGTGTTGGATCCTTCGCTATCCTCTCGAAAGACGGAGATGCAAGCTAAAATCAAAGCGGACTACAAGGTGCCCCTGCTTGGCATGGTACCGTGTTTCTGTGAGGTCTTACGTGCCGAAGGTAACTTTATTTTCGCCCAGGACAAACCTGACCATCCATTCACAAAGATTGTAGCTGAGATGGTTAAGAAAATAGAAACCAACGACGTAAATTAACTTCCTTCTCTTTTTGTCTATTCTCTCTTTAGGAAAAATCTTTCATCAAATCATTCAGTTGCGCAAACAACACCAAAAAACGGTAACCTTTCTCAGTGGTTGTGTACCTGTTTACTTTTTTTGCAAGCAAACCCTGCGCGGTTAGGGTGTTCACGTGGTTTTTTAATTGTGAATAGTTCAGGTTTGTATTGTACATTATGCTGGTTTTGGTTTTTTGCTGTTCACAAAAGAGCAAAATCTCAGCGTATATGTCCATTTTCCCTCTTCGCCCCCCTTTCACGCCCTTTCTGCTTCGTCCATGCCTTAAGAGGGCAAACTGAAGGGCGTGAGAATCAAGTTTCTCTGCTTCTGCGGAGTTGTTTGTCACCTTCTCTATCCCCAGTTTGATTCTCAATAGGTTTTTTTGGAACTTAAAAGAATGTGACTGTACAATAACAGCCACAATTAACGCTTGTGGCCGTTAACGGTTTAAATATGTAATACATTGATAGAGCATGTTTAGAAGGTGCATATTTGAGTCAGAATCTGCGGGTTTTCTCTGACGGCGGCGCAAGAGGCAACCCTGGACCTGCAGCAATAGCGTTCATCGCAACTACAGAGTCAGGTGTAACCGTTAAGGCCGATTCACGCTACATCGGCATACACACCAACAATCAAGCAGAGTACCAAGCACTACTTTTGGCGTTAAAATATGCTTCAGAACAAAAAGCCTCCCAAGTTACCTGTCACCTCGATAGCGAATTGGTAACTAAACAACTGAACGGCGAGTATGCCATAAAAAACTATGAACTCCAACAGTTGTTTGCACAGGTTCAGGGCTTTAAGAACTGCTTTAAAAAAATCGCTTTCGTTCACGTCCCACGGAGTCACCCCATGATTCAGAGAGCAGACGCATTAGTTAACAAAACCCTCGACGAAGAAGCTAAAAGGCGACTTTCTAAATTCCCCTAAAACCGTATAAAAATTCGAAAAAAGCGGCTCTTTTAAAATCGAGAAGCAACAAAGAATCGACTGAATACAAAAATTGAAAAAAGAAAAAGGTTAGTTGAGGTTTACTGTGGCTATTTCTGCGAGGTTGCTTAAACTGTTGAGCTTTACTTGGCTGTTGGAGACGGTGTAGAGTGTGTTGTCGATGTAGAGAGCTCTGGTTATCCACTGGTTTTGTGTATTCCAGTATTCGCTGTAGTTTCTGATTTGACCTTGGCTGTTGAGCAGTGAAGAGTCTATGTGGGTTACGGTGCCCTTGAGTGTAAAGCCGTTTAAGGTGACAGTGAACACGTAGGCGCCTTGCCAAACAGTTTGACCATACGCTGAGTCACCATAAGCTTGTCTGTCTGATTCGCTGACTACTGCTAAGCTCACTGGGATTACCAGCAAACCGCTGTTTTGGTCGAAGAGGAACGCTTTAGGTTCGTAGAGGGCTTCGGAGTCTGTGCCGCGGTCGCCGATGCCATAGTACGACAGTTGTACGGGGTTGTTTACGTTTCCGACATCAAAGAGCGCCAATTTTAAGCCTTGATAATACGCAAAGTTGCCTTCATTTGCTGCTACCGCTTCTTTGCCAACGCCGATTAAATGTGTCTCATCGAAGGGATGTAGATAGTCGGAGTAGCCGGGGATTTTGAGTTCACCTAAAACCGTTGGGTTAGTGGGTTGACTGAGGTCAATGACGAATAAGGGGTCGATTTGCTGGAAAGTGACGAGGTAACATTTGTCGCCCATAAAACGCACCGCGTGTAAGTTTTCGTTGGGTGCTAAGCCTTCCAGTTTACCCGTAACGGCTAGATCGGTGTTGAGGACGTAGATGTTGTTCATTTGGCTATCTTGCCCATACCAGTTGGTTGCTACACGGAAGTATCCGTTGTATTCGTCCATAGAGTACTGGTTTAGCAGGTTTCCAGGAACACTGCCCTGTGCCTGAAGTGAGAGGTTTAAGCCGTTTATGCTTACACGGTAGATTGCAGTGTAGGAACCTGCGGAGTTATCCCAGTTGGGGTAGGTTATGTAGATGTTGCGGGGTGAAACGTACATTGTGCTTGCGCCCCCCATCAGGACAGTCATGTTAGTTGGAGTTGCAGCGTCGTTTGCGATGTCTATGCCGTAGAAGCTTGTGAAGGTGTAGCTTGTGTCGTTCATGTCGGCGTAGTAAATCGTTGTTGGTGAGGCTTTGTAGCTAACTTGGTCGTCGTAAACTGCTGGAAGGGTTACTAAGTCGTTGTAAACTACTGCGGGTTGGCTGATGACTGCATAGACGTTGTCGCCGATCATTCGGGAGTTAAAGTAACTGCCACTCATAGTTAGGTTCCGAGTTAAAGCGGGAGCAGCTTTGTTTGAAACGTCATAAACGTATATGAATGTGTAGACATCGCTGTTGTAGTAGGGCATAATGCGTGGCGCCGAATCTTCTGCTATGCCCAATACACCGTAGTATGTTTGGTATTTGCTGGCTATTACAACCAGTTTGTTGCCGTCAGTGCTGAGGAATAAGCCTGCGGCTTGGGTGTTGTTGTCCATGCTTATTTTGGATACCACTTTGGCGTTCTGTGGGTTAGCATCTAAAATGTAGACGGTGTTGCTGTATCCAGAGTTGTAAGTGTCGTAGTAGTAATAGTTGTTCTGTTTAGAGGATATGGTGTAGATGTAGCTGCCGTCCGTTTTCACGGTATCGGCCTCATCAACACCGCTGACTTGAATGTTTGTGGTCGAGTACCCTTTGCTGCCCGCTCCAGAAGAGGATTCTTGAACTGTAGATGTATCACCGAAAGTTCCTTGGGTCACAGGACTTGGCGCTGAAATAGTAGCCCTATCCCCAAAAAACTTGTTATCTAAAGGCCCGCCAACATAATTTGAACCCTGCGAGTTGCTGTTTAGATAGTTAACGATGTCAGCCATCGACTCGAAGGTTCTCATGCCAGACGCTGAGGGGGCTTGGTCGGGGAAAATGATGGGCGTAGCTCCGAAAACGTAAACTACAGAGATAAGCATTATAGCTGAAAGTACTGCTGCTGATGCGTAGATGCGTGTTTTTTTTGTGACTTCTTTTTGAACCATATACCTGTTTCTCCTGTGATACCATATGTATGATTTTATTTTATGCTAAGCATGCGAACATACTGTTCTAACATTTAGAATGGTCTCATACCCCAAACTCGATAAGCTTCATACCAGAAAATACCACAAACAATGGCGCCAAATAAGATGATGAAGAGGTTGTCGCGGGTGAAACTGTGAACCATAAGCGCCAAATACAAGCCATAAAACAGGGTTGAAAACAGCGCATAGAAGAAGTATCTTGGAAACAGCATTTTTCCAAGCTTAACATAATGCCTCAAAACCCCAATTTTAACTTCGCCCACAAGTACGTAGTGTCCGCCGACTTCTTGCTTTTCAACCAAACCCAACTCCCGTAGTTGTTCGAGATGGTGGAATGCGATGCTTGGGCTACTGAAGTGCAGTGCCCTCTGAACTTCGCGGACGCCGACTGGGTTGCCGTTCTTTAGGAGGAACCAGTATACTTTCCATGCTTTGCCACGTAAGGCGTACTCTAACTCTGTTTCGTTGCTCCCGTTCAAGCAGTGTGCCCCTGCACACATATCGAAGCATGAGACATATAAGTCCAAGCATTAGAACAGCATGCTTTGCGAGCGTTTCTGTAAAAATCATGTACCATTTTTAGTTGTTCAGTTTATGGCGGTTTTTGCAGCATCAGTTACATTGCAGGAAAATTTTTTATACTTTAAGTCTGGCAATTCTCTGTAAGGTAAAGAAAATGCTAAGCGCTCCAGCAAAATTAGCCATAATCGCTACAGTAGCCATAGCTGTAATTGCCTCCGCTTATGTGGCAAATCTATCTTTGAATTCTTCCGTAGACCCTAATCTTGCCACTCCAACGCCAAGCGCGGCCGTTTCGGCGAATCCTTCTGCAAGCAAAACGCCTTCACCCTCTCAACACAACGAATCAGCGATTATTACGTTCACTGTAACGCCGACCATAACCAGTTATGAATCCTACTGGAATGACTCCAAAAAGCTACTACAGACCACGTTCTGCGTGAATGCACAAATAACTTGGGACAAAAACCAAGCCCCCTACGTAAGGTACTATGAAATAACGCCTCATTTTAACGGCAACACTCAGCCAACCCAGAATGTGTGGGGCGGCACTGCAGAATTTCGAGAATGGGGCATTAAACCTTGGGCAACGCTATCAAAATCCAACTGGGTAGAGAACGAAGTTTACTATTTAGGTCCTGGCTCCATAGATTACCCAGACCCAAGTCACTTTGTGGGAATATACGATAATAACATTGAGTGGAAAAACCAAGGATTACATGGTGTGGTTATTGGGAGTATGACTACTACTTACGATTGGGTTTTTGATGATGCCGGCGCTACTACGGGGGATTTGGCAAAAACAGAGCAAGCAATGCTTGAATTTGCTCAGAGTTACTTCAAAGGCTGGACATTCACAGTGAAGCCAGTGAGCTAACTCTTTTGCCTTCTCTTTTAGAAAGCGCTAATGTCCTGAGTGTGTGAAGAGGATACGCATGCCGCATTTGGGGCATTGATGGAAAATGAGTCTTCCGTTTTTGTCACAAACAGGCTTCATTTCAACGTAGCAGTCAGGGCATAAACGCGGGGTATTCATAGCTTCTCCTTAGAGATAGCGGTGTTTTGCAGATATAACCGTTACCCAAAGCTGGCTTACCCAAGTAGTAGCCAAACAGTAGCCGCTCGTTGCGCAGTCATGATTAGGCTTGGTTGCCATAATATCTATTAATGCTACGCTATTATTTTCCTTAGGTAACTGCTTTTTTGCGAGGTCTCCTTTTGCTTGGTTTTTTGCCTTTTTGGAATTCTTTGAAAAAAGCGTTCCTTGTACTAAGCATCACAATCTTGATCCTGTCATGTTTACCGCTGTTTACTCTTCCAAAATTCGCCGCAGCAGACACCACGCCAATTTTCTCAGACGACTTTGAAACTGGCAACCTTAACGCATGGACGGGCACGAGCTCGTATAGGTCCGGTGTAACTTCAACGATCCAAAGCAGCCTTGTCAACGGCGGTTCTTATGCAATGAAAATTGCTGTCGCTGACGACACAGGCGAAGCGGGGGTTTGCGTTTACAAAAATTTGGGAGGCACTTACACAGCAATCAACGCCAGAATTTACATGCAGTTAAGCGCCAAACCAGCAAACGGCGCGACTCTGGAAGTCTTTGGTTTTTCCAGTGACGGTTGGTTGCCTAACGCAGTTGGAACACGGATAGACATAGTTAACAACGATGGAATGCTGCAGTGGCGGCTCAACTATTACAATGGCGGGTGGCAGAGTGCGTATGCTGGGCAAGTCAGTTTGAACACTTGGTATTGCGTAGAAACTAAACTGGTAATAAACGCCGGTTCGGGTGAAAGTCGCCTCTACGTTGACGGCATCGAGTTAATCAGTAAAACGTCTTTATCGAATACGGCTCCTGGTGCGTCTGTAAGGTATTTTTCTTTGGGCATAGACGATGAAAAGGGGAGCAACACATTCAACGCATTCTTTGACTCTGTGGTAGTATCAAGTGTCTATATTGGACCTGAACCGACGCCAACGCCATCTCCAACCGCGACGCCTACACCGACTCCCAGCCCATCGCCCACACCAACACCAACTCCAACTACAACACCAACGCCGACCCCAAGCCCTTCCCCATCGCTTTCACCTACGCCAAGTCCGACTCCAACCCCCACGCTGACTCCTACGCCCTCCCCCACTCCACCACCAACGGCAACTCCAACTCCCTCTCCAACGCCTACACAAACCGCAACTCCGACCCCAACGCCATCACCAACTCCAACACCATCACCCACGCCTAGCCCAACCCCTACTTCCACGCCAACACCAAGCCCAACGCCAACCTTAACACCCTCTCCGACGCCCCTGACATACCTTTTCAGCGACGGATTTGAAAGCGGAAACACAAACGCATGGTCAGGAACAGCGACGGTTGCAACAGGTGTTACCTCGAGTGTACAGTCCACCACGGCGTACAACGGCACATATGCCCTAAAAATTGCAGTCGATGACGGCGCCAGAGAAAGCGGCAGATGGCTATACCGAGACCTAGGCGGAACCTACAGTACTGTTGATGCCAGAGTGTATGTGCGCCTCAGCGCTAAGCCAAATATTGGGTCTACTTTTGAGGTTTTTGGATTCTGCAGTGGTGGCTGGATGCCAAACGCAGTCGGAACAAGAGTTGACATCCAAAACATCAATGGGACAGTTCAGTGGAGATTGAACTACCTAAACGGCGGCTGGCAAGAAGCGGTTGTGGGAGCTGTTAACTTAGAAACATGGTACTGCGTCGAAGTTAGGTTGGTGATGGGTAGCGGCAATGGGGAAACCCGCCTCTACGTCAACGGCAATGAATTGGTCGCCAAAACGGGCTTAACAAACACTGCAGCAGGAAGCACCGTGCGCTACTTCGCACTGGGTGTTGACGACGAAGTAGGCAGTAACAGTCTAAACGTTTTCCTCGACGACGCTGCAGTAGCTCAAGGCTACATCGGACAGATAACGCCTTCACCCACGCCAACACCAACGCCGACCCCGACCGCAACGCCTACTCCAACGGCAACGCCAACCCTTACTCCAAGCCCTACACCTTTACCTTCAGCCACTCCAACCCCAACACCTAAACCCACCACAACACCAACCCCCACACCGACGCCGCAACCTACCACCACACCAACCACCCCGCCGACAGACAAAGAAACCACCGTATCGAAGCAGATTCAGGCAAGCTGGATAAGCAGCAGCGGCACCGTCTATGCAGGCGTAAGTAGCACACTTTACAAAAGTTACGATCGTGGGGTTACTTGGCAGCCACTCATCACCTTCAACAGCTCCACCAATCCCGTCCGAATAAGTTTGGTGTATGTTAACCAGTTGGGTTACGTTTTTGCGGTGCCCAACACGGATGCTATTGGAAGCTCGTTGGGTGTTTGGCGGAGTGTTGATGGCGGCGTGTCATGGAAAAGGGTGTTGACGATGGGAACGGGGTGTACGTCGATTTCTATGACGGAGAACGCAGCGGGCGTCTTGTACTTGGGAATTTACACGACAGGGTTAACAGGCAACGCAAGCATCTGTAAAAGCGTTGACGGAGGCGCCCACTGGGAAACAGTTTACTACGACTCTGAGGCGCGCCACGTGCACTGTGTTACGGCGGATTTGGCGAACGGCTACGTTTATGCCACTGTTGGTGACCAACGGGTTTGGCCATGGTACAATTCATACGTCATTCGCTCGACTGATGGCGGGGCAAGTTGGAAGCAGATTTTGAGTTTGCCGCAAATGTTAGCCGTGATGGCAGTGGATAGCGTAGCAGCGGATGGATCTTTGGTGCCTTCAGCGCGGTTGTTTGCAACAGACTACGATAACGGATTGATTTACCGCACAGTGGACGACGCCAACTTCAACGTGGTCTTGAACACTGGAACGCAATGTTACGGTTTCTGGATACGCCAGAACAGCTTAAACGGCAACATCTATGCCAGTTTCGTCGCAGGTGAACACCCTGAAACGTGGATGGCGGCGATTTATGTGAGCAGCAACGGCGGATTAGCGTGGACGCCGTTTCACACTAACAGCGTTCACACGGCGTATTTCGGGTCGGATTCAGCAAGCAACTTCCAAAACGGGTACTTATACTATGATTTGCAACTCGACAGCGGTTGGCAACTCGGCAGACAAATCTACCCCAGCTGGAATGAAGCAACAGCAGGATTAAATTCATTGGCGGTTTTAGGTTGGACAGCGTTGGCTTGGGGCGGTTTGCTATCGTGGGCGACGTCGTTTTTGCTTGTACGTAAAATTGTAGTGCCAAAAAAAGGGATGCATTTACAGATAAAGAAAAAGAAAAGATGGAGAAATAAGGCTAAGTTTGGGTTTTGCTTGCCGTGCCAGGCATTCCCGGTGGTAGGTCGGGGAAGTTTGCGCTGACGCGTTGTTCTGCTACGGTTGCTGCTTCGGCAAGGATTTTTGAGGCGTCCTCGTTGACGTTTTCAAAGTTCAGTGACATGCCGCTTGAAGTGCCTGCTTCAAACATTAGTCCGCTTAGCATGTTGCCTATGTCGCATAATTCACCTTCAGCTTCAGGCAGTACACCACCTATTCCTGAGCTTACACTGCGTAGAACACCGATGCATGGTCCAAGCATTGCACATACGTCGCCCAATTCGGAGACGGTTTTGATTCTGAGTGAAACTTGGTCAAGTGCCAGGCGTGCGTTCATGATGAGTCGGCTCATTTTGCGTATTTCAGCCAGTTCAGTTGCGTAGATGTTAGCGTGGGCCTGGTCGTGGTTGGTGTAGGCTGCGACGAGTTTGGCGAAGAGTGCTTTGTCTTTTTGTGTGAACCGTTCGTTGGCTTGGTCTAGCTTGTTTATTTGCATGTCAAGTTTTCGAACAGCGAAGTCTAAGCGTGGTTTTAGCGGGGGTTCAGGTTGTACGGTTTGTTTTATTGTGTTTATGAAAGTGTCGTCCTCTTTTTTTGCTTCCCATTTTTTTGCAAATCGTTCAGACATGTAAACATCCTCTTGATAGGCGATACATCGGTTTGGGCTTTTATTTGTTGCTAACATGGAGGTATATACGTTAGAGTTTTTTGACCAAAGTTGTGCCCCAAAAAGTGGCTAAACACATCAACTACCTGCAGAATCGTGTTTTGGTTCTGTTTTGTTGAGGGTTTATGTACGGATTGCTTCCTGGTTGGGGATTGCGCCATAAGTATTGTGTGGTTTATCTGATGACCCCAAATATGTAAGCCAACAAACCGAACAGAAACAGTAGTAGAACCATTTTCTTAATTTTACGTGCCTTCTCCCGTGAAGGTTCACGTAACAAAATCACTGAACACACAATCAACCCTACATCGGTGACTAAAACAAACGGTATAAACCAGAAACCAACCAACCCCAAAAACCACGTCAGAGGTGTTAGGGCAACCGCTGTCAAGTAGAAAGCCACCGCAGCCACGGCAGCCTTCCTCTCTCCGAATCGTACCGCCAAAGTTTTTACCCCTTCTGCGCGGTCACCTTTCGTGTCAACTATGCCCTTGGTGATTTCTCGTCCAGTGTTCGACAGGAAAGCCATAAGCGCAAACAGCAAAACATTGAGTTGCAGCGAACCTGTGACTGCTATGCTTCCGTAGATGAAGGGGATGGCGACGCATGTGCTGACTAAAAAGTTGCCCGGTAACCCACTTCTTTTTCCAACAGTTACATAGGTTACGGTTATAATCCAAGAGGCGACCGCGACAAACAGACACAGCAAACTGGTAAAATAGGCGAAAACTAAGCCAACAGCAGTCAACAATAAAACAAACATCAACGCAGCTTTTGGGCTGATTAAACCGCTTGGTATGGGTCGGGTTGGCTCGTTTACGGCGTCAATAGCTCGGTCGTAGTAGTCGTTGATGACCATGGCGGCGGCGCAGAGCAGAAACCCTGTGAAAAAACCGTAAACAATGTAGAGCCAGTTCGGCATGGGCAGAGACGCCGCGAGTAATGCGCCTACGAAGACTGCGAAGCCCATCATTGCGCAGTTTACTGGACGCATTAAGCGTATGTAGCCGCGGAGTTTGTTCATGCACATAACCGTTTGGTATCCTATGTTGGGGGAGGTTGGTTATAAAAATTCATTTTTTCCGCAACGATTTTATTATTCATAATTAATTTAGCATTGAGTTAACATGAGTAACGATGTCCCTCCATCAAAAATTAAGAAGCAACGAGTAGTCAGGGCACTGTTACTTGCTGCAGGCACCATCTGTGTTGTGCTGGGTGCAATCGGCATCTTTTTGCCAATTCTGCCTACAACGCCGTTTCTTTTGCTCGCAGCCGCATGCTACCTCCGCAGTTCCGAGCGGATGCATAAATGGTTGCTGGGTAACCGATGGTTTGGCGAATACATCAAAAACTATCAAGCAGGCAGAGGTATACCGATGAAAACCAAGATTGTCGCCATAAGTGTGTTGTGGCTGGCTATTCTGTTTTCGATGTTTTTTATGGTTAGCGAGATTTTAATCGCGCAAATTGTACTGTTCGGTATCGCAGTGGGGGTTACTGTGCATTTAGTTAGGTTGCCCACGTTTAAGAAGCAACTTTAAAAGGCTTTGGGCGTAGAGGCAACTAATGAGAAACGTTAAAAGCATTAACTGACCCTATCAACATAGCATCTTATTTGGTGAAGCCCGTGAGTGACAACTACGCCCCATTAGTAGGTGATAATTATTCCCCTGACAAAATCCGCGTCATCATCCCCGTCGGCGGAAAAGCCACAAGACTTTTGCCCTTAACCGCTGAGACCAGCAAAGCCTGCCTGCGCCTGCTAAATCGCCCACTGGTTGAATTTTCGCTTTTGTCTTTGGCAAGTCAGGGAATTAGGAACTTTATCTTCGGCGTAAAAGGCTACACCAACTACCGTGACCTCACAGACTACTTTGAATCGGGTTACGGCGTCTCCGCGAAATACTGCATAAAACCCCGCATACACATCAAATATCAACCCAACGTTCCAGACCTTGGAAGCGCTGATTCTGCCCGCATAAATATGGATTACTATGAACTCAACAACCCCATCTTTGCGGTACAGGGCGACAACATATTTGACATAAAAGTCAAACAACTCCTTGACTTCCATAAAGAAAAAGAAGCTTGCTTAACCATCGTGCTTCGTGAAGTAGAGAATGTGGAAGGTTTAGGAATAGCAGACATCGGCAAAGACGGATGCATAAACAAATTCGTCGAAAAACCAGCCCCAAAAGACGCACCAAGCAACCTCGCCAACACAGGGTTGTATGTTTTGTCGCCTGAGGTTCGAAAAATTTTCCAAGAAGACGGAGTAAAAAAGATAATCAAAGAAAAGAACCGCCTTGACTTCGGGTACGATTTTATCCCTTACGTTATCTCGACTGGTCGGCGAGTCTATGGTTACACGCTTAAAGGCAGCTGGTTTGATGTCGGCACCCCCAAAAACTACTTAGAAGCCATGAAAAACCTTTTGCACGGCGGCTTCTCAACGTTAAACGATTTCGGCGGCAGACTAAGTCAAAACGAACAGATATGGGTTCAGGGCGACAGTACAGACTCGGAGAAGCGACGCCAAGAAACCATCTGCAAAATTAAACAGAAAAAGATCGAGGTGGAAGGCGCGGTTCTGATTGGTCGACACTGCCAAATCGAAGATGGCGCTCGAATCGCCAACAGTTGCATCGACAACTTTACACGTATAGGCAAAAACGTTGTGATCAAGAACTCAGCTATAATGGATAGAGTAATCATCGGCGACAACGCGGAAATCTATGACAGCATCATAGGCAGACACGTGGTTGTGAATTCAAGCTGCAATAAACCCACTAAAATCAGCGGTGTAAGCGTAATAGCAGACGACGTTACCCTTGAAGAAGGCTGCTCACTTGTTACCACAAAAGTTTACCCACACCAGCAGATAAGAGGCGAATTCCAAAACCAAACAATAATCGCCAACTAACAGCGCTTAGAAGGGTGCATCTCCGATTACTGTTTGGGTGCCGTGCTCAAAGTAAAGTGACTCTTTCTCAGCAGGCATTTTTCCCTTGTACTTATTGAACAGCGCCATCGCTATGACAGCGTATGGGCAAGTCACGTCTTTGGTGTTTGCCAACTTGTGCACTTTTCCCGCGAAAACGCATCCTTCAACCCGAAGAACATATTGGTTTTCGTCCTGCTCTTGAAGGCTGAGGGAATGCACAATTTTGCCGTTCTTTAAAAATTCCTCAAGTTTAGCTATGGCTTCCTCAAAGCTTTGGCTGTTAGCGAGCTGTAGTTTTCCTTGAGCTTCTATACGAAGCAGAAATTCTAGCGTTGACTGCAAAACGTAGTTGCTGCCGCGTGATCCATGGTAGAGTCTTTGTGCTCGCTGATAGGAAAAAAGCAGGTCATGGTAGAGTGTACCTATGTCTAGGATGCTGTTGATTTCAGCCAAGTCAATCCCACATAACTAGTGAGGCGGAGTTTTGTTAAAAGAATTGTGAATCTCAACTACAGCTTAAGCTTTAAACCACTTAAACATCAAATACTTAATTTGCTTCGAAGCCAAATCGGGCACGGCGATTATGAAACGTTTACGAACCGTCGTGGCTAACCGCCCATTCTTAACTATTTCAGTGGCGGAGATTTCTGAACCCGCCTTCTTGACCGTCACCATATAAGGCGCATGCTCCACTCCGGGACCATACTTGTAGACGGCAAAGTCGCAACCAAACTTTATGCCCGGTGTAACGATTAAACCGCTATCACGGAGGTCACGGTAAACGGCGTATTTCTCTTCAAATTCGTCGTAGAGTTGTTTGGCTTTGGTTCGCAGTTTTTTGAGACCAACTTTAGTTTGATTGGCGCTTTCGTAGATGTCGATTTTTTCTGTTTCCGCTAAGTAGAGCCCTTCCATGAGATCCAAAACCAGAGGCACATCGAATTCGGGGATTTTTGGTTTAGGGATGCCGACGGGTTTGCCGTAGTAAGCGGTTTTGTAGAGTTGAGAGCCCTCGGCTGGGTTCCAGACTACCAGAAAGTTTTCGAGGAGTTCAACTTGGATTTTAGACATACCTTAGCCTGCTACATTATCATTGAGACCATGCGGGCTGCGTCTGCTGCGTCCTCAGCTTTGTCCGCCGAGTTTTCCAGCAACTGCAACACGTCGCGGAGTAGCAGCAAAACGGGTGTGTCAAGTTTACTGGATAAGACTTTGATTGTAAGGGCACGGTATTGATCGTCGACTATGCGTTCAGCGATTTCTACATCTTTGGCGCGTTCCAGAGTTTTCTGGGAGCCATAGTTGAGCACCATAAGGGTTTCACGTAGCTTAAGCGTGGCGTCCAAGGTTGCTAAGCTGAGTTTTAGGAGGTCTTTTTTTATGTCTGAGGGGATTGTCCAGTTGTGCTCCATGATTTCAAGCAGGTAGTAGGCGATGCCTTCGCTGAAGTCGGCGATTTCGCTTGAGAGGTTGGTGAATCTGAGAAAGTCTTCGCGGGCGTAGAGTATGGCGCCGATTTCTGCTAGTTCTTGGCTGACCATGCGGCGGGCTTTGATGACTTCTTCTTCGCCTGCTTTGATTTCTGTGAATAGTTTGCGGACTGAGGCTTTGTCTCCGCTGGCGAAGAACTCAACCAGTTGCGGGATTTTCCTTGAGACATCGACTACTTTACGTAGGTTATCTTGACAAGCGTTGAGCGCACGCCGCTTCACGCGCTCTTCTGTTTCTGAAGGTAGTACCATACTGTTTATCCCCTGTTATAATCTGCCCTGTTTTTCAATCAAATTAACACTGTGTTTATTAAAAAAGGTAGCTACTTAACCTTTATTGATTCACCTAAGCTTTCGAAGTTGATTTTGCCCTCAAAGTACTGATGAAGCAGTTTTGGCAACTCTGCGATTGCGGTTCGGACTTGCTGCCAACTGTCGCGGTCGCGGATGGTGACTGTGCCGTCGCTTAGGGTGTCGTAGTCTATGGTTATGCCGAGTTGTATGCCTGCTTCGTCTGCACGCGCGTAGCGTCTGCCGATGGAGCCTGTTTCGTCGTATTCCGTCATGAAGCCTTCACATGCGAGGAGTTTTTGCACTTCTTTGGCTTTGGTGTCCATGCCGTCTTTGCTCATCAACGGGTAAACGCCAACTTGGATTGGCGCAATGCTTCTTGGGAAACTCAGAACGACACGGTCGTCTTTTACACCGTAAGCATATTCAAGTGCAACGTAGAATAGGCGGTCGCAGCCAAAACTGGGCTCCACCACATGAGGCACAAAGCGTTTGCCTCGCACGGTGGTTTTCTGTTTGCCTATTTCAACTTGTTCTTTAAAGATTTGGTAGCCTTCAACTAGGATACTGCCGTCTTTTTCCATGGCTTCCGCCACCTGCTGGGCGGGGAGTTTGGCAAGTGCAGCGGCGGCTTTGGCTGCTTCGCCCTTGTAGACTGGACCAAGCTTGGCCATAAGCGGTTTAACTACCAATTCCTCGGTTTCTACGGGGTTGGGGAATTCTTTGTAGACGGTCATGTCGACGCCGCTTGCTTTCATGTGGCAAGTTAAGTCATAATCCGTGCGGTAAGCGTGCCCGCTGACTTCCACCCAGCCCCAACGGTCAACCATCACTTCTTGGTCGAAGCTCTGAGTGCTGTAGTGGGCTTTTTCCCACGTCAATTTTTCGAGAAAACGCTGTTTGCTTGCGGGTACGCCCAGCTCGGTTAGGAGGCGTTTGGCTTGCGCCATAAAGTATGCTTGCCACTCGTTTTTGATGACACCTTTGTCAAGTGCTTCTCGCACAGTAAAGTTGGTTACGTCTTCGCATTCTTTAAGCCGCGTATCGCAAAGAAGAATCGGCAAAACCTCGTTTTCCACCTCAGCAAGCCTTTCACATGCAGGCTCTTCAGGGTCAAAGAAAAACTCCAAATCCGCAATGGTGAATTCTCTGAGGCGAATCAAGCCTTGACGGGGAGAGATTTCGTTGCGCAGGGCTTTGCCGATGGTTATGCAGCCAAAAGGTAAACGTTCGCGGGCGACGTTGTAGAGGCGGTTGAATTCAACGAATATGTTCTGGGCTGCTTCGGGTCTACCGTAACCGACTGAGCCGCTGTATGGGCCGATGGTGGTTTCGAACATGGTTAAGTAGCGTGTGGGGTCGCCGAATTTGCCTTTGCAGTCGGGACAGATGACTTCGTGGCGTTCGAGTTCGACTTTGATTTCGTCGAGGCTCATTTTTTCTGCTTCAGCGCTGCTAATGCCCTTTTCTTCGAGGAGATGGTCAGCCCGGAAGCGGGTGTGGCATTTTTGGCATTCCACCATTGGTTCCTTGAAGTGCGCCACGTGACCTGAAGCTTCAAAGACTTTGCCGGGGGCAATGACTGAGGACTCCATCTCGTAGATGCCGATTTTTTTAACCACAAGTTCCCTCAGTTTTGCTTCTACGTTCTGTTTTAGGCGTGCGCCGAGTGGGCCGTATGTGACAAAGCCGCCGCTTCCGCCGTAGATTTCGAAACTGGGCCAGAAGAAGCCTCGGCGTTTGGCGAGTTCGTTGACTGCTACGAACTTGTCGCATTCTGTTTTGCTGCATTTAGCTTCGCTGCTCAAAGATCATTACCTGTTTTATCCCTTTAGATGGCATTAACAATTAAAACGTTACCATGCCCAATTGATTTACTGATTTATGGACGATTGTTTTCTTTTAAATAGTTGCTAAAAGAAACTACGCTAACACATCATCTAGCGGCGCTTGATTGGCAACGCAGCAAAGTGCAGTTTTTCTGCCTTTAAATAAGGGAGGGGAGGTAGACGCTGAGACGTCGCGTGGTTCCAACATCTTCTATCACATCAACAAATGGTCACTCTACTCGGCTGCTGTTTATTGTTGCCGTTAGCCTTTGCTGAATATGTTAGTTTGATGAGGGGTTATCCTGTGAATTCTAGTATGAATATTCTTCTTGGGTTTTCACCGAAAGTAGCGTTCTCGTTGATGTGGGTAAAGTTGCCTGACGCGTAAAGTTGCTGATACACCTGCTGCAGGTTCAGCGTCGTGTTGAAGTAGGGCACTATACCGCCATACTCGTAAGTAAACACATACTGAACTTGCAAAACTTTACACAGATGAATAAGTTCCGTTATGTTGAATTTTGGTGTGTAGGTGTCTACTGGTTGGCGGGGGTACTGGAAAACGGGGATTTGATTGTCTCCGTCTGCCCAAAGGTAGAACCGCACCATCTCGCGGCTAAAAAAGTTAAACGGACACAACACCATGATAGACTTGTTGAAGCCTATGTTGTTGTAGGCGTATTCGGTGGCGCCTTTTATGTCGATGCTTATGTGGTATTTGGAAACGTAATCGTAGGTGTCATAGACACTAACAGCTACAGAACCAACCATCAAGGCAACAAGCAACAAGGAAGCCGCCTTGAAGTAGCGTCTCTTCTGGATGTTGGCATGTGTTTTCCATGCCCTCTCCAAGCGCCCATACATCGCAAAGAAAGCAACCGAAGCAGCAATAGCCACAGTGGGAAACAAAGGCAAAACGTATCGCCACTCTTTGTTAAAGATCAAAGTAAAGAACACGTAAATGACCGCAAACCAGATTAGTATAAATTTGTCTTCGCGGCGGCGTCTCCACGCAAAAAACACCAGCCCCGCTATGCCTGCGAGGTAGATGAATAGAGATATTGGGTGGAGGGTGTCGTAGGGCCAAACCATCTCGATTAAGTAAAAGATGGGCAGGGGGAAGCGTTCACTGTAGAGTGACCGTTCGGGGTTGCCGACTTGTAGCGCGTAGAGCCATTGATTCAAAATTTGATCTGCATACACTTGAAAAGCAATTATCACCCATGGAGCCACCACAAGCGCCGCTGTCACAAAGGTTAAGCTCACTTTTTTTAGGACAAAACGAATTTGGTTTCTAGCCAAAAACAAGACACACAACAGAATTATAATCGCCGCCACAACCATCTGGTACTTCGTCAACAACCCCAACCCAAGCATTAAACCGCTAAAAACCAGCAAACGGTCTTGACGAGACGACAACCACTTAATGAAGAACAGAAGCGAAGCGGCAGTAAAGAAAACCAATGCCGTTTCAAGCAGAGAAAGGGTCGAGAGCCAAAAAAACCCAGGCATCACACCTAAAAAAACAACTGAAAGCAACGCAACTCTGCCGCCGTAGAGGTGATAGGCTAACTCGAAAACTGCCCAAAGCGAAAGCAGGGAGAACATGACGGGGACGAGGCGGGCTACGAAGAGGCTTACGCCGAGGACTTCAAAAAAACCGAAAGTTATGACATCGAACAGCGGCGGGTAGAATGCGTTTACGACGAATTTGTCATAGTTGCCCCATGACAGAAATGAGCCTGCGTTTAGGTGTATGACTTCGTCCCATTGCATCGGGGGATACGCCAAGTCAGAGAGGAGTATGATTAGGTACACTAAGAGGAAACCGAAAAGGAGGAGTCGCCACCGGTTTAAAGCCGCCCGCAGATTGGGTAACCGCTGCTTAATGTTTGGTTGGGCAATCGTCATTTCAGCAAACAACCAAACCTATGCGCCGTTTTGGATATAAAACTTAACCAACCCCCGCCGCTTTAGTTTTAGAAACGCTAAAAAGCACCCAACTACTTTTCCATTAAAGAAGTCCATGCCCCACAACGAACTAAGAAAAGATTACCTGCTAAACCGCTGGGTAGTAATCGCCACAGAGCGCAGCCGTCGACCCACCGACCTCGCCAAACCTCGCCCAGAAAACCCAAAAACCGCCAACTGCCCGCTTTGCGTCGGCAACGAACATATGACTCCACCCGCCGTGCTACTCCTCCAGAAAGTGAACGGCAAAATCAAGCGTTCACAAGACCCCAAAAGCGGGGCGCGCCCCCAAAACTGGCTTGTCCGAACCATCCCCAACCTGTACCCCGCCTTCACTCAGCCTGCATCGTCACAGAATTTGGAGCAGGTTTTTAGTGCAGAAAACCTGGGTTGCGCGGTTGGGTATCATGAGGTTGTGGTTGAATCTCCAAACCACGACGAGGACCCAGCAGATGCTGAACTGGCTCAGTTGGAACTGGTTATAGGCGCATACATCTACCGTTACCGCGAATTAACTGGCAAACCCTACGTCAAGTATGTTTCCATCTTCCGAAACTATGGCTTAGAAGCAGGCGCATCACTTTCCCACGCGCATAGCCAAATCATCGCAACACCCATAGTTCCCCCAACCGTCCAAGCGGAACTAGACGCAAGCAAAACCTACCAACTAAAACATGGCAGATGCGCCTTCTGCGACATAATCGAGCGCGAATCGAAGGGTCCGCGGCTAATTTTAGAAAACAGGGATTTCGTGGTTTTTGCGCCGTACGCAAGCCTTAACCCGATGGAGTTCTGGATTGCCCCCAAAAAGCACGCCGCCAACTTCGCGGACTTAACAAAGGCGAAACAGGCGTCCTTGGCAAAAACGCTCAAAGCCAGCCTGAGCGCCCTCAAAACCGTCGTAAACGACCCACCCTACAACTACGGATTCCACCTCTCACATAACCCCTTAGACAGCGACTCATACCATTGGCACCTCGAAGTTTACCCGAAGCTGGCAACTTGGGCAGGGTTTGAAAAGAACACAGGCATCTACATCAACACAGTGCCGCCTGAAAAGGCAGCCGAAAGCCTAAAAAAAGCCTTACAAGACAACTAGTTTCCCAAGATTTCTTTTGAATACTTGGGTTTGATGCCTAAAACGTCTTCAACGTACGCGCGTAGCGGCTCCGCAACGCTCCACGCCTGCGAGATGCAACCGCGGGGGGTGTTTGGCGCGTCGCAGTCGTAGATTTCACTTATGGTGCCTAACCCGCCGTTTTCGATGCCGACCTTAAAGAGCGGCTGAATCAGCTCCTCTAAAGCTATTTTGCGTGATTTTGCAACATACTCGCGGGCTTTTAGGTACGCAGAAATGTAGGGCCCCAACAACCACGGCCAAATGGTGCCGTTGTGGTAGGCTCTGTCTCGGGCGTTTCGGTCTCCGGAGTAGGTGCCGATAAACTTGGGGTCATCTAAAGACAATGTTCTCAGTCCATAGGGCGTTACTAGTTCATGGGTGACTACGTCGATGATTTCTATGCAGCGGTTTTTGTCAAGCATACAGAAGTCTAGTGAGGCAGCAAAAATCTGGTTTGGACGTATTGCGGCGTCGGCTGCTTTGTGGTCTATTACGTCAAAAAGGCAGTTGCGTTTGGGGTTCCAGAATTTTTGGTTAAAGCTTTCTTTGGCTTGATCAGCCATCGAAGCGTATTTTTCGCTTAGTTTGGGTTCTTGATACTTTTTTGCCAAGATTTCCATGGTTTTTAATGCATTATACCATAATGCTTGGATTTCCACGGCTTTTCCCGCACGCGGAGTAACCATATCGCCTTCGACGGAGGCATCCATCCACGTCAATCTGGAACCATGCATCAATAAACCATCAGAATCAACATGAATATCAAACAAAGTGCCCTTTTGATGGTACTCAATTATCGCCTTTAGGTTGTCCCACAAATTAGTGTGCACAAACACAAAATCGTTAGTATACTTCAGGTACTGAAGAACAGCGTTAACATACCAAAGCGTGCCGTCAACGGTATTGTATGCGGGGACACCAGTTTTGTCGGCAACGAAATTTGGAATCAAACCGTTTTCGCAGTACCGCATAAAATTCTGCAGAATATTCTTTGCAACGCTAAACCTGCCCGTAACCAGCAAAAGCCCAGGCAACGAGATGAAGCTGTCTCTGCCCCACGGCTCAAACCAATGGTACCCCGCGATTATGGCTTTTCTACCGAGGTCGCTTTCAACGATGAAAGAGTCAGCAGCCAGTACAATCCAGTTTAGCCAATCACTGAGGGGAACTTCAGGCTGCGTCTGTGAAAAATTCTCAAGGACCGCGACGCGGTCAGCTATTTCACGCCTAAGTGTTTCCTTCACTGTGTCGATGTTAACTCCGACGTAGTCGAGGGCGCGTTTTGCGTCCTGACTTTGACGGCTTAGAGCAGCGCTTACCGCAAAATCCATCTCTTTTTTGGATGGTACTTTTAGTTCGAAGAAACCTGGTTGAAAACAGTCATCTACTGCGGCTTCACCTCGTTGAGCTTCTTCACGGTAAAATAAGTGGTCAATCCATTTGCGGTTATCAGTGAAGTGGCCTTCTGTTATTCGACAAAAAAGAGTTGATTGAGGGTGTTGAAAAGTCACCTTAAAAGTGTCATCGTTAGCTTCTATAGTAAAATCAAGTGGCGTTCTGTGGCGGTCGATCACGTTGTGGAAGTATCGGCAAGTCAGAAGCGGATAGAGCCGAACGGCTGCCTCAGAATCAGTGTTATTTACTAACCGATAAATCACTGCGACGGCGCTTTTGTTTCTGGGCAAAACGATGGTTTTTTCAAGGCACAAATTCCCTGCCTCATAGGTGTATGTGGGAAAAGGCGAAATCGAAAACTGTTTAGTCAGTTTGTAGCCCTGTGGGAAGATGGCGTCTTGGAACTCGTTTGAGCCAAACCGATAGATGTCGTCGCCTACAATCACGTCTTCGTCGACTTTCGAGAGGCAAACAGTGCGCTCTCCCGGCGGATTTAGAGCTGCAACCAGTAATCCGTGATATTTTCTTGTATTGATTCCTGCAACCGTGGATGAAGCATAACTGCCTGAGACGTTTGTTACAATCCACTCTTTATTTACAACAGTGCCAAAATTTGAAAACACATCTTTTGGGTATGTGATGGCGGGCAAGTACATGCTAGGGCATCAACTTTGCTATGTTCTTATCGCGTGGAACACAGAAAAAGTTTGCTACTGGCGTACATTTGGTTCTAAACATCAGGAAATGAGGTTTTGTTAGTTTATATTCGGTTAAGGTTTCGGCGTACCCCATGCCTTTTGCGAAGACAAGTTCTGCTTCTTCGTAGACTTTAAGGAATTCTTTAGAGACTTCTTTCTTTTGCAAGCCCACAGCATCGGCGCCTGTTGTTATGACTTCATCAGCCAGTTTATCCATGTTGCAGATTTCCGCATCCTCCATGGTGGCGTCGTTGATAACGGGGCCCCCTTTTACTACATAGGTTACTTTTAAGCCCATATTCTTAAGTTGCTCAACTAAGAGTGTGTCAAAGACGATTTCGCCCGCGTTATCCGCCAAATACAGCACACTGTGGGCTTTTTTGGCTAACTCGTATGCTGCATCGATATCGTCTATGACGAGGTCTTTGCTGGCTTCACGCATAACCGTAGCCAAACTGTTTAAGGAAAATTTGCTTCCTGGAATATCAAACTCCATAATGTTGCCTACGATGGCGCAGAGGCAGGCTTTTTTGAAACGTTCCTGCTGAGTGTACCCTGATTCAACTACTTTCTTCACGCGCGGCAGCATTTTTAGAGCTTTCTGGTTGGCTAATTTCTTGTTGTACTTGTATGGATCGTCGCAGCCTGTTAATTTGCGGATAATGCGGTCGCGTTTGGTGCCTAATTCGGCAGCGCATGAAGTGGGCTTAAACTCTTTGTTTAAGAGTTTAACAATCTCAGCTAAACATCTAAACCGTAAAGCAGGGTTAGTGGTAGCTTGGTATGTTTGGATTTGCGCCCGACTAAGTAGGCAGGCTTCGCATTCAGGTTCAACCTTCAAGTACGGTCACGTGAGGTTACTGTTTTGTTGCTTCCCCAAATGCACACAACACGCTATATGGGTCTTTCGCCTTCACGATGCCGCTTGCAACGAGCACACCCTGCGTTCCCAGCTTGAGAGCGATAGCGACGTCGTCGGCTGTGCTGATGCCTGCACCGCAGAGAATCGTCATTTTCGGGTTAACTTGGTGGACGAGTTTTACGGTGTCGGTTACGATTTCAGGTTTGGCTTTTGAAACGGATATGCCTGTGCCGATTAACTCTGGGGGTTCAACTGAAGTTATGTCTGGTTGCATGGCTGCTATGGCGGCGCTGACCGAGGGATTGTTGGCGCAGACACAAGAAGAGAGCCCCTGCTGTTTGCATAGAGCGATGGTTGCGTCTATGTCGATTAATCGGAGTTGACGTTCGGAGTGGTTGATGAGGGTACCAACCGCGCCTGCCTCTTTGACAGATTCCGCCAAAATATGCCCCGTACTGTTGCCCGGTTTGATTGGGTCGATGTGTTGGGCGAAAACTGGGATTTCAACAGACTGGGCTATGGTTTTTAGGTCCGCTGGCTGCGGGGCGACAACGATGCATGTGCCTGTTTCTTTAGCTGCCTTTTCCGCTTGTTTGGCAAGTTGGAGTGCTTTTTGCCCTGTTGATTCGAGGTAAGTTTTAAAATTCACGATAATCATTGGGTTTTGAAGCTTCAATGCTGGTTCCTCAGTTTAGCTTGCTTAGCTGCGCTAATAATCTTTGCTTTTTTAAAAATAAAATAGCCGAAATCTGAACTCAATTACACTGCGGTTTTTATTGGAATGGCGGCTTTTTTGGCGGCTTCTTCTGTGAGCATCCCAATTAATTGACCATTTTTGACTATCGCCGCTCGCTTGAACCCCTTATCTGCCATCAACTTCATCGCTGTCACCATAGACTCATCGCCCTGCAGAATAATTAGCGGCGTGAATTTGAGGTCTTTTGCAAGGGTTTTGTGTGGATTTTTACGGGCATCTATGATTTCTTTCAGTATTTCGCGGTCGTTGATGACGCCGACGGGTTTATTGCGCTCGGTGATAAGCACAGAATTCACGTTACAAAAAAGCATCTGCTTAACTACATCTGCAACGGTGTCGTTTGCTTCAACTTCGACTGTAGGCAGTTTTGTGCCTGCTTGACTGCTGATTTCGGTGATGTCTATGCCGCGTTTCCAGATGTCGTTGAGCATTTCGCTGGTGCGTTCAATTTGGCTAGTGTCAGTGGAGTAGAAGGTGTCAGGTAAATAGAAGGCGGATTCGGAGGAGAAGTCGCTGAGCGGTGGAGTTTTGAACATGAAGAGGTGTTTGTTGTCTACCAACATCATGGTCAGGTAGCTTATGGGTACATGTTTGATTTCGTAGTGTTCAGCGAGTTTCTGGGCTGGCTCCAAGTTGTCAAGGTCGATAGATGCCATTAAGCGGATCTTTAATCCCTTTTTAAAGAAGTTGATTAAGGGGTCGTCTTCGGCGAGGCGGTTAACACTCTGCGAAGAAGTGATGATAACCACGTCATTCTTTGCGGACTCCAGCACTTTGGTCACTTTGTTCCAAGCCTCTTCAGCGCCTTTAATCACTAAGGTTTCGCCAATTGGGATGCCGCTTTTAAGCTCATCAATGCGTCTTGAAGCGTCTACGCCGCTATGCCACATCTGAACAAAAAACGCCTTCAAAACAGAAATGAACATTTTATCGTTAATCCAAAGCCCCTCATCCTCCAAGTTGAGCACGGAAGCTTCGTTGCCAAAAGGCGCGTAGAGGATGGCTTCTTCCTCGTCTTTGATTAGGAAGCGGGGGAAGAATTTAGCGCCCATGTTGACGTGGCGGAGTTTTATGTTAAGTTCCTGGTTGGTTATGCTGCGATCGAGGCGTTCAGCGACTTTGAGGTTCTCGTTGGATACGTCGGTTATGATTTGAACTTGCACATCGCGGTCCTTTGATATGTCCATCGCTGTATCAAAGACGCCTGCGATGTCTTCCTGAATAAGCCCCAACGCAGTGGTTAAGATGATAACTTCAGATTTGGATTCCTCGATCATGTTGAGCATTTTTGAATGGATTTTTTTCTTGCCTGTTATGATGGAGAATTTGGCGACGGGGTACTCTGATTCGGGCGCGCTTATGGATTCCCAGGCTGTGAGGAGAGTCTGTTTCTGCTCGTTTAAAGTTGCGACCTCGTTCTTTTTGGCAGTGATAAAGTTGTCTACCAACGCGGCGAAGGGCACAATGGTGAAGCGTGTGGGCCGCTCAAGGGTTGCTTCGATGAAGCCTTTTTCTTGGAGTTTTTTAAACGTGCGGTAAGCTTGCACGCGTTCCATCTTGAGGCGTTTGGCGACGAAACTGGTGGATTGGACACCGCTTTTGGCGAGAAACATGTAGACTTGGATTTCTCTTTTTGAGAGACCTAAAAGTTGAAGGAAGCGGGTTATGTCTTTCTCGCTCATCAATTAACCGCCGTGTAAAACGCCGCATTAACATTTGTAAAGTAGGTTGAGGCACCTAATAAATTGTATCTTTTTTGACACAACAAAACACAATAAGTATGGATTTAAACAAGCGTCCGCTGCCTACTGCCATGCTCAGCCTTCACACGTCGGGCTGGCTCCCAAGACTTCCGCACACAACTCGGATAACAACCCCCATTCTCACAAAGCAACCGCTCAAGAAACCCCATAGTCTTTTCGTCGGTTAAGTAGCCGCTCCCAAAGTCGCCATACGTAACCTTTAGCGCCTCAATTTCACGGTCTCGCTCGACCTTAGCAATGACCGAAGCAGCTGAAACCACAGGAAAGGTGCGGTCGGCTTTATGCTTCGAAATTATGACAGTTTGGATTGTGAGGCACTCTTTGATGTGTTCACCGAAGCGCTCTTGTCGCACGTCAGCAGCGTCCACGTAGGCTTCGTCGGGCTTTAGCTCTTGGATGACTTTTGCCATCGTTTGAGCTTCCAGACGGTTGAGTTTGTAGAGTGCACGTTTACTACGGACGGCTTTGTCGATGAGGTAAGGCAAGACTTTTATGACGTGATAGCTGCTTACGAGTTTTAGAATTTCTGGGTAGAGAGCTTCACGCTTTTTGGGTGTCAGCAGCTTTGAATCTTTAACGCCTAACTCTGCGAGTTGGGGCAGATTATCTGAATGCACACAAACGCCCGCCACCACCAAAGGTCCGATTACGCATCCACGTCCCGCCTCATCTACCCCCGCAATCAGCATAGATGTTTCCTCGTGAATGTGCATCAGTTTTCTAGGCTATATTGCTTTTCCAAAATAGCAGAGCTACACGGGCAAGTGCATTTCGCCCACAGAGTAATGCACGATTTCGCCTCGGCGGTTCATAACAGCCAAAACCAACTCTTTCTTTTGACTCTGACACTTCTGCAACGCAGCCACCAAGTCGCCGATAGGCAAAGGTTTGCCCTCTTGTGTCACCAAAATCAGATACGGCGCAGTATCCTTGCCGTATGCCCCGCGCTCATAGATGCGGAAGTCGATGCCTGCACCGAACCCCTCACGCACCACGTACCCGCGGCTTCGCAGGTCACGGTAAACAAGGTAGTTTACCCAAGCGTTCTCGTTTTGTGTTTCGTAGCAATGGAGGACAACTTGAAAAGTCATGGATGTGCCGTCTTTGTCTTGGACTTCAAGCATGCCCTTGTCTTGCAGATAGAGAGCCTCAAAAAAAGCCAACGTGAAAACCTTGCCCTCAACAGTGCCGTACCCGCGGCTGGTAAGCTGGTCGATGCTGCTCTGCTCAGAAACCACTACACCCTTCTCTGCGATAGTTCCTGTGGTTCGGAACTCTACAGGTGCCGCTTTTTTTTGTTCACTCATAATTATCCGCTTCACAGGGGGTATGTTATAGTTTTCCTTTCTTGAAGGCGGAAAAGTCTTTGCTGTAGTAGACTTTTGTTTCGCAGATAATAGCAGTAACATACTTCAGGGGCGTGGCGTCAAAAGCGGGGTTGTAGACGGCGACGCCGTCGGGAGCGGTTTGCTGGCAGCCGACATGGGTGACTTCGTCGGGTTTGCGTTCCTCTATGGTTACATCTGCGGCTTTGCATGATAAATCGAATGTGGATTTCGGTGCGGCGACGTAGAAGGGGATCTTGTGTTCATGCGCCAAAACCGCCACTCCATAAGTGCCGATTTTGTTGAAAACTGCGTCCTGCACGATGCGGTCAGCGCCCACGATGACTTTGTTTACCATGCCTTTGCTCATGACATGTGCAGCCATGTTGTCGGTAATTAGCGTGACGGGTATGCCGTCGCGTTTCAACTCGTAAGCCGTCAACCGTGCACCCTGCAGCAGAGGCCGCGTTTCATCAGCTATAACTTTGATTTTTTTACCCTGCTCCCATGCTGCCCGTATGACACCAAGTGCAGTGCCGTATTCAACCGTCGCAAGTTCACCTGCGTTGCAGTGAGTCAAAATCGTGTCCCCATCTTCAATGAGGACAGAACCGTTTTTGCCAATCGCACGGTTCTGGGCGGCATCTTCGTCAGCAATTCTCTGTGCTTCCTCGACAACCACAGCTTTGAGCTCATCTACACCACCCGAGACGGTCTTCGCCTTGCCCAACACGCGGTCAACGCCCCAAAACAAGTTAACTGCAGTAGGCCGCTGAGCCTTAATGAGTACCCCCGCTGCTTCGAGTTCTGCGAGTAACTGCTGGGGGGTTTTTGCTTTGGATTTGTAGGCTGCAATAGCTATGCCAAACCCTGCCGCTGCCCCTAAAAGCGGTGCACCTCGAACGCGAAGCATCTTTATGGCTTCTGCCATTTGCTCGACGGTTTTGATTTCTAAGGTGACTTCTTGGAGGGGTAGTTTGGTTTGGTCAGGAGTTATTACTGTACCATTTTGCCACTTGATCATCCGCATGTATGGTTCCTCTTTGGCGGTTTAGCTGCGGTCAAAAGGAGACTTGAGGTGGGTAACGACTTCGACGGGCGAGTCTTCACCTGACTTTAGGCGCTTCTTCCACTCTTCGCCCACCGCGATAAGCGAGAATATACCTGAAACTTCGGCTTTAGATTTCTTCACCAAATTAACCAGCGCCTCCTGCGTCTCGCCACTCTTAATCATGTCATCTACTACGAGCACACTATCGCGTTTTTTGATGGAGTCCTTAGGAATGTAGAGCGTTACGGTTACGCCGCTGTCACGTCCCAAAATGTAGGTTTCTTCAAGAAAAGCTTTGACGCCGACTTCCTTGTTACGCTTCGCAACGATAAGGTTGACGCCTAACGCGTTGGCAACCATAGTGGCTAATGGGATGCCGTCGGTTGCAGCGGTCAAAATTTTTGTAACACGTTTCCCTGCAAAGTTTGCTAGGGCATGGTTGGCAGCTTGTTGAAGTATGTTGTAGTCTCCGACGATTTCGGTGTTGTCAAAGTAGCCGATGTCGTCGAATTTGATTCTGCTGCGAAGTTCTGCTTCGAGGCCGACGAGTTTGGTGAGCACACGCCAAAGCTGTTTGGCGCGGGTGGTGTTGGGCAAAACGTGACCTTTGGCGTAGCGGCTTAGTACTGTGACTGGTAAGCCTGTTTTTGAGGCTAACTCGCGGTAGGTGATGTTTCGTTTGTATTTTGCTGTGCGTAGAAGCTCGATGGTCATTAGTCGAAGTTTTAGGTCTTCTGCGTGAGTGCTCAACTTCCCTTTCCCTCAATTTACACATATACGTCAATTAATATATTGATACCTACTATTGCAGGTTGAAGATTTATAACTTTCCGTTAAAAAACCAGAGTTAAAAAATGCAACATTCAAAAGAAGAGGATTTTAGGTTGAGTATTTTGTGAAGTAGATTACACCGTTTTCTTTGAAACCACGCAGCAACTCGCAATGACGTAGTACAGCGAATTCCCTCTCCAAAACTTGCGGAGTAAGGTTGAGGATTTTCATGACATCTTCACGACTGATAGGCCCTTTATTCGCGATAAGGTCATAGATTCTTTTCTGCAACTCACTCAAGCCCTCAGTGCCTGTCTGCCCAAGCTGTTTACGCACCATCAACGTAGAAGAGACCGCGGTCGGATCACAGGTTCTGGGCGGATTCATCAAGTCAAAACAGCAATCCTCACAGAGAGATTTACCTTGATAGAGAGTAACTTCGTTTTCAGCTAATTCTACCCCGCAAAGCTCACACTTCACACTAACCGCCTCAAACGTCATACTGCCAACCGGCTTATTTTCTGTTTCGCAGCCACCGCTGAGAATATATGTTTTTAAAATGGAAAAGAGACTGCTAATAGCAAACGGGGTTAATGGGATGCAAAGGCTTCAAAGGCTATTCATACTCGCCTTGTTCGGCTCAATCATCTTTGTCGCCAACATCTTCCTACCGCCACCGTTTAACTACCTCATGATGGTCATCCAAGCCGTATTTCTAGCATTAAGCGCGCTTTTCATCAAAAAAGCAGGAGCCATGTACGCTGGTGCAATCGGCGGACTACTAACCGCACTACTAAGCGGTTCCGCGCTTGGACCCTTCACATTCTTCTTCAGTTTCCTCTTCGGCGTCTACGTAGACCTGTTCATATTCTTTTTCAGAATAAAAGGCACCCGAGAAGGAGTAAACCGCAACCGCCTCATAGCCGCAATGACGCTGAGCACCCTTTTGATTGCAGTTTCAAGCTACTCTGCCTTTGCATTACTCCCACAATCGTTTAATCTGGAAAGAATCGCTTTTGTCAGCCTTTTCGTACAGCCAAGCCCAATGTTAACTGCGTTAGTGTTGTTTATGGGTCCCGCAACAGGTGCAGTGGCAGGATACGCCGCAGCTTACCTCTGGAACAAGTACCTGCGCTACCTCAGCCCTTAGAAGCCTTTGAATTCAGCTTTGATTTTTTCGTCTACAAGTTTAGCGATCATCAAGCTCGAAATAAACACACACCTAACGCCCAACAATTCTGCCAGTTCCGCAGGTTTCTGATCTTGAGTAACCAGCAACAAATCATGCTTAAGCGCGTATTCAACTACATCGCGGTCTTTAGCTGCCTTCAACCCTGCTTCCTGAGCGGTCAAAACCTCGTAGCCCAAAGTCTCAAAATACTCTTTCAACCCCGCGTACATCTCGTCAAGTAGAAGCTTCATAGTAACCGCTTACTCACTGAAAGGAAAAATATTTAGGGTTTACCCAAAAACGGGGGTTAATCTATGAGCAACAAGGCAAAGGAGTCAGCGCTCTTCGTGAACGGGAAAGTGAATGCTATACCCGCATTGGCAGCGGTTTTCTTCACATTTACGCCAATAGCGTCCTCGGACATACGTGCCAGTTCAGGATGTCTGCAGATTTTGGTTTCGGTATTGCATTTTTCGCAGAGTTGACAATGCCCCGAAATAAACGCTATAGCAAGCGAATAACCCTTGTTCATAGCTGCCTTTTCCAAGCCCACGACGCTTTCAAGCATCTGACGTTTGGAGTCTTTCCAGCCCTGCCAGAACTTAGCCGCTTTTTCTTTAATATCCTTGGGCACAGTGGGGTCGGTTTCATAAGTCATTAGGTACTTGTAGACCTCTGGTTCGGCACTTGCGTTAGTAGTGAATTTCATAAACATGGCGTAGCTGTATTCGGAGACGATTTTTCGGAATTGCTCAGCGGTGGGCGTGTAGGGTGGGCAGGCGAGAGTTTTGCCGTAATGGTTGCAGCCGACTTTGCACTTTAAGACGACACGGTCTTCAACGACGACTTTGCTGGTTGGGATGATTTTGGCGTCTGCGGCGCCTTTTTCGAGAGCTAACTTGACGAGGAATTCGAATTTTTTAGCATCATGCTCAGGCATAAAGGTCACTGGTTTGGGCTTGAAGAGCGTCTTTTGATATAAACGTTTAGCGACCTACACGATTTTGTGACGATTTATGTCGCAGTAACTCTGAAGTGGGAGTCTATCGAATGTTTTAAATATTTGCGGGAGTGCATGGTTTGACTTTCACATAACTGGAAAAGCAGTTTTTAGCTCTTTAAATAAGGGGAGGGGTCTATAGGAAAGCCGCAAAAAGTTGGTTAGATGCATTTATACTTTAGAATAGCGGTTTGGCTGGTTTTTGGTAGACTCTTGTGACGTAGTCTAATGCTGTGAATACTTGTGCGGGTTCACCTGAGAGGATTTCGCTTTTGCCTGTTATGAAGTAGCCGCCGTCTCGAAGCGCACGGTAGAAGTTCATGTGTATGTGTTGTTGTCCTTCTTTGCTAAAGTATATCATGACGTTGCGGCATAAGATGAGGTCTAAGTTGACGTGCATAGGGGTTTTCATGAGGTCGAATTGTTCGAATTTGATTATGCTTTTAAGAAAATCTTTGACGTGGTAGTTTTCGCCTTCTTTGGTGAAGTACTTCTCGATGGTGCGTTGATCCATTGTGCTAAGTTGACGGGCAGTGTAAACTCCGTTTTGTGCCTTAGTTAAAGCGTCTTTGTCTATGTCGGAAGCAAAAATCGTCACAGGGTTACGGCTCAACGAGGGACCAAAAACCTTATGAACCAAAATCGAAAGCGAGTAAGGTTCTTCCCCTGAAGCACAACCCGCACTCCAAATCTTAACGGGATTTTTCGAGAAGAGAAACTTGGGTAACAACTTTTTTTCTATGTACTGGTAGACATCTCCGTCTCTGAAAAAGGTTGTATAGTTGATTGTTAGGTCGTTGAGTAGGTTAGTGAATTCTTCTGGGTGTTTTTTGAGGTAGATGATATAGCGGGCGTATGTGTTAGTCCCTGTTGCACGGAGGCGGATTTCGAATCGGCGCTTAAGGTATTCGTCGCGGTAGCCCGAAGTGTTTAAACCTGCAGATTCGGTGATCATGCGTTTGACTTTGTTGAAGGCGCTTTCTTCCAGATAATTCTGGAGGACTTCAGGTTTCTGTGTTTGCTCCAACACCATCAAACACCAATACCGTTGCTTTAGACCTGCGCCATCGCTTTAGATTTCTCTACAAGGAGGTCTTTGAGTTCCTGTGTTGGAAAGAGCATCAGTATTGACTTTGCGTCTTCGCCGTTTCGTTTGAAGCGGGTTTCAAAGATGAGGGCATTGTCGCTTACCATTGATTGTTTTATGAGGAAGTTGTCGATTATTGCATCGAAAGTGTCTGTGACGGTCTGGGGGGTTGTGGGCATCAATCCAACGCCTGCAAAGTCAGAAATCGAAGTTAAGAATGAACCGATTAGTATGTTTGCCAGTTCTTGCAATGCCGAAGTTTCCATGGTTTGATCTAATTCATCTACTGATGAAACCATGTTCATCATGGCCGCGATTTTTCTTGCCTCAGTGTATTCGAATGTGAGCAGTATGTCGCAACCGTATTTGTCGTTCAACTGTAAGAGTATGGCAGTGGTTTTGACATCATGCAGGTTGTAGAATTGTGGAATCAGGTAGGGCTTTACGTTGTGGATTTTGGGTACCTCAATCGATATCGGCTCTTGCAAAACATCAGATAACGATGTTGCTGCATGACCTGCACCTATACTTCCTAATTCAAGCAGAATACCTAGATTGATGTCGTCATTCTCAGTAATCTGCCCTGTTGTAGTTGTTGCTTTTAAGTCTGTTTGTGAACTCATAGTATTCTTGTCTCTCCATTATGTAATCGTATAGTTATTACGCCAGAGGTTAAGTTGAAACTGATTCGCCTGCCATGAGAACCCCCTACATCCTCTGCAACCAACTTTATTTTATGTAAGGCAAGGGTTTCACGGACGGCCTTAATGTTTTTCTGTCCAATGTCAAGTCCATTGGCCGTGGTGTTGGCAAACATGTTAGCGCCTCCAGCAATTTTCGCCGACAACTTTGCCTCAACCCCAGTCATCCCCCTGATACCAGCAGCCAACGCGGGGATAGCGGTGTCAGCGTATTTTGATGGAAGAGGCTCAAGTGGACCTAGACTGGAGTGCGGCAGCATGATGTGAGCTAACCCCCCACATTTATGCGCTGAGTCATACAGGCAGATGCCGACACATGACCCAACGTTTGTTAATAGCTCAACTGGTCTGCTGTCTACTTTCATTCCAGCCATGTCCACTCGAACCTCTTCCAAACGCGGATGTGTGTTTGTGTTAGTATCTATGACGATTTGAGGCTCTAACTGTTGGTAAGCACCTACACGTTTCGGCAGGGGGGTGCATGCTCCACTGAAATTTCTGCTTACACCGAGATAGAGCACAACAGTTTCCTCAAGCGTACTTTGATAGAACTTCCAAGACCTTCTGGGGCTGGAAAGGTTTAATCACGAAATCCTTAGCGCCGGACTTTATAGCCTCAGCAATCAACGCCTGCTGACCCATAGAGCTACACATGACAACCTTAGCCGAGGGATCACAAGCGACGATCTGCCTCAAGGCCTCAATGCCGTCCTTAGCTTTCGGGCCAGGAGGCATAATAATGTCCATTAAAACCAGATCAGGATGCACTGCCTGAAACTGCGAAATTGCCTCATCGCCATTTCCGGCTTCGGCGACTACCTCGTGACCTGCTGATAGCACAATCTTCTTAAGTACCGCTCGCATAAACGAAGCGTCGTCAACTATCATTATTGTTCCCATATCAGTTTGCCTCTTATATCGTAATTCTTGCGATACATATAAAAATCTTGTGGAGCCGGAGACCATATTTGAGTTTTTTGCAGGGTTTTTGGGTTTTTTGGTGGTGTAATGAGTGTATTGAGTAGTAAACAATAAGACTTAATAAGTTAGTGAGTTAACCAATATTCGTCTTAGAGGCGACACTGTATGAGTTATGGACATCAAGGCTTACGAGAAAAAGCGGCGGCAAGCAGAATACAGGAAGTTTCCTCACTTAAAAGAGACAAATTCAAAGTCACCGTATCCCTAGACAAAGAACGCCCCATGTCCACCTCGCCACTCTACTACAAATACAACATCCAACGCTTCGACTTACACCCCAACTACAGCTTCGCACACCTCGACGACATGATACCCAAAGGCACCCCCGAATACCTCGACCACGGATTTAACTACGTCGAGCGCATCGTACGCGCACTCTACTACTTCAAGCAATGCAGCTTAATCGGACCTTCAGGCACAGGAAAAACCCACATCGTCTACCTCGTTGCGGAATTGACGGGACTGCCGATTTGGGAAGTCAACTGTGGACTTAGCACCAGCAGCTTCGACTTAATCGGGCGTTTCATCGGTTTAGGCAAAGAAAACTGGGTCGACGGCTTACTCACTCAGTGGCTACGTAAAGGCGGCATCATGTACCTCGACGAAGCCAACATGATGAAACAAGACGTAGCCACAAGACTCAACCCCGTACTAGACACCAGAGGCCACCTCGTCTTAAACGAGAAAGACAGCGAAGTCATCGAACGCCACAAATACGGCTACATGATCATTAGCATGAACCCAGCCACCGCCGAATTCAGCGGCACCAAACCGCTCAACGCAGCGATGCGGCGACGTATGGCCGTTTGGATCAACTTTGACTTCCTCAGCGTCGGCGAAAAGATTTCTCCGCACGAAGTGGAAATGCTGCGTAAAAGAACCAAAGTTTCCCAAGAAGTCGCTTACGGCATCATACAGGCAGGCGCAGAACTACGTCGCCAATACAAAGCTGGCGATTTGCCTTATGGGCCCTCCCTTGGTGACCTCATCAACTGGGCAACGCTTGTCTACGATGGCATGACTCCGATGGAAGCTGCGGAAGAAACAATCATCGGCTTAACCAGCGACAGCCCCGAAGTGCAGGCGGATGTGCGCAGAATCCTTGAGGCCGTTTTCGTAAAATCATAGGCCGCAGAGGCTCAATCATGGGTTTCATCGATTATGCTTGGGCAGCTTCACTGCAAAAAGACAACACCAAAGTGAAGATTCTGCAAGATGAAACTCTAGAGCAACCCGTCTTACTCGATGACCCCTATGGTTTTACACTAAAATTTCCCACCGTCAGCATTCTCAAGGATGGCACCATCTCCTTTTTAGGTCACAAGTTTCCAGGAACCAATGCGGGGAAAGCCAAAGTCGGTCGCTTATTTCGTGCTTCAGTGGTACACTTAACCACTCACACCTTGGCGCCGTTTTCAAAGGATAGAGTAATCCCTTCAGAGAAAGATTCCCTTCTAACTAGCTACGCTAAACGCTTGGTAAACGATACCTACAATAACGCCTACATCGGAGCATGGTACCCCGACAGATTTTTTGACATAGCATACGCTAACGCATTGGCATATCAGAAAATCAAGAAGTCAGAACACATTTTTACCCAATCCACTCGCATCATGTCAGCTGTTTTGACTCAAGTTAATCTTGGTTCCGTAAAGGGCACATTGCAACCTGAGGAACAGCAGGTCGTTGACCGAATCGCGGCAGAGTTGAGTTCACTCAAAGAAACGCTTATGATGGTGATCGCGGGGGACACCACTGATGTGAACAAACTCTTCGATGAAAAGGTAAAGGCGATTAAGGATGCGCTTGATCCTTTTGGTCCCTTTTTAGAGGTGCCTTCATTGCGGCATACTGAAGCTGTTGGTCGATGTAGTATTTACAGCGCAGTAGAGGATTCAGCGGGTGATTTTGAAGGTTCTTTTGTTCAATCTTTAATGGCTTTGGGTTCAGATGTGCCGACTGTGGATAACATTGACCAGCTTTGGCGCTCCGAGCAGGAATCAGAATCGCTTCAAGCCTTTAACTCAGACATGTACCAAAAGCAGCGTAACGAGAAAATCCTCGCTAAACTTTCACCATACTTAAGTTGGACGCGATTCAAAAAAATCACTATCCCCGAAGAAGACTATACGCAGTACTTACGTGCGCGCAGTTTAGTGCAAGGTACCAGTAGGCGTTTGCTGGATATTTTGCGTTCAGCCTTTAACTATTTAGATGAAGACCCACGTCAAGAAATGGGGCAACTCGATTTAACAGCAGTTATTCAATCATTAGCGGCGAATAAGCCCGCAACCGACGTATTCAACTTAGATGAGTACCTAAAGCCCAGTTTTGCTTGGTCATTACTGCTTGATGTCAGTCGTAGCATGCAGGTAAAGGGCGAGTTCGGGAGGGCTTTGGCTATTTCTGTTGGGGAAGCAGCTCGTGAGTTGATGACTGACCCCACATCTTGGACATTCTTTGGCTTCAGCGACCAACTCTACGTTATTAAAGATAGCACGGAGGCATATTCGCGGCGGGTGCGGGCAAGAATCGGCGGGTTACGTTTCGAAGGATTAACATACATTCCTGACGCGATCACAATTGCAGGCAAGATGCTGGCTAAACGTTTTGAGGAGCAACGGGTGCTTGTAGTAATTTCCGATGGTTGGCCGTATGGTTACCCCAACATGCCGCTCTCTCTTAAAGAAACTGTAGACAGTCTAGTCAGAAAGAACGTTATAGTCCTCGGTATAGGCGTTGAAACTAACCGCATGGGCAACTTTTTCCACTTCCACTCAGCCATCTATTCACCCAAAGACATCTACAAACGATTCGGCAACCTCTACGCAGAAGCATCAGCAAAAGCACTCGAAGGCGAAGCCTAAGATACTTTTGCTTTGCCATAGACCCCCTCCTTATGTAGATTAGCAAGCAGAAGTTCAACCACCAGTTCACTAAACAAACAAGCAACATCAAAAATCGCGTTGCCCCTCTGCTGCTACCTCCCCTTCCCTTATATAAACTCGGATTGGCACGGCAAGAAAGCTGCTGTTGGTCGGGAATTCCGCCATACTCAGAATAGCGACGTCAGTGCAACCGATAAAGCAGCCAACTTGACCCCTGCGTTTCGTATAGAAGCACTTGTTGTAGGCATGGAGCAATCACAATTTTATTGAGCTGCCAAAAGATGGCTAACGTAGAAATCAAGTCACATGAAACTTAGCTGGCGGTTTGACCATGGTACATAGACTTTTTTAGCCGCTGAATTGCCACCTAAGCTTTTTAAAACGGCTTTTTGGGGTAAATCCCTGTTTTCCTTTATCTGCCCCTCTTTTTTAAAGAGAAAAGTTTAAGGGCAAATACCTCTTTTACATGCGAGTACTCTATCTTTGAGGGTTTGTGGTTTGAGCACTAATCTCTTAACAATCGAAGAACGCAAAGCTGAAGTCCTAATTAAACTAAGAAAGTATAAGCTTGTAGAAAAACAGAAATACGAAGGCGCATACGCCTACATAATCGATATTCCACAGGAGAAGGAACGCGCCATAGTCTGGTGTATCCTTGGTGAAGCTACTGTGGGCATTGCGGCGATGAACACCCTCTACAAGATTATGAAAGAAAAAGAAATCGACCGCGCAATCGTTGTTACCGAAGGACGTTATACGCACGCCGTTAAATTGGGCGCAAAAAAGAAAAACGTCGAGTTGCTTCCTAAATCGTTCCCCGTATTTGACATTTTTGAGCACGCCTTGGTTCCTTATCATGAGATTTTAAGTGAGAAGGAAAAGAAAGAACTCTTAGCACACTTCAAAGTTCAGCCTTACCAGATGCCTCAGATCCGCTCAGGTGACCCCGCAGTGAAAGCCATCGGCGCACAACCAGGCGACGTACTAAAAATCACTCGTAAAAGTCAGACTGCAGGCGAACACGTAACTTATCGCTACGTAGTCGAATAAACAATTTTTTATTTTTAATTCTTTTCTAAAACGTCTAACTTAAGTTTTCATGCTTACAAAAACATCTCGAGCTTGCTATGTGGTTTGCTGAGTTGACATTGATTGGTTTTTCTTTGCTTCTTTTAACTCTTCAAGAATGACCAATGCTTCACCCAGAGGCATACCCAAGCGCTCCTTAAGCTCCACTGGGGAGACATCGGGTTTTTGGGGCAGAATCGAGTCTCGAACATACGCTTTATGCGAAGGGTACATCACTGACGCGTGGACGGCGTCAACGAGCAGTTGCCAAAGCTTCTCTTTACTGTACTCTTCAAAGTTCAAACGAGATGCACCGACCGCTAAATAGTTGCGAACACACATAAAAACAGTAAACATAAATCAAGCTTCCGCCGCCTACTTATCAGTGATATTTTTGAAAGCCGCAGTCTACACTGGACCACACAAAATCTGCCTCCAAGAAGTCCCAGAACCCAAAGTTAAACCCAACAATGTGCTTGTCCACTTTAAGGCGGGCAGCATCTGCGGAACCGACATGCACTTCTACCGCGGGGAGTGGCGTTGGATGAAGAAGGGCAGAATCATAGGACACGACGCCTGCGGAGTCCGCGACGACACTGGCGAGCGAGTGGTTATGGTTCCAATAGTGAACTGTGGGCACTGCTACTTCTGCTTACGCGGTTACTCGACGTACTGCACCGCAGGCAAGTTTTACGGTTTAACTCGTGACGGCTTTTTTGCTGAGCGCAAAGCTATGCTGCCCCGCAGCCTAATTTCAGTGCCCTCAAACGTTAGCGATGAAGAGGGAGCTAATGTGGAGCCTGTGGCTTTGGCTTTGCGTGTATTGAATCATTTGCAGCCTAACTTGGGTGATTGGGTTACGGTGGTTGGGCAGGGTGCGATTGGTTTGTTGATGACTCAAATAGCGCGGCTGAAGGGTTGCCGTGTCATAGCTATTGATGTGGCGGATTATCGGCTGGAGCTCGCCCAAAAATACGGTGCAGAAGTAGCGATAAATGCCCAAAAGGAAGAGCCAATCAAGGCGGTGCGGAAGTTGACTAAGCTTGGTTCAGATTTTGTCATCGAAGCGGCAGGCACTAAAGAAACGGTGGAGCAGACGCCTTTTTTGGTTAGAAAAACGGGTAAAGTGGCGCTTATCGGTGAATCCAAAGGTTACCTTAACTTGGAAGATGCGGATGAGGCACAGTTTTTTACTATGTACATTTCGCCTCTGGAGTATCCCTCTGCAGTGGAGTTGATTTCTCGGCGACTGGTGGATGTTAAGGGGTTGGTTACGCATCGGTTTAGGTTTGAAGAGTTCGAAAAGGCAATCAAAACCTTCGCTGATCCTGCTGAGAAAGCTATCCGCGTAGTCGTTTCGGACAACTGAACCTGCGGATTCACAGACCACAAAGTATATGTCTGTTAGCGATGTGTAAACCCCAAACCCACCTAAACCTTAGGGAGCTAGCAGCATTGCCTATTGAAGCAGTTATATTCGATTTAGACGGAACGTTAGCCGCCTTCAACTTGGATTACAAAGCCTTACGTGGAGAAGTCAGAGAATACCTCATACATGTTGGTGTTCCTGCATCAGTGCTGAAACCAAACGAAAGTATCTTTGATATGATGCAGAAAACTGAAATTTACTTTAAAAACAGCAGCAAAAACGGCGAAGCGTTCACCGCTATCCGCGCCCAGTGCTTAGTCATAGCTGAAAAGTACGAGATGGAAGCAGCCACCACCACGACGCTACTGACAGGCGCAGTTGAAACGCTAAAAGAACTCCAGAAGATGAAGCTAAAAATCGGTTTATGCACAACCAGCAGCGAAAAAGCAGTCAACTACATCCTAAACCGTTTCAAAATCCAAGAATATTTCCAAGTCGTTGTTCCCCGCGACAAAGTCAAGAATGTTAAACCTGACCCTGAACAGTTCATGTTGGCACTCAAAACTTTGGGAGTTCGCCCAAACGCGGCGGTGATTGTTGGTGACAGCAAAGTGGACATGCAGAGCGCCAAAGAACTCAAAACCATCGCAGTCGGGTTACCCGCAGGCGTCTCCACCACTGAACAGCTAATGGAAAGCGGAGCACACTACATAATTACTACGTTGATTGATTTGCCTGTTTTGGTAAAAAAGTTGGATAAGGCTTAGGCGACGACTATTGTGCCGTCGTCTTTTTGAATCAGTTTTCTTTCCCTGATTAGCCTTTTTAGGACTTCACTGAAGGCTTCTTTTGAGCCTTCACCCGCGTGGTTTACGCCGAATATTTTGGCTGTTTCCGCAATCAAAGATTCGCCACTTATGCCCAACGCGTATTGAGCGACGAGTTTCATCGCGGCTTCAACTTCTTCTGGGGCGATGTATTTGGGTTTGCGTTTGGATTCGGGGATGCCCTTCACTGGGATGCGGATGGGGGTTTCTTTGAGTCCAGCGGGCCAGATGAAGCTGCCTTTGATGGCGACTTTTTGTTCGCGGATGAGGTTGTTTAGGGCTTCTTTGACGGCGTGGCTAATTTTTGGGGTAACTGTTTTGATGTTCCATGTGGCAGCTAAGCGTTCAGCGGCGTAGTCAAAGTGGATGGGGCCTTCGTTTGCCACGAGTTCGCCGAGAAGTTTGGTTTGGTTTTCTCGGTTTTCTGGGAAGTGGAACTCGTTTTTGGTCTTAGAGTCTACGGTTGTTCGGCCGTTGGGGACTTTGATGTAGGGGTTGTATGTGGCTTTGAGCGGGTAGATCTTGTAGGGCACGGCGAGTTTTTCTATACCGCTGAAATGGTTCTTTTGTACATCAGTAGCTGGCGCGGTGATAGGTGTGTGGCTGTCTTGCTCGATTTGCTGCTTGTGGGCTTGTTCGAGGGCTTCTTTTAGGCGGCGAATTTCGCTGTCCCGCCTCGCCACCCAAGCGGGAGCCCAGATGCGGTGGATACGCCAGCCCAGTTGCCGCAGAACCTGTTCTCGGAGGCGGTCGCGGTCACGTGCGCTGCTGCTGGACTTGTAGGTTGCGCCGTCACATTCCACACCGAGCAGGAAACAGCCTTTGTTAACGGGGTCTACGACGCCTATGTCGATTTTGTAGACGCTGCAGCCTACTTCAGGGATTACTTCGTAGCCGAGTTTCTTGATTTCATTAGCTACATCTTCATCAAGCGGCGACTCGAATACGCCTTGTTGGCATCTGCCGTCTTTAACAGAGTCAGTACCGTGTTCGGCGTAGTCAAGGTAGCTTCGTAGGGTTTGTACGCCGAGTGCTTGGGTGTCAGCGTCGATGTCGGAGGCTTTTATCGAGGAGATTAAAACGACTTTTTCTCGAGCACGGGTAACTGCTACGTTGAGTCGGCGTTCTCCTCCAGGTTTGTTGAGGGGCCCAAAGTTCATGGTGATCTGACGGTTTTGGTCGTAACCGTAGCCGACACTGAAGAATATGACGTCACGTTCGTCTCCCTGTACGTTTTCAAGGTTCTTCACGAAAAAGCCGCCCAAACGGTCTTCTTTGAAGAACTGCTCAAACTCTGGGTGCTCCAAGAGGCGACGTGCGATGGCTTCTTGCACGGTTTCCATCTGCGCGATGCTGAAGGTAACGACGCCAAGGGTTTTTTGGGGGTAGGTTTTGAAGTGTTCAAAGACTAGGTCGGCGACTTTTTCGGCTTCGATGGGGTTGTCGCGTTTGCCTCCGCGGTCGTAGATTCCGTCTGGGACGTAGATGAGTTTGACGCCTAAGCTGTCGGTTTCGGCTTTGGCTGCGGGGAAAGTAATCATTGCGCCGTCGTAGAATTGCATGTTGGAGAAAGCGATTAAGCCCTCATGCTTGCTTCGATAGTGCCACTTTAGCGTCTTCACTGGTAACCCGATGCCTAAACACTCGTCAAGGATGCTGTCGAAGACTTCTACGTCTTCGTCGGTTAATTCATCCCAGTCTTTGTCGTCAAGCAGGTTCTTCTGGAAAAACGAAGTCGGCGGCAACTGCTTATTGTCACCTGCAACCACAATGGTCTTGCCGCGGTAAATTGCTCCAATTGCGTCTTCAGGCACCAACTGAGATGCCTCGTCGAAGAGAACCAAGTCGAATTTGGCTTCAGGCGGCAGGAATTGGCTTACTGAGATGGGACTCATGAGCAGGCAGGGTTTGAGTTTGACGAGTAGGTTGGGGATTTTTTGGAAGAGGGTGCGGATGGGCATGAGGCGTCGTTTTTTGGCGGCTTCTTTGGAGAGGATGGCGGCTTCGGTGTCGGCTGCTTGGATGAGTATGTCTTGGGGTTTTCGGCTGTTGGCGGCGTCGATGACCATGGCGGAGGTTAAGCGGATGAGGTCTTGGTCAAGTTTGCGGAAATCTGCGATTAGTTGCTCGTGGTTTTCTCGGCGGAAGCGACCCAGCGTGGGGTCTTCGTTGTAGAGGTTGTTTATCCACTCTTGGTAGGCGCTTTTGCGGAACAGCGGCACCAAGTCCGCGGCAGGCAACTTCGCCTCCACTAGGCGGTTGAAGAAGCCGTCTAAGCCGAGCAGAGTGAAACGGTTCTTTGTGTCCTTGAAGTCAATCCAGACTTGCAAGTCGTCCACCCTTTCACGCAACGCCTGAATGCGTTCTATGATGACTTTGATGTCTAAATCAACCAGTTTCTGGTCTTGGTATCGCAATTCAGTTTCAAAACGCTTCTCAAAAGCCGCCAAAACCTTCAGGGCAGCGTCGCGCTTACAGATTAAATCTGTGTTAGATACTGCGGCGGATGGGCCTTTGGAGGCGATTTCGGCGTACAGTTCTGGAACGGGTAAGTCGCCGAATGCCGCTTGCACCTTCTGCACCCATTCAAGCACTGAGACTATGTCTTGCCAGTCGGTCTCTAATTCTTGGAAGCGGGCGCCAAATTTTTCTTTAAGTTGAGCTTTTTCGCCTGCGATTTGGGCTTCTTTTTTGCGGATTTCCTCAGCGTTTTTGAGGTCCGCTATGAGTTGCTGGTAGGTTTGGGGTTCGGTTTTAGCTACGGTAAGAGTGTTATTGGTTAAGGTGTTTAGTTTGGTGAGTTGTCTGTCGGCTTCTGATGCCCATTCCTCCAATGCGGGCAGGGGGGTTTGGGTGATTGCTGCGTCAGATTTCGCTAGTTTCTGCGGCAGCAGCAACTCGACATCTTTGGCTTGGGTTTCCCACTTTTCCACTGAAAACTTGAGTTCCTGACCCAAGTTCTTAATCATCGGCGAAGGCGTAGCAGGATTCGTGAGCAGTTTAAGGAGGGTTTCAGGAATTTGGGTTGCCCAACCGAACGCTTTAACTTCCTGAGCAAGAGCTATGGCTTTTTCTGCGCCGTTGAAGTCCGTTCTGCTCTTGTGATAGTAATGCCCAAGCAGGGTGCGGACGGTTTCAGCTGAGTCCTCGATTTTTTTGGCCAGTTTGTTGACCTTGCGGGCATCGATTAAGTCTTGCAGTATGGTTTTGGGGACTTTGCCGTCGTGAGCTAGTTTAGCGATGCGTTTCTGGTCGCTACGGTAGCCGCTGTTGAAAAATTTCATGCCGCTTTGGTAGGGACCACTGTAGTTGGCGATGAGTGTATCGAGGTCAAGTTCGAAGAAGCCGTCGCTGTAGGTTTCTTCTAAGCGGCTCTTGAGCAGGTTGTGTTCTTGGTAGAGGTCTTTGGCTTTATTCACTGTTTCCTGCACTTGCTCAAGGTATTTAGCGTCAAACCACTGTGCCTCAGGCTTATCCTCCGCGAAACACAAAAGCGCCATGCGAGAGAGCTGCTTTAGCTGGGTGATGGTGAAGTCGCCGTTGTCCAGCCCCAGCGCCTGAGCCAGAGCTTTTGCGGTTTCACGCCACTTCTGAGCCGCCGCCTGTGTGCCTCTGATGAATGAGAGTAACCTTTCCCGCTTAGCAAGAAATTCGCCCTCCAAGATTGATGTTCCTACTGCTTTGGCTGCGTCAGTTACGGCTTGCTTCAACTCCACCGACCGCGTCAAAGGCAAATCATAGAGCGCGGGAGTGTAGCGTTCTTGGAGGTTTTCGCGGGTGAATTTTATCCAGTTAGCGGTTTCAAGGTAAGCCTTCGCCTCCGCCAACAGCTTATCTAAGGCGGTGTTGGTCATCCAAGCCTGTTCGGGTTTGGGGCTGTCAAACAAAAAGTTGCTCACATCCAGCAGCCACTGAATACGCTGGAAGGTTTCTGGCGGGAAAACGCCGAGTTTAGCCGAGAAAGCCTCAGCTTCCAACTCCAACTCACGGAAGGTTTCATTAATCGCTTCCAAGGTGGTGAGGAGTTCGCTTCGGATTTCAAGGTTGTACTTGTCTGCGCGGTAACCCACCCATGGAAAATCAGGTTCCTCTACAACCTGCCAAACCTTGCTAAGCTGACTCACTAAATCTTCTAGTTCACGCATCTTTTGTGGGGTAAGCGTGGAAAGTTCGGTTAAACCGACAGGGACAAAGGGCACCCGCTCCAAGCTGGATATTATGCTGAGAACTTCGTAGACGCTTCTCTGCATGTAAGGCCGTTTATCATGCAACGCCACAACGTAACCATTGAGGGCGTCACGGTACTCGGTTAATCGGTCAAATTCATGCTGGGAGGGTAGTTTGCGGGGGACGAGGTTTTCGTCGAGACTGCGCTTGAGTTCCGCCACAACCTGCTGCTTATTGGCTTTGCTGCTATGCAGTTCAAGGCAGAAATGCGCCAACCCCACCTCACTAAGTCGCTTGTAGACGACTTCGAGCGCTGCCATCTTGTCACTGACGAAGAGTACGCTTTTGCCGTTGGCGATGCACTCCGCAATCATGTTCGCGATGGTTTGGCTCTTGCCCGTGCCAGGCGGCCCCTTCATAACAAAACTCTGACCGCGCAGGGCGTATTCGATGCTTAGGCGTTGGCTGCTGTCGGCGTCGAGGACTTGGTAGGTTTTGGCAGGCAACTCAATTTTGTCCACGTCCTTCTCATCTGGCAAACCAGTTAGGATGAGGTTGTCTTCTTTTATGCCTGCAATGGCGCGGATGATGGGGTGCTGGGTTACTATGGCAGCGTTGGATTCAAGGTCTTTGTATATGACGAGTTTCTGGAACGAAAACAACCCCAAATGTACTGCATTTTCGGTTTTCCAGCCCATCTCGGAGACTGCCTGCTCAACTTGGGCATAGAAGTCGGCGAGGCTGGTGCCTTCCCACTCCTCAGGCAACAAGGGCAAATCAAGGCGATAATCGTTTTTTAGTTTAGCCTGCAACGCGGGATTCAAAACCGCTTCATCCTCAACAGGCGGCACCCCGATGCTGTAGGGGGCGCGGATAGTTTCTTTGCCCAACTCCAAAGGCACTAAAATCAGCGGAGACTGAACCTTCTCCTTGGTCTCAGCATCCACCCAATTCAGCAACCCAAACGCAGCGTAGAGGATGCGGACACCGCGTTCACGATAATCCAAAAGTGAGCGACGCTCAAGGGCTTTGAGAGCGCTATCCAATTCTTGACCCGAAAGATCACCACAGACGAGTTGAGTGCCTGTTGGGCGTTTGGGTTCTTCTGTGGTGGCGGCTTTTACTGGGGCTTTTGCAGTGGTTGCCGCGGGGGTTTCTTTAGTTTTTTTTCCTCTGCCTTTTTTTGGCTTTTCAGCCTCTGCCTTCGCAGGCGCAGCGGCATCGGGTGGCGTGTAGAATTCTATGCGTACCTTCTTAACCACCAACTGGTCAAAAATTTTCTGTGCCTCAGGCTGCGTGATGGTGAGGTTTCCGCGTTTAGCTTTGCGGAAGTATAGCAAGTTATTCTTTTTTGACAAATCGATTAATCTGGATTTCCAATCTTCGACCCTTTTCATGGGAGTCGACTGCGGAACAAATTCAACTGATTCAGCCATTCTACAGCACATCCGCTAGGTTCAGCTTAGCTTATAGGCTGTATCATTCTTTAATATTTGCGGTATTTTACAAACCCATCAACCAATCACATAGCCACCTTTGAGGATTGAATTATGTTACTTGATACGAGAGGCATGGTTAATTGCATCCATAACCACCGCCAAAACCCCATCGGTGCCGATGAAACGTGTTTCGAGCACCTTAAGGTTCATACCTGACCTCGCCAACGCCTCCCTACAGCGCTCCGCATCCCCACAGGTATCAAGCAGCACTATACCCTTGATTCCGCTAAACATCCCCGCAAACGCCGCATCATCCACACCCTGCCGCTTGAGGTTCTCTTTCATGTCGGCGAAGAACTCTATCATGCCGGGCCCCATAAACATCAAGTTATGGTTTGGGTCCGCGGAGAGAAAAACGCCTTTGCCTCCCATTTGGCAGTCAATGCAGTTAACCGCGTCTATCTTGGCTACGCCGTATTCTTGGGCGAGTTTTTTCATTTCCCCCTCCTGCCCCAAACAGAGGTCTCCGTAGACGAGCACGATTTTACCTTTGAACCGCTTCTTTGTATGCTCCAAAACGTTGCGGACGTTACTCTCAAGCGCAGCGTAATCAACATGGAAGTTTTTACTCACAAAAACCACCTCAGCGTCCAGTTTGCCCTCCTTAACCAGCTGCTGTAGTTCCCGTTTTAAGACGCTGCAGGCTACAAGGCAGGTTTTCTCTTTCTCTTTTGCCATAAATTTCAGCTAAAACCATATGGGTTGTAGGTAAAATAGACTTTTCTGAGGTGTAAAGCCAAAATTTAAATCAAGCAAGCTATCATTTACTCGTTTGGTGAGATCTCTGCGGGTTGGTTGGGGTTTTCCTCTCTTCCTGAAAATTGGGGTTTTTCTCCAACCATCAAGCGGAGAAACCTCACCAATAAGTAGTTCCGAGAGATTCTGAATTAGAATTTCTAGATTATTGGCAAAAATATATACCCATTAACAGTTAACCCTCGATAATAGAGAGGCGTGGGATGAGCAACAAAAAAAGTCACCATGAATACTTAGTAGAATCATCTAATAAAATGGTAGAGACTGAAGAAAAGGACTCGAAAGAATGCCGTGATAATTCAAAAGATAGTTTTCAAAATGCGCTTCACGAAATCAGCATCCATCAAGAAAGGGCGTTTTTAAATTATCAGATTATTCTTTTCGTGTTCGTTGGCGCTATCACAGTAAGCATTTTAGCATCTGCTTTTTTCGATTTTTTCCAAGAGTTATGGTTGGCAAATGGGTTGCTAACTTCTAAAGGAGTTATAGATTTAGTCTTTATTGGACTGTCAGCAGTTATTTCCTTCACTGTTTACATTCTGTTTCGTCGAAAAATGCGGGTGTATATACCTTCTAAACCTATCCTGACTTTTTTAATGACCCCGAAGGACACAAAACCTTTCGTAGATGATTCGAGATTTTCAGATATTCAGAATTATTTATTCAAGGGAAATCTTCAAAATTTCAAGATTTTTGGAGATGCTTTTTTCAGGAATTATTCAAGTTGGTTCCCCGCTTTGTTTGGTGAAAAAATAGCAGTAAAACAAGTTTACGAAGAGGAAAATTATCTGTATCCTGACCCCTATTATAAAGAGAGCTTCCCAGAAATCCGAAAAGAATATGACATCACGCAGATAAGACCTTACGGCGTCAAAGCGTATCTTGAAGTCGTTCTTGCTCCCGATGTCAAGCACATTCTGATTAGAGGTGAAGGAGATAAAACAGCCGCATATGGTTTCAATTTAGTTTTTTTCCTTAGAATAGACAATCCTGTATCGCCCAACGCCAGCAAATTTTTAAATGAATTTTATCTTTTGTATGTGCCACGAGTCGTCAAATTTTCTAGTTATGCCCTTGATACAGCCTTTAAGGAAACAGGACTACCAATTAAGGCAACCTTTTGAGTATCCTTACGGAATTCCCTTAACAAGTTAGAACTGAGCAGTTTATTTTTTTAACACTATACCAGTGACACCAACAATTGTTTTTTAAAAATCAAAAAGGGTGGCGTTAGCTCAGGGTTTGAAGCAGTATCGGGGCCAAACGGGCCACTGTTGAGGTGCACTGCAGGTGCCAAAGTCCAGTGTGAGTTCCATGCCGATTTTAAGTTGTTCCTGTTTGATGTCCTGTATCATGCCAGGGATTTTCAGCCCATTTTCGAGTTCAACGATGCCCACGGCGTATGGAGCGAGAGCTTGGAACTGCGCTGGAGCTACGTTGATAACGGTGTACGTGACGAGTTTGCCTTTGCCTGAAACTTGAATCCAGCTAAACTCTTGTGAGTAGCAATTGTCGCAGAGCGGGCGGGGTGGAAGATGGATTTTGCCGCATTTTTGGCATTTACCAGCCATCAACTTGCCTTGCTGAAGGAACTTGTAGAACTGCTCAATCGTAAAAGGCTCAGCTGTGCTCATTATTGGTCTCTCCTGTAGATGTGGACTGCTGCGGTTGCTCCTGAACCGCCAATGTTATGAGTTAAACCGATTTGGGCGTCTTTAACTTGACGTCGGTCGGCTTGGTCAGTGAGTTGAAGATACATTTCATAAGCCTGCGCTGTGCCTGTTGCACCGACAGGGTGCCCTTTGGATTTCAAGCCACCACTAGTGTTAACGGGTATTCGACCGCCGAGACGCGTTTCATTGCGTTCGACGAGTTTGCCGCCTTCTCCAACCTTGCAGAAGCCAAGGTCTTCGTAATGCATGATTTCAGCAAACGTGAAACAGTCATGAACTTCGGCGAGGTTGATTTGGTCAGGTGTAACATTTGCCATTTCGTAGGCTGATTTGGCAGCGAGTTTGGTCGATTGCAACGAAGTTAAGGTTTTGCGTTCGTAGAGCCCGATAGTGTCGCTTGCTTGTCCTGTACCGACTATGTGGACGGGTTGGTCGGTGTATTTTTTGGCAAGGTCAGGCTTGGTTAGTATAACACAGCTTGCCCCGTCAGTTATAAGTGAGCAATCGTAGAGTTTCAGCGGCCACGCCACATACTTCGAAGCCAAAACGTTCTGCAGCGACACCTCTTTTTGCATCTGAGCTTTAGGGTTGAGGCTACCATGGTAGTGATTTTTAACTGCTACCATGCCGATTTGCTCTTCAGTGGTGCCGTAAGCGTGCATATGAGCATTCGCCATCAACGCAAAAAGCCCAGGAAAAGTAATACCGTGAAACTGCTCAAACGGGAAGTCAGACGCCATCGCCAAGTACTCAGTGACTTCTGCAGTTGTGCGATGAGTCATCTTTTCAACACCACCAACAATAACCACGTCCGCGAGTCCTGAAAGAACCGCATAGATCCCTGAGCGCAAGGCAACGCCTGAGCTACCGCATGCAGCTTCGGTACGGGTGGCGGGAATGCCTGCGAGTCCAGCCCAATCCGCCAAGGTACTGCCAGTGTGACCCTGATGTTCGTATGCTTCGCCCATGTGTCCGATGAACATGGCTTTTATGTCTTGTTTAGGTTGCAGTTTGGGGCAGCGGCTGAAGGCTTCAGCGGCGGCTTGTGCGAATAGTTCGCGTGTGAGTAAGCCGTCGTGTTTGCCGAATTTGCTCATGCCTGCGCTGATTATGCTGACCAGTGGTTTTCCATTCAACCAGGTGTTCCTCTCTTGTAAGCTATACATTGATGATGCGGCAGAATAAAAACCATTACAGCAAAACAGGCATGGGATGTTTGGGATTTTTCAACCTCAAATCGCGTAGTCGCCAATCCGAGTATATATAAGGGAGGGGAGGTAGCGGCAAAGTAGCAACGTCTGCGGTTAGGGAAACGTATGCGCTATTATGGAGAACCCCTCAACGCCCAGCGGCCCAAACAGAAACAATCACGGAAGGCAAACCATTTTAAATGAAGAGGCTCGAGACAGAAAATGACATAAATCGCTTTTTACATACGGCAACATCACAAGTGAACAAACATGGCTAAAGATGGATCCCTTCTTCCATACGTTAAGGACAAAAAAAGTGGCGTAGAACCAACCATAATCATGGATAGCCGTGAAGCAAGCAGCGCCAAAAAAATCGCCACAGGCTTAACCGAGAAAGGCGCCACTGTAAAAACTGAGGTTCTCGAAAAAGGCGACTACATACTCTCTGATCAGTGCGCAGTCGAACGCAAAACCGTAAACGACTTCGTCTACACCCTCACAAGGCGATACCTCTTTGAGCAACTGTTCCGCCTAAAAGACGTCTACCCAAAATCGCTCATAGTGTTAGAAGGCTACTTGCCCATTATCTACAAGTATAGCAGTATACAGCCGCAGTCAGTGTGGGGCGCCATGTTTAACCTCGCCAAAAATGGCATAGCCATCGTTAACACCGCCAGCCAAAAAGAAACCGTCGATTTCCTCTACACTGCAGCGCGTCAAGAGCAGGTTGTGGAGAAACGTAGTGCAGTGGTGCATGCATTTAAGAAGTGTGATACGCTTTCTGATGCGCAGGTTTATTTTGTCGCTAGTTTGCCCAGTATTGGGCGGGAGAAGGCCACGGCAATTTTGGAGTCTTATCAAACTCCTATGAATGCTTTGATTAACGTGGATGATTGGGAGAAGGCGGTGCATGGATTGGGGCCGGTAATTACGAATCGTGTCAAAGATGTCTTAAACACGCCATATAGTAACAACGATGTGCAAACAAAAGAATGCCACGAAACCCCACCTTAACTGCATTAAAGCGAGGAGGACTTTTATCTAACAAGAGTCCACTATTTTTTCCAGTTACTGCCCTGCGACCATTTATAGAAGCTTGTCGGAGTGATTTTGATTATAGGGAGATCGCCTTCTTTCCAGCCACCGTCCTCAGTTCGGTACTCAGGATATTTTTCTTTTAAGAGTTCATGAGCGTAGCGGTATTCTTCGCCATTCCACATGATTTCAGCTTCACCCTGAACACGGATACCCTTTGTGTTTGACCAGTTGTTTCTGTCGTAATCGTCAATAACCAGCGATACTTGGGGGTTGGCTTCGATGTGTTCAAGTTTTGGTGTGTCTGGGTCGGAGGCGATGTAGAAGTATACGCCGTCAAAGACTGGCCAAACAGGTCGAACTACGGGTTCACAGTCTTCTGTTGCTGTTGCGAGTCGTCCAACTGGTAATTCGGATATGAAGGTTTTATCGGCTTTTGTGAGTTTTATTCCCATTTGACACACCAAGCTTGCAATTAATTTAGCTGCAGAGAATACTTAATTTGTCAACCTTTTAAAACTTAATGCTTCTACGCTCCAACAGTTTATACTACGTTAATGTAGTGATTTGGCAACAGCAGAACCGCGTGCAGAGGGGGGCTAAAAGCTTTGTATGTGTAGGTTTGTTGACAAACGTTTCTGTACGTCTGGATAGGTCAAACACAAAACCGCATTTAAAGCCACATTTATTAACAAAATTTTTTATTTTTAAAATAATTTTACCTCAATTAAAGTGCTATTTTGAATATGAATTAGTAATTCAGATCGCAAAGTCGCAACCGTATTATATATTTTCAGTCTAAATCGGTTAACAACACCCCCTAAAAGGGAAAGGATGAACCCCCACAATGGCACTAGCAATGGAAAACGTGATGAAGGTCTACAACAAGCAGACCGACGCATATAAAATGGTAAAAATGGATCAAACAGTAACCAAGCAATTAAGCACCATCGAGGAGACACTTGCACGCTTCGGCTTACTCAAAAACGAAATACGCGTGTACCTCTACCTCGCTCGTGCAGGCGAAAAAAAGGCAGGCGAAATCGCTGAAGCAATCGCGTTGCATCGAACCGAAACCTACCGAATTCTTCGCGACCTCGAAAAGAAAGGCATCGTTTTCAGCATATTCGAAAAACCATTAAAATTCACCGCCGTTCCACTCGACAAAGCAATCGACCTACTCGTAGACGCACAAAAAATCAAAATCAAAATGCTTGAACAAGAAAAACCCAGCTTGGTGGAACTCTGGCAAAGCATGCCTCAGGCTAAAACAGAAGTCGCCAAAAAAGAGTTATTCCAGATGCTAGAAGGCGAACAACAAGTGCTGATGAAAGCAAACGAGCTGCTAGAAAAAGCAGAAGAAAGCTTCCAGATTTTTGCCGCCGCAGACTACCTTAGCGAACTATACTACAGCGATTTCAGCGATAAACTCAAAGCGCAAGCCAACAAAATCGAAGTCTCAGTCGTCACCGATACCAGCGTTAAAAGCGCCTACTTCCTTGGACAGATGAAGTGGCTTGGAGGCGGACACCGCGTCAGTGAGGAAGGCAACTTGCCATGTTTCATGATCGCCGACAACAAAGAAGTCCTGATTGCATTCCACGAAAAAATCCAAGACGGCGAAGCAGGCAAAAAGAAGTACCGCACCGCAGCTATTTGGACCAACTACGCTGCATTAGTGAATACCCTGCAGATTCTCTTCTCTAAACTGCAGAATTAAGCCAAACCCTTTTTTTGGTTTTTCCCTCTTCAATTTTTTGTTTTTCTCTTTCTAAAGAGCACAAATAGAGCCACTAAAACCGCAGCTATCCCCACCGCAAAAGCCACAATTAAATGCATGGTCGAGAGGCTTGGTTGTTGGGTTACGTTGATTTCCACTATCCAAAAGTCGTAGGTTGCTTTTCCGACCAGTTCAGGTTGCCCCGCGGGGTCAGTCCAGCCAGCCAAGAAGTATCGGTCGCCGCCTAAATCCACTACGCCATAAGCCTCCTGAAAGGCAGAGTCGCCCAATGCACAGCTAAACAAAACTTGCCCCTCAGAGCTGATTTTAAACAGCCAAAAATCACGCTGTCCCGCGCCGAAACTAAAAGTAAAACCACAAACCAGAAAGCCTCCATCTCTTGCAGGGATAATGCTGGAAGCTGAGTCAGCACCCGCTCCGCCGACGCTTTTGCTCCAGAGCAGTTTTCCGTCGAAGTCCACTTTGACGACTAAGGCATCCCCGTCGGTTTGCACGTTGTGGGATTCACCTGCTAAAACGTAGCCGTCTTGGATAATGGCCATTGAGTAAGCTTTTTCGCTGTCAGTGCCACCGTAGGTTTGGTTCCATATTTGTGTGCCGTCTGAGGAGATTTTTAGGAGATAGAAGTCGTAGTTACCTTGACCTGTGGGGTCTGTGTAGCCTGCTGCGACGTAGCCGTCTCCGGTGTTGATTGCGGAGCGCAAAGCCGTGTCTTGGCTTTGGCCGTAGATTTTCTGCCAAACCACCCCTCCGTCTGCGTCGAGTTTGACAGCCCAACCTGCAGATTTAGCGCTGTTGCCATCTGGAAAAGTTAACCCAAAAACCGTCACGTCTCCATTGCTGTCTGCTACGCCAGCGAAGAGTTTGTCTATGTTTTCTCCTCCGACAATTGTTGTCCACACAATTTTTCCGTCCCGGTCGGTTTTGGCTATGTAGCCGTTGACGTCGCCTGCTAAGAGTTGGTTACCGATCAACAGGAAACCGTCAGGTAAGCTTATGGCGTAGCGGAGTTCGGTGCCTGTGCCTTCTCGATAAGTGCGGTTCCAGACCATATTGCCGCTGCTGTTTAACAGAAGCGCCCAGCCCTCGGTGGCGTCAGAGTGAGATTTTGTGGAGCCGACTACTAAAAAGCCACTTTCTAACGGTAAAGTGTAGAGGGCGCGGTCGTCGCCTGAGCCACCGTAGATTTTTTCCCAGTTCAGGGTTCCAGTGGAGTCTGATGCTACATTGTTATCAAATTGGATTGAGGGGTTAATTTGTGCTGCAGAAGTGTTTGTAAGAAGCATAGCTGAAGTTAACAGCAAAACTGCATTGATCGTCAACGATTTTATAGTTGTTTTTATCCTGTGAGTGTGCATGTCGCTTCTGCTCCTATGAGTATTCCACGTTTATCTTGACATAAAAGCGAAACTATGACGGGGCTGGTTCTTTCAGCTGTATCTTCCACGAACGATACCCTATATGTCCCGTTTCCGAAGTCGACAACGTTTGGAGAAGTTATTTCAACCCAATCAACAGTCGATGTTGTTCCATCATGGTCTATGTAAACGGTAAAGTTTTGCGCCAAGGCAGGGGTTCCTTCGTTTAGGACTTTTATGGTTAGGGTGACCTGTTTTGCGTTGTCAGCCAACCTTATGTATGTACCTGAATACTCCAAGGCGGATGTTACGTTTAGAGCAAACTGCAACTCTGATGACCCAGACAAGCCAGACGCACTTAAATCAAAACTTGAACTGACACTGGAAACGCCCTTTCCGTTTGTGCCCCAAGAAATCCAGAAACCATCCGAGTAGGGAGCATTATTTTGGGTGCTGTATTCGATTGTGAGCATTGCTTTGTAAGAGTGAGCAAGGATCGTTGCTTTGAGTGCGGATAAATCGGTAGATAAAACGTTGCGGTCTCCGCCGCCTGTGACGTTGGCTAAGGCGCTGATTAATGCGCTTCTAAAACTCGTCTTATAAACTGCAAAAGAGGTACCCTCCACCTGCTGAGCTTCGGGCACGTTTTTCCCGACTTCAATCACGTAGATAGCCGTTGAAAGCAAGAGCAAAGCCACCAACAAAGCGGTGACGACGAGCACTTGACCGCGGCAATTGCTTTTGAAACTTCGCTTTGCCATCTCAGTCCACCTTCGCCAACTGTAACTGTAACACATAAACCGCAAACGTACTGGAAGGGCTAACGCAAACGTATTCTACAGAGGCGATTTTGTTGCTTACGGCGCCGCCGTTACAGATTGGATAAGTGTTCAATGCTTCGCCGTCAGCGTTGTAGACTGTTAAGTTAAACCACACCATAAGGGGCAATGCTGCTTCGATGCAGGCACTAAGGTTTGTCCAGTCGCGGGAGTCAATCAATTTCGATAACTGTCCATCGCTGTTTAAGCTTAAAAGCGCATTCTCAGCCATAGACTCCAAGTTATCGTTACCTGCAGAGACATTCTGAAAGTTGCTTTGGGCAGGGATAAGGGTCAAGCAGGAAAGCAAAAGCATAGACGCTAAAAATGCTTCAATAACGCGTGCTTGTCCTCTTCGGTCCTTAAGCAGTCTCAAGGGTTCAGGTCTCCTAAACTTACGTCAAGCTTGTACAGTACACCGTTAACGGTCACCATATAGGAGAATACGTTACGTTCAGAATTAGCGAAACTTGACCCCACGGATAGGGGAATTTGTGGGTAACTTGTCCATTCTTGGAAGTATTGCCCTTCCACTTCGCCGCATACAATCATTACTATGGGGCTGTGGTCGATGAGTTGTGGGATGGCACATTCGCCGCCTTGCGAAGTTGTGATGTACTGGTGCAGGTAACTAAACGTGTACATTTTCTGAATCAAGGCACCCCCAGATTGGTTGAAACTTAAAGTGTAATTCAAGGGGCTAAGCGATAGAGCGGTGCTGGCAGGCGTTGTTTCTTGTTGGCCGCTGGCAAAATTGTAAACTGCATACGAGGTTACACGTTCATCAAAAGGCGCCCTAGCAAAAACGACCACTAAAGCATCATCCGCGGAAATAGTGGGGTAATGGAAGACTACTTCTGTGGTGCCTGACGTGGTGATTGTGGCGGTGGCGTTGTATTGATAGTTTTGGGCCACGAGGTAGCATTGCAGGTTGGCTTTGGAGGGTTTAGACTCGATTGCGGTGGAAACCGCCAATGTTGTGTAGGTGTCGTCTCCTGCGGTGTAGGTGTTTGTTTGCTCTAAACTAATAGTTAGGGTTTGTGAGAGCGATATCCCCATGGCTATATTGGTTAATTTTGAAGCAACAGCTAAATCTACATGTGACAATGAGTGGGAGTTCAGAGTAGATAGACGACATATTTTATCGATGTCCAATTCGTAGATTCTGGTGGCGGTATTCAATGCCAAACCGAAGTCAACGGGTACAACATTGGTTTTACCCCAATCCACTGGACTACCCGCGTATGTTACCATCCTGTCAGCTAAAGCTCTAAGATAACTGTCTTTATTCGCATCCTGCGAACTTTCAATACGCGCATGCAGAGTTGTACCCAGAAAAGCCGTCGCTATCAAAGCTACAGCAACGATGATCGTGCATGCAAAGAAAGTGTCGAAGGTGGTTGAAGGCAGCTATCATAAACCTCCAGGTTTAACTATACTGAATGTATCCGCCAGCAACACCTGAGAAAGCACCAGCGAAAGGTAAGCAGTTGCAGCTAGCATCGCAGCAATTTTGAAGCCTGCACCAAAGTTGCCTTCGCTGATTTTTCCGATGAAGAACCCGGAGATCCAACATTGAATTATAATGCCTACAGAGAACACTTTGAGTTGGTCTTGCATGGCGATCATGGCTACTGAGGAAAGATCGGAGCTTACGATGCCAGTCATCATCGTCGTGGTTAAGGCTACGATAGTAGTAGTCACTGCAATTAATGCGCTCCACATGAATGCCAAAAGAATGTAGGGCTTCAATAGCGCTCTACGGTTAACCTGTAATTCGCGCTCTTTTTCACTGTACTCTGAGAGGATCTCAAGGGATTGGATAGAGTTCCCACCGATTTCAAGGGTTTCTACCATCATGGCAAAGTTTACGATGACAAACCAGCTGCGAATTTCTTTCTTCAAATTCTCAAAAGTCTTCCGCAAAGGAATACCCCATTCAATCTGGCTTCGTATCAAAACGAGGAATTTTGAAAAGCTTCCGTAGTCTTTGCGTTTGGTGGCTTGAATGATACTTTTTTCTGGGGACAGACCTGTTTTTTGGGATTCAGTGATGTCGCGTATGAAGCTTGGAATTGATTCTTCAGCGTTGTAGTTGATTTTCGAAATACGATAATATTGGATGGCAATTGGCAGTGATGTGGCGACGAGGGCGATTGTCGTTATTTCAGCGAGGCCAAGAGGTTTGATGGCGTCCTGAAGCGACTTTACAGCGCCAAATGCACCGATCACTACGAACGCGGGAACAGTGAAGATTATTGCTTTTTTATAAAGGTCCTTTAGGTCAGGAAAAGCGCTTCGTTGCATGTTATGCGCCATCAAAATAAAGATACCTGACATCACAGGCATAATTACAAACGCTATAATGTAGGACATTGAAGGAGAAATTGAAATGGAAGTGCTTGCTAAAAGGTCCATAACACTCGACGAGGAAAATACCACGAAGAGGATGTAGGTGCACAAAACCACTATTAACATAACTGAGTATGCTTCAACCAAAGCAGCAATCCGCTCGATTGAGCGGTTTAAGTTAATGTAACGCAACTCAAAGATTGATTTAAGCTGGCTTTTCATGTAGTCAACAAGTTTGCCTCCGCTGCGAACTGACGAGACAAAACCGCCTAAAAAGTTACGATAAAGCTTAGACTGGGTTGCCTCAGCACGTTGATACATAACAGTCAAGGGGTCTTTACCCAACACCTCAACTTGCCGCACAACCTCGTCAGCCTCCTTCTTGAACACAGGCAAAAAGGTTAGTTTACGCATCTTCTTCCAGCTATCATACGGAGATATCCCGCTTGCAGCCATAAGCGTAAAAATCATGACTGCAAAAGGCAGCTCAGCCTCAGTTTTTTCACGTTCTTCACTAGTAGCTTTGTTGAGTTCACCGAATAATTTGCCTAAAAAACCGCTACGTGGTTTTTTCTGCATCTTTCTACGGTACCTCAGCGACCTCTTGGTTTAGCGCTTCAAGGTTCAGTGAACTGTTTAGAGCTTTGTGAACGCTTCGGAAGTCACGCAGGTTGTGCTCAACCATGCTTAACAAGATTTTCTTTCGGCGCTCAAATTCCTGCATAACGACGCTGACGGGGACATCCACTGCTGTAGCGATTTTTTTGAACAGATAACTGTTAGACAAGTTGCTTTGGAAGGTGTCTGAGGAGAGTTGCCAAGTAAAGACGTCGTGGGATTGACCTGTGTTATCTATCTCGGCTATTTTGGTGAATTTACGAGTGGAACCTTTTCGATCATGCGGGTTAAAGCTGCTGTTTCTAACCTGTTTAACGACAATAACACAGTTCATCAATGAAAGAATCGTCGGAGGAATATTCATCGGAGGCTGAGTTAAACGTTTGACTACTGTTTCGACGTCGTCGGCGTGCATGGTACATAAACCGCCGTGACCTGTGGCAAGCGCTTGGAATAGCACGTACGCTTCTTCACCTCTGATTTCGCCTACAAGAATCATGGTTGGTCTGTGCCGCACAGCTGATTTAATGAGATCGTAGAGTGTGACTTCTCCGTCGCTGTCTCCGCCGAATCCTGTTCGGGCTATGGTTGAGACCCAGTTTTCCTGCGGCAGGTTGATTTCTTGAACTTCTTCTACGGAAATCATCTTGTAGTCGGGACGAACCAAACATGCAATAGCGTTTAAGGCGGTTGTCTTACCTGCACCTGTAGGACCAACGACCATAACTGACATCTTGTTTTCCATAAGCATCCAAAGATAGGCCCCGATAGATTCGTCGATGGTTTCGTTCATTATCAAGTCAACGATGGTTAAGGGATCCTCTCTGAATTTTCTGATCGTGAAGCTGGTGCCTGCAGGTGTGGTTTCTTTTCCAAAAGAGACAGCCAGACGGTGCTTGCCTGGCAGGGTCAAGTCGACGATGGGGTGGGCGATGCTGACGTGTTTGCCTTGGCGGTGAACTATGCGTGTTATGAAGTCGTCGAGTTCTTCTTCGTTAGTGAAAGTTATGTTAGTTCGGGCGTTGTTATATTTGCGATGATAGATGTAGACGGGTTTGTTTATGCCTAAACAGCTAATGTCTTCGATGTAGGGGTCGTTTATGAGGCCGTCGATTCTGCCGTACCCGATAAGGTCTTTTTCGAGGTAGTAGATGATTTTTCTTTGCCCCACCTTGTTTGTTCCAGCCAGGGCTTCTTTGTGGTCTTGAAGAATCGCAGGTAATTGGCGACGGAAAGAATCAACAAGAGACTCATCTACACTTGGAGCTTTGAGTTCGTATTCAAGTATGCTTTTTAGGCGTTTGTAGGCTTCACGTTCTTCACGCGACATCGGCAACTCATCCACGACATAGAAGTAGCTGCCTTCGGCGTCGTCTTGGAACACCCAAGCATAGGAGAATGGAGGGTTAAGCGGGTAGCTTTCTACTTGTGTGTACCCTTCAGGTACTTGGTAGCCTTGGATGCCAAGGTACGCTATGAGTTCTTCATCTGGAGCTTGCTGTACGACTTGAACTTCTTGTTGTTTTTTCTTTCCAATTTTAGGCATAAATCTCACTCACTTGTTAATGTTAAAGTTGCAATCTGGTTTTCAACGTTGCATACCAAAACAGCGCGGCCGGTACTGCTGATAAAGCCACCCGATGCTGTGACCGCAGCAGGCAATTTCTCTTGCATACAGCTCGAGAGGGGGCTTGTTCCGAAACCCATCTCAACCCAAGCACTTGAGGAGTCGTTTGCGATTCGTATCCAGAAGGGTTGATTGCCCACCTGCGAGGGCATATCTAAGTACTGCTTAGTGTTCTGGCCGTTGCTGGTGCTTGAAATCAGAGCTAAACTCTGAGATGCTACATACTTTCCTATGTTTCTTAGTTGCTGCACTTCTGCGTCGGCTTTTATGTTTGCAGCTGCTACACTACAACTGCAAACCACAATTACGCCCACAAGTAAAGCAGCAAACAGCGAATACACGTAACCTGGAACTATACTGGGCATCTATCTAACCCACCTCTCAAGTGACACGCTGCAAACAACCATCTCTAAGTTGATCTGGGCGCCCTGAGCAGCTGTGGTAACTGGTATAACCAAGCTTGTAACTGAGCCATCCAAGTCTGCGGTAACAGTTAATGAATCGACTGCTGAGGAAACTTGGAAGGTTTTAGTCGAGAACTCGGTTGCCTTACATGTAGCTTGGAGCGGCAGACCACCGTAGAGCGCTATGGCTTGGGATTGATTGAGGTTAACGATGTAGACGCGGATGTTGTTGATCGCTCTGCCGTCATCTACGCCTGTTACAGCGTAAGTTATACTTGGGCGGTACCGCAACTGGATTTCAGCGTATTCAACACCATTTGAGATGCAAAGTTGGCTTATTGAAGCACCACTTTGGTTGGTGATTGAGTTGCTGTCGCCTTTGAGGAATAGCCCTGTCTGGGAGGAGCTGGAATAGGGAAGTTGGTAGGTAACTTTGCCTATGGCGGAGTCAAATATGGTTTGGGAAATCTCAGCGTTGTTTATTTGCAGTCTGAGAGTGTTGTTTTGTGGTTCGATGAGTGTTTTGCCGCCTGAATCTGAAAGTTCATATGTCGCTGAGGAGCCGGGCTGCCAGAGAGTCGAAACTATGGCGGAATCTAGTGAGAGCATGTTTTGTTTGGCGGTGGAAACTTTGAGGTTTGTTCCTTGTGCACCGACACGTTCCACTGAATAGTAGTAGGTGAAGGCAACGATCCCGAGCGTAGACACAAAGAGGATCAGGAATGTAACTGGCAGCGCAACGGCTAAGCGAGAGCGGAGAAATCTTTGCACATGATGATTGTGTCTATTAATTTTCAATCGGAATCCTCGGTACGCGTGTCTTTAATGTAGATGGATAGCGAAAATGATTATGACCGTTTGTGCGTAAAACAAAGTACACTTGCTAAACAGGACGCGGCCTTCGTGTTGGAGATTGATTGTATGATTCTAAAGGAGTAGTGTAGCGCGTTAAACATCCACTCCCTCAACATTTTGGTGTTTATTTGGTCCTTATGGCAGAAAATGTTTTCAAATTCACATGCCGCTGTTTCAACGTAGCGGTTGCGTTGTTATCGTGGAAAAAATCCCAGTCCCTACCGAAAAGGGACTGAATCTGGAGGAAAACACAAAATGCAACTACAACCCTTTGCAATCGTGCAGTGTACCAGGTTGCCGCATTCACACAAAAAGTCGAAAAAACAAAATTAATTCTATAGTAAGCAAAAAATTATAAAATATTGTGCATTAGACGGATTTCATGATTTTAAAAAAGAAAAGATAAAAAAGAAATATTGTGGGGGGTTGGGGTTATGGTTTGTTAGTGTTTTTTGTTTAGCTTGCTTCTACGTTGGTTTCTTTGTAGTACATTGCTTGCGATGTGAAGATGGTCTGTGCAACTGTTAGGCCGATGTCGTTGACGGTGATGCTGTCAGGGTTGTTGATATAGATTATCATGGTTTTACCTGATTCAAGTGTCAAGTCAGTAGATGCTGCAACGAACTCGTATGCTGTACTGCCGATAGTCATTGAGCCGCCCAAGTTTTCTTGGAAGGTTAAGTCTGCAGAGACAGAGTCAGTTGTGACGTTGTAGTATACGTTGCTCCATGCGCATTCTTGACCTCTGACGGTTAGTTTGTCAATGACTACGTCTCTACCGCCAGTGTTTATGATCATGATTGCTGCTTGACCAACATAGGTTGTACCGTTGGCTGCGTACCATACGTGCTGCTTTGTAAGGTGCAAGCTTTCTTCTTGAACGCGGGTGCTTGTGACGTTGATGGCAAAGTAGGTGACGACTCCTGCGAGTAGCACTGAAACGACGAGGATAATCAGCGTTGTTACGACTGTACTTAATGCATATCTATTTTTTAGTATGTTTCTCATTTTTTATGTCACTGAAAAATCAAATACACGATTTTTGGATATGTGATTGTGTGCGTAAAAAAAACTACACATATTTTTATAGAAAAGAGAAAGACAAAGAGAAAGGGGTTTATTTTTATGAGGATGATACTGCCTGCACGTTTGCTTCTCTGTAGTACATTGCCTGGGCTGTGTATAGTGTGATGCTAACTGTTAGACCGATGTCGTTTATGGTGATTGAGTCAGGGTTAACGATGTAGATTAGCAGTGTGTAACCTGATTGGAGCACTAGGTCACTGTTTGCTACTTTAAAGTCATATGCTACGTTGTCGAATGTTATGCTGTTAGCTCCAGTAACGTTAAAGTTGTGGATGTATGACATGTCTGCCGATATCGGGTTGTTTGTTGTACAGTAGAGGACAAGTTGTTCGTTTGAACCGCCAGAGTTGTTCCATGCACATTCTTGACCTCGGACGGCTAATTTGTCTATGACGATGTCTCTACCACCAGTGTTAATCACCATCAGAGAAGCCTGAGAGTAAGCGACGGACCCAGAAGTTGCAGTGGAGTTGTGCCAGATGTGTTGTTTGGTTAAGTGTAGGCTTTCTTCTTGGACACGAGTGCTGACGACGTTGATAGCGAAGTATGTGACTACGCTTGCCAACAGCACTGAAATGACCAGGATAATTAATGTTGTGACGACGGTGCTTAGTGCGTACTTGTTTTTCATCAAGCGGCGGTAAGTGTTGTAGTTCATTGTTTCATTTCACCTCCTAGGTGTGTGGGTCTGGGTTTAGTTTGAACTTGTGTGTCGTGTATCATACGATATCATCTTGAAAGCACATAGTGTGTTTTCTTTATAAATATCTTCTGTAGAGAGATTTAATACACACTATACTGCTTCAGAACACAACTTCAAAATCTGAATCACCAATAAACAACAAAACAAAAAAAACACACCCACCCAAAGCAGGAAAACCTTTAAAACCTTCAAACAGCCGCATCATTGTGATACCCTTGAAACTCCTCATCAGCCCCACAAACACATCAGAAGCCCAAGAAGCCATCACAGGAGGAGCAGACATAATCGACGTCAAAAACCCAAAAGAAGGCGCACTCGGAGCCAATTATCCATGGGTTATCCGAAAAATCAGGAAACTGACACCAAAAGGCATAGAGGTCAGCTGTACATTGGGCGATGTGCCAAACCTTCCCGGTTCTGTGTCGCTTGCAGCCCATGGTGCGGCATCGTTGGGAGTTGACTATGTTAAAGTTGGGCTCTACGGAGTAAAAACGCCCCACGAAGCAGTTTTTCTACTAAAACAAGTTAATCGCGCCGTCAAGGAGTGTAACCCAAAAATCAAAGTCGTGGCCGCCGGCTACGCTGACGCAGAAAAAATAGGCACAATACAGCCCTCGCTTATCCCGAAAATAGCCTACGATGCAGCGGTTGAGGTTGCAATGCTTGATACAGCCACAAAAGACGGCAAAAGCCTCTTTGACCACCAAACCCACACACAACTCAAAACCTTCGTCGAAGCCGCCCACGGTTTTGGTTTGTCTGCAGCGTTGGCAGGGGCACTGCGAAAACAGGATTTACCAACAGTGTACAGTTTGGGCGCTGATATAGCGGGGTTGAGAGGCGCTGCATGCACAGGCAACGACCGCAACAAAGGGCAAATTACTAGTGAATTGGTGGCGGAATTGGCGGAAGCCGTGAAGAAGGCGAAGAGGGCTTAGTTTGCAGCAGAAAAGTGTCAAACTCAAAGATGTAGTTGCAGAACTCAAAAAGAGGTGCGCCCTTGACCAGAAATACCGAGATGGGCGAATTTTCTGTTCCATGTGCACCACGCCTCATCCCGTTGCGAAAAAAGCGTTTAAACTCTTTTTTGAATCAAACCTCGGTGACAGCGGGCTTTTCCCAGTCGCTGCACAGCTTGAGCGGGAAGTTGTTTCTCAACTGGCAACTCTTCTTGGTAGCGCGTCGGCTTGTGGCTTTATCGTTTCAGGCGGCACCGAAGCCAACTTGCTTGCAATTCTCGCCGCAAAAAACACCGCTAATAAGAAGCACCCCGAGGTTGTACTGCCGCAGTCTGCCCATTTTTCTTTTACAAAAATCTGCAACATGCTCAACATAAAACCCGTCTATGCTCCGCTGGACGATGCTTATCGGGTTAAGCCAGCCGCAGTTGAAGCGCTGATTAATAGAAACACGGTCGCCATAGTTGGAACCGCTGGAACTTCTGAACTGGGCGCCGTTGACCCCATCGATGCACTTTCTACGATTGCATTGCGGCATGGGGTGCATTTGCATGTGGATGCGGCTTTCGGTGGTTTAGTCATCCCCTTCTTGGACGGAGTCAAACCATGCTTTGATTTCTCTTTGGAAGGCGTCAAAACAGTGACCGTTGACCCCCACAAAATGGGGTTAGCTACGATCCCAGCAGGTGGCATCCTTTTCCGAGACCAAAAAATGCTTGACGTCCTCAAAACCGAAACTCCCTACTTAACCGACAGACACCAGTACACTTTCGTTGGCACGCGGGCGGGCGCTTCAGCGGCGTCTGCTTGGGCTGTTTTTAGAGTTTTAGGCAGAGAAGGCTTCCAGAAGATGGTGGCAAAATGCATGAAAAACACCCGCTATTTAGCCAGAACCCTTGATAAAGAAGGCTTTAATCTTCTTTGTAAACCAACATTAAACGTAATCGGGTTCCGAGGAGAAAACACAAAGCACCTCGCCGACCAACTGCGGCATCGGGGATGGTTTGTTTCCTATATTTCACGCTATGACTGCATAAGAATCGTCGTAATGCCCCATATCAAACGCCGTGACGCGGTGGCTTTTATGCGGGACTTGAAAGAGGCGAAGGCGGTTTAGTATGAGGATTTTTGTTTACGAGCATGTTTCAGGTGGTGGATACGCGGGGCAACCGTTGCCTGCGGGTGTTTTGGCGGAGGGGTTTGCTATGTTACGTTGTGTGGTTGCTGATTTTAGAGCTGCGGGGCACGAAGTCACAGTTTTGCTGGATGAGCGACTAGCCAAGGTTGATGCTCCAACAGGTGCCAACTACACTATGCAAGTACTCTATGCGCATGAACCAAAAAAGTTCCTGCAAAACGCCGCAAAAAACTATGATGCTTTCTATGTTGTTGCCCCTGAAACCGCAGGCGTCCTTGAGGGCTTCGTGAAAACGGTTGAAGGAACGGGAAAAACCTCCCTGAATTGTCAAGCGGCTGCAATCGCGCAAGTTGCCGACAAGGCTGCATTAATGGAGACCTTGCAGAAAAATTGTGTTGCGACACCTAAAACTCTCACGCTAAACGTACACGATACACCATCTGATATATCAAAAAAAATCTACGCCACACTCTCATATCCACTGGTTTTCAAGCCCTCAGACGGCACGAGCTGTAGCGGAATTAGCCTGCTCAACAACCCCGCAGACATCGAGGCTGCACTAAACAAAATAAAAACCCAAACTATCAACCCCCAGTTCCTCGCCCAAGAATTCACCCAAGGTATACCGGCAAGCGTCAGCCTTATCTGCAACGGCAAAAAAGCGGTTGCCATAAGCCTAAACAAGCAACAAATCAACCTCACCCCACCTAAAGGTGAATCAAGCTATCTTGGCGGCTACGTCCCCTTCGATCACCCGCTGAAGCAGGCAGCGTTTGCTGTTGCTGAGAGGGTTGTGGAGGCGTTTTCTGGTTTGCGGGGCTACGTTGGGGTGGATGTGGTTTTGGGGGCGAAGGAGGTTTTTGTGTTGGATGTTAATGCGCGGTTGACGACTTCGTACATAGGATTGCGCCAAGTCAGTGATTTAAACGTCGCCGAGACAATCATTAACGCAGCAATTGGTGGGAAACTACCTGAGAAACCACGAATTCGGGGTGTAGCTTGCTTCGAAAAGACGCTGACCCCAACTCCTTCATTGGGTGCTTATCGTCGAGCTATCAGAGTAAATGGGGTTGTTTCTCCGCCATTTCCCTTAGTGGACTCATCGGAAGCGGCAGCTTTTGTCATGGGATACGGCGATACCGTTCAAGAAGCTGAGTCGGGTTTAGAAGAAGCTAAAAAGAGCCTTAGCAGAATTACGGGTTGAGGTGGAACTGTGGTTTACGCTTTGGGTTTTGATGTGGGGGGTGCGAATACAAAAGCCGCACTCATACGCAGTGAAGGCGATAAAGTGCTTGAGGTAAAGGTCGCCTCAGAATATTTTCCGATTTGGAAGAACCCACAGAAACTGCCCAGCGTACTTTTAACCCTCAAAGAGCAACTCGGCACATCAAGAATCGACGTTTTAGGCTTAACCATGACCGCTGAACTCTCCGACGCATACCAAACCAAACGCGAAGGAGTACACCACATTCTTTCCTGCGTAAAAACCGCTTTCCCCCACACAGTCATCAATGTATTGAATACGGATGCGGCTTTTTCGTCGGTTGAAGAGGCAGAAGCAAAACCGCTTCGTGTGGCGGCGGCGAATTGGGCTGCAACGGGTTGGGTGGTAGCTCAGCACCTAAAAGACGCCGTTGTGATTGATGTAGGGAGCACAAGCACCAGCATCATACCCATCGCACACGGCAAAGTGGCGGCTCAGGGAAAAACTGATCTTGACAAACTCTTCTGCGGTGAACTCGTCTACACAGGCAGCTTGCGAACAAACGTCGCAGTAATCGTCCAAGCCATTCCACTGCGAGGCGGCTTTGCAGGGGTGTCGTCAGAGCTTTTTGCCCAGTCAGGTGACGTGCACCGCGTTTTAGGTCACATTGATGAAATGAGTTATACTTCTGAAACTGCTGACGGGCGAGGCAAAAGCGTTGGCGAGGCTATGGCGAGGCTTGCGCGGGTGGTTTGTGCCGACACGGAAATGCTAACTGAATCAGAAATCAAAGAAATGGCACGCTACATCTATCAGCAGCAACTCAAACAAATCACAGAAGGCTTAAGCAGAGTTTACAAATTCACAAAAACCCTTACCCCTAACGAGGTGCCCATCGTGGTTACGGGGTTGGGTAAAGACTTTCTTGCACGCAAAGCTGCCCAAAACGCAGGCGCCGACGCCATAATCGACTTGGAATCGTTGTTGCCTAAGCAGGCGGTTTTGGCGACTCCTGCAGTCGGCGTCGCGCTGATGGCGCTGACCAAATACACTGGAGAACCAATCAGATGGACTTAACCGTAATAAAAGTCGGAGGCAGCCTCGCCGCAGAGCCACAAAAATTGCGCGCGCTATTCCAGAAACTGTGTGTTCTCTCAAAGGAGTATAAGTTGGTTGTAGTGCCGGGGGGCGCGGAATTCGCGGATACCGTGAGAGACGTGGATAAGCGGTTTGGGTTGTCGAATGTGGCTTCGCATCGGATGGCTGTTTTGGCGATGGATCAGTACGGGTTGCTTCTGGCAGATTTGGTTCTTGATTCTGTGGTTGTATGGGGGGTGGGCGACGTAAACTCCTCCATCGAGTCGGGTAAGTTGCCGATTTTTCTGCCTTCACAATTGATTTTCAAAGAGGACCCGCTGGAGAATTCTTGGGATGTCACCTCTGACTCCATCGCCCTCTACCTTGCCGCTCGGTTGGGAGCGAAGAGGGTTTTGTTTGTCACGGACGTTGACGGCGTCTTCACAAGCAACCCTAAAGTGGATAAAAAAGCCCAGCTAATCCAGAAACTAACGGCAGTCGATCTCTCAGAGTTGGGGCGAACCAGCGTCGATAAAGCCTTCCCCAAACTGCTACAGCAGTACCGAATCGACTGCTACGTACTCAACGGACAGCACCCAACGCGGGTTGAAGCAGTCTTGAAAAACAAAAAGACAATCTGCACCCTAATTAGCAGCAGCTAACTGCATCTCTTTGCGCAGATAAACCCGATGCGGCAGTTGCTTGTTCTTTATCCCTGCCAAATTCTGCAACTCAAACCATTTCTCCAAAAACTCCTGCCCCCGCTGCGTAATCGCCCACTTCCTCAACCCATCAGCCCCGTCCACTTCCGACAGCCATTGCCTAACCCTCAGCTGCATAAGGCAACTCTGCAAAACCGAGTAGGAAACGCAGGTTTGGCGGCGTATGTAGGTTTGGGTTTGGGGGTTTCGGCAGGTGCAGAGGATGTCTGCGATGATTTGGATGCGGTCCCGTTTGTGGTTGTGGTTGCTGGACAAAAGTTTATTCTCCAAAGAGTTGGCGTTTAACCAAGCAATTAAACGTTTGTTGTAGGAACACCGCAACCACAAAGAGGGTGCCCACAGCCTAAAAGCGACGTGAAAAAAGAAAAAAGAGATTTGGAAAAGGTGAGGTTTAGATCTTTTTCTTGTCTAAGACTTCACGGAAAGTCTTACCGCAGCAGTCGTAGAGTGCGATGGTGAGCTGTGTTCTTTTTCCTTTTTTGTCTGGTTTCCCAGCCATTTTCCACGTTTTCTTTGCGTTTTTAACTTCTTTTCCACATGTGGGGCATTTTGCCATGATTGTTTCCTCTGCGTGAACGTTATCGCATGTATCTATTTAAAACACTTTCGATGGTCAACAGTAAATACGGCTGATTTGGGCTTCTTTTAGGGGGTTTTATGGAGAAAAAACGGTTTTTTTGGTCAGTAAGCAAGCGCTTGAGGCGCCATGCGCGGGGGCGCAACAAATTTTTAGCTCAGCAACCAAAGTCTGTTCAAATGACGATTGTAGGTTTAGACTTAGCAGGCGTACCAACCAGGCCAACGGGCTTCTGTAGCTTAAACGGCTTCCAAGCAAAAACCAGCCTGCTCTTCGGTGACAGAGAAATAATCGAGGCAACCCTCCAATGCAACCCCACCATAATCGCCATAGACGCCCCGCTCTGTCTGCCGCCCGGACGGAAAACCATCGAGGAACGCACCGCAAACCACCTAAGAGACAGCGACCGCGCACTGCTCAAAATGGGCATAAAAATCTTCCCCGTTACACTTGGTCCCATGCGTAAACTCACCGTTCGTGGCATCAAGCTCAAAGAAACCTTCCAAACATGCGGTTACAGGGTGATTGAAGCGTACCCCGGCGGGGCACAAGACGTGTTGGGTATCCCACGAAAGCAGCGGGGGTTGGATGGGTTGCGGATGGGGTTGGAGAAGCTGGGCATCAGCGGCTTGGCCGACGCCAAAAGTGATCATGAATTGGACGCTGCCACATGTGCCTACGTTGCCAAACTCTACCTTGAGGGCGAAGCAGTCGTTTACGGTGACCAAGAAGCAGGAATCGTTATGCCTAAAGGGAAAAAACTGTAGGCGAAAAACGCCTATTTGACCCATTTGATGATGTTGGGTTTTTGCCGTTTACCCTTACCCTGCGGGGTTTTAGGGTGACCGATGATGAAGGGCACCATCATCTCGCAGTTTTGTGGCACACCCAGCTTGCGCAGCACGTCGGGTTTGTTGTTTAGCAAGTTCACGAAACCCATGTAGCAGGTTCCCAACCCCAACTCGTAGGCTTTAAGAAACATATTCTGTGCGGCGAGGACGCAGTCTAGCAGATTCACGTTGCTCCACTGCGGGTCTTTCTCTGTGCATACCAGCACCAACACGGGTGCATTGTAGCAGATAACGTCTTTGCCGGTGGAGAACTGTGCGGCAAGAGGCGGCATAGCCTTCTTTGCGAGTTCTTTGGTTTCGTCGGAAACGAGTTTTATAAGTTGTTTGTCTTCGATTATGATGAAACGCCAGGGTTCGCGACCCATACCTGTTGGCGCCCATGTGCCTGCCTCCAAAACGGCTTCGATCTGTTCTTTGGAGACGGGTTCCTCTGTGTAGGCGCGTACACTTCTTCGTCCTTTGATGCAAACGTCAAGTTCCAATTGTTTAACCTCTTAAATTTTGGAGACGAAGCCCGCTTATAAAGTAGCGCCATATTGGCTGCAGTGGTTGCGGGTGCGGGGTAACGTAAATGATATACATCGCCTTGCCCATTAGTATAATGTTCGGGGGTAATTGAGACGTCTGTGGAATGTAAGAACTGTAAAAAAATGGTTAAACCCAAATTCGAAATAGACGCAGGGATTGACCGTCACGTTTGCCCAGAATGCGGCTGCGTACTAGACGCATGCACAGACAACATCCAAGTCATCGGAAGAGACATGTAACGGCGCGCATCAACTTCTTGAATTAACCTAAAAATCGCCTGCAGATTTTTCAGATAAACAATTCAGGACACCTTTACTGATTTCTGATTCATAAATACTAAAAACAAAAACCCCCAACACTTCAATCATGTGCCACCTACACCTGATAAACAAAGCAGATTTCCCCAAAAACCCAATCAAACCCAAAAATCTGCAAAAAAAGAAAACAACCGACAACGTCGAAATAGGCTTCTATTACCCATGCATCGTCGAGAACATACAACACTTCTGACGCTCAGACTAAAAAATTCTCCAAACGTCTTCGCTGTGAGTGGAACTTACCGTAAGGCGCTCTCCTACTTGATTACTGATTTGCACAATTCAAACAAGACTACAACACGACCGACTACCTTAAAGAGAAATGCGTTTTCTAGGTTTTTATAAAAGAATTACCAAACCAAAAAACTAATTAGTTCATCTATTTCAAAGCAATTTGGAAGGTATGGTATGGTTAATAGAGAGGGTGTTAGTACTTTTTCTGCGGTTTCAGCATTTTTGGGCAGTATCTTTTTCACAGCGTTGATAATATTATTCCAGAGTCCTGATGCATTTAAACAAAGTCTTCTTGACCTTAAGATAAATGAGACTTTATCTATTGTTATTACCCAAAGGTTAATCATAGCTTTCCCTCTGATGATAACGATAGTTTTGTTTATTTACTCGGCATTTTTCTTTGCTATTGCTTGCTGTCGCGATGCACAAGAAGACTGTAGTATGCTGACAGATGTTGCGATAACGCCATTTCTGGTGGGTTTCTTATCAATTTTTGTATCATTATTTGTTGTACTTGCCTTCATTGAAGTTATTGTCGCGGTAGTGTTCGTTTTAATTTCAATATGTTTGGTATTGTGGTGAGCTAAATCGATTCACAAAAAAACATAAACACTTACAAATTCGCGCCGTGGGAGGAGTGCGTGGGTACCCCTATAGGGTGGGGTCATCCGCTAAGACGACCGAGGCGCTTAACACACACAAGCGAAGCAAATCCGCGGTCGTGCCCAGTGGGCAATTTTTGCGAGGATAGCACTCAAGGAGTACGTAAATCCGAGCAAAAATAAAGCGGTTTGCGAAGCGATGTGTGCGTCGTTGCCTGGAACGTGCGAGGCAAGCGAAGCACGCCGAGCTATCTTTCTTAACCTTGTGAATTCAGATGTGCGGGCAAGCAAAAAAAGGCCAAAAAAAGATGCTTACACAGAGCGTTCTTTTGCTGGATAGACTTTTAGGCTCTAAAAAGGAGCTTAAATTAGGCTTCTTTTCACAAAACCTCACATGACATATCAGTCTTGTTTAAAAAGGGAAAAGTGTCTGTGGAGGTTTTGGTGATTCGCAGACGTTGACTAATCTGATAGGAGGTGAAGTGGCAAGTAGAGAATGTCCTAATTGTCATAGCATTAAGAATTGGAAGGATGGATTGAGGGAGACAAGTATTGGGTGTGTTCAACGTTTTATCTGTCGAGAGTGTGGTTTTAGGTTTAGTGTTTCTTCTAAAACTTTAAATCTAGAAGTTCCAACATATGGGTTTAGCCAATTATGCGCTGATTTAGAGGCGAAAAAATTGGACACTGCAACAGAAACAAAAACTGTTGCGGGAGAAACAACCACTATACAGACAAACTCTGATGCAAGAATAGCAGAATTCCTTTGGTACATGAAAAAACAAGGCTACAAAGAAACAACCATTATCAGCAGAGGCGTAAGACTAAGAAGACTAATTGCGCTAGGTGCAGACCTAAACAACCCCGAAAGCGTCAAAGAAACAATAGCAAAGCAGGAACATTGGAAAGACTCAATGAAAGAAGTAATGGTTTTCGCATACGATTTATACGCTAAATGGACAGGGCAAAAATGGCAAAGACCACGATACAAAGCAGTACGACAACTCCCATTCATACCGCAAGAAAGAGAAATCGACGACGTAATAGCAGGATGTAACAAAGAAATTGCTCTATTCCTTCAAATAGCAAAAGAAACAGGTGCCAGAGCTGGCGAAATCTACCGACTTCAATGGACAGATATAGACTTCGAAGGAAGAACATTAAGTCTAATCGCTGAAAAAGGAAGCAACCCACGAATCTTTAGACTCTCAAACAAACTCCTGAACATGCTAACGGCATTCCCAAAAGAAAAACAACGACTATTCAACCTCTATCTTAACCTAAACAACCTCAGAAGAACATTTGAGCGACAAAGAAAAAGACAAGCGAAAAAACTCGGCAATCCGCGACTAAATAAAATCACATTCCACACTCTAAGACATTGGAAAGGTTCAACAGAATACCACAAAACCAAAGATATCCTCCATGTAATGCAAGTTCTCGGACACAAAAACATCAAGAATACCCTGCTATACACACAACTAATCGATGTTGAAAAAGACGATTCATTCATCTGCAAAGTTGCAAAGACACCACAAGAAATAGCTGAACTAATCGAGCAGGGCTTTGAATTTGTGTGTACTCTTGAGGATTCAAGGTTCTTTAGAAAGAGAAAGTAAACCTGTCGCAGGTTTATTCCAAATTACCATGATGGTGCCGAGGGCAGGGTTTGAACATGCGACAACTCGGTCTTCAGCCGAGCGCTCTCCCAGGCTGAGCTACCTCGGCACATATCCTGGGATATCCAAACAAAAGTATGCTGTGATGTTTTAAATGTTTCTGATTTGTCGGCGTTGTCTCTAGATGCCGAGTATGGCTTGGTGGTTCATCAAAAGGTAACCTGCTAGTGCGCCGCCGAAGAAGCAGAGGAAGATGAGTATGCCATCGTATTTTTTTTCTCCATAGTTTAGGTTAAACATTTGTTTTTTCGCCTGTACCTTGCAGGGTTATGTGTGGGTTAGCCAAAAGGTTTTATGAAAGCAAAGTATGTATTCTGAATCCTGTGGGCCGTTAGTCTAGCTGGCTAGGACGTCGCCCTCACGCGGCGAAGATCACCGGTTCAAATCCGGTACGGCCCACCAAGCCCTCTTAAAACCTTATTAAATCGCAGACATCAATGTCCTATGGAGGGTTTTTATGTACAGTAAAGCTGTTTTTGCCCTTGCAGCCGTGTTTTTGGCTGTAGCCATAGTCGTGCCGATTTTGGTTTTGTCTTTGCAGGCTCAAAACGATTTGGAGCGGTTGATTATCATTCAGAATCCGTCAGGGATGGAGACAGATGGCAACTCCACCGCGTTACCCGACATAGCTGAGATTAGAGCCAGCCACCAAACAAGCTACCTCATAGCGGGTTTTGTTGCGGCGGTTTTCGTGGCACTTTTTGTGGTGACACTCTACTATGGCATCAACCACGTTAATCCAATCCACAGCAAACCTAAGTAGCAACCAACTTTCCGAGTATACATAAGAGAAGGAAAGAGGCCGCTGAGCAGCAGCGTGGTTTTCAACATTATTTTGGTATCTGAAAATGTATCGTTCCATATTCAACATGAAGTAAAAAAAGAAAAAGGTTGATTTTAGTTTGGATGACGAGTTAGGTGTGGACGAATAATGAGTCATCTAATGTTGGGTTTATGGAGATGTCGTAGATTCTGACTGTGGTTGTGCCGTCGGTGTAGGTGTAGTCGCCTGTTCCAGCCCAAGATGCTAAAGAGGTAGTGTAGCCTTTCCAAAGGTTGTCCCAGATGCTCCACTGGGAAGCGTAGTAGTCAGAGATGTCAACCCACTCTTTGTCGTATGTCCAGGCTTTTTTTGTGGCTCCGTTAAAGATGTATATGTAATCTCCATCAGCATCTGTGTACTCTATGCGCATCGAAAAGTTGTCTGTGCCGATGCTTTTACCCATGTAAGTGTAGGTTCCCTTTACCTGGCCGTTTTCGGTGAGTCTAACTTTGAATTGTAACGAGTTGGCTCCAGATACGCCTGTGGTTGTCGTTCCAGTAGCAGAAGGGGAAACTGATGCGGAAGTGCCAGGAGTCTGCGTGGGAGTCGTTGAATCTGCGGGCGGTGCAGCGGGGTTTTGTGACATGTACCAATATGCGGCAACTGCAGCTACAACTATAACTGCAACTAAAACTGCCACGATTAGCATTTTTGAGAGCGCTTGTTTGTTGGTTTTTAGGTTTTTCATGTTGTTTCCTCGAGGGTTTGTGTATTTTGCGGTTTAGGTAAATTAAACTTTTGTTAACCCCTCGTTGACTAAAGACGAACTGGCTGAAATATGATCTTTTGAGCACAAAAAATAGTATGTTGGCTCATCGTTTGGCCTTTAAAAAGGTGGGTCTATTCTCCGTCGAACAACAAATCAGCCGTTTCAGGGCTTTTTTGTTTTTTAAGAAACCTTAATGTTGCGTCATTGTGTATTGTCTGTTGGTGGATGTTGTGTACAAGAAAATTTTGGTTCCAGTGGATGGTTCTGATTCTTCATTTAGGGCTCTGCAGGAAGCGTTTAAACTGGCAAAAAACCTGGACTCCGAAGTTACGCTCATTAATGTCTACTCTGCGGGAAGCTCTGTGATTATGAGTTCCACGCAGGAGATTCTGCGAGATTTAGCCCTAAAAGAAGCTCACTCAGCGTTGAACCGCGCCAAAGAAGCAGCGAAAGCCGAGGGCGTTGCGGTTAAGGAGTTGCTGCTTGAGGGGGATACAGTCGACCAAATCGTAAAGACTGCTCAAGATGGAAGTTTTGACTTGATTGTTATGGGTGCAAGGGGATTAAACCCTGTGGCTGAGTTGGTTTTAGGCAGCACAAGTCATGGTGTGATAAAAAAGGCGCCGTGTCCAGTGTTAATTACTCGGTAAGTTCATCTGGTTGCATACACGAAAGCGACAGGTTGTATGCATACATGTTTATTTTAAGACAAGTTTTGATTTAGTTTTGTATTTTTATTACGTTAAAACGCGTGTTTTTTAAAGCAATATTTATAACGAAAGCTCAATATTCAAACAACTCAAATAGTTCCATTCAGGCGCTGAGAAAATCGGCTTAACAATGCGCTGGGTGACTGTATAGATGCCGTTTAAAAAAACAAAAAGTGACGCGGCAGATGCTTTAGTGTTAGAATGGGTTTTGCAAGTCAAAAACTACAAACTACACCTTGACCGTAAACGCTGCGCAGGCTGCCAAATATGCACCTTAGCTTGCCCAAGACAAGCCATAACCACCCAAAAACAACCCAAACAAAACGGCGAACCCACCAAAAAAGTCAAAGTAGACATAGACCTAGAAAAATGCAACTTCTGCGGCATATGCGACGTCACCTGCCCATACGGCGCTGTGAAAGTAATCCAAAACGGCAGCCACGACTTGGCAGTTTTAACCAAAGAAAGCTACCCCCAACTAATCCGCGACATAAACGTGGACACCCGCCGATGCGACAAAGAATGCACTTCCTGTGAGACCGCTTGTCCGCTTGGGTTGATTAAAATCTCAAAAGTCGGCTACGACGGCAAACCCGTTCTCGACTTCACAGGCCTTACACCGTTGGCTAAAAAACGCATCCAAGTTAATATTGATATCCAAAAAGAGTATTGCCCAACATGCCGCGCATGCGAATTCAGATGCAGCCCTGGCGCAATTAAAGTCAAGAAGTGTTTCGAGGGCAAATTAGCGGTGGATACCGACAAGTGCCCGCCGAATTGCCGTGAATGCGTAGATGTCTGCCCGATAACTGGAACTCTGACAGTTGGCGATGACCAAAAAGTAGTGGCTGACGAACAAACCTGCACCTTCTGCGGTGCATGCAAAAACGTCTGCCCCAAACCGGAAGCCTTAACGGTACATCGAACCAAAGTTTTCCACACACCCGTCCACTCAGGAGCATGGAACAAAACCCTTGAGAGAATAACCAGCCCAAGTGACGCTGTTAAAGAGTTCAAAGCGCAGGCAGCCAAGACAAGGCGAAAACTGGTTTTGCACCGTTTTGAAGTAGAGGAAATGAAGAAGAAATGAGCACCCCACAAAATCCTGCTAAACCCGAAGAACTCCGCGTTGGAGTATTCGTTTGCCACTGTGGCTTAAACATAGCTGGCACCGTAGATGTGCATGCAGTCGCGGAATACGCCAAAACCATCCCTGATGTGGTTTACGTTAAAGAAAACCGCTACACCTGCGCGGACCCGGGACAAGAAGAAATCCGCAAAGCCATCCGCCAACAAAAACTCAACCGCGTCGTCATAGCCGCCTGCAGCCCCCGCATGCATGAACCCACCTTCCGCCGAACAGTCGCCGAAGCAGGACTCAACAGCTTCCTCTACGAAATGGCAAACATCCGCGAATTCGCATCCTGGTGCCACCAAAGCGACCCAGCCGCCGCAACAGAACGCGCCAAAGACTCGGTGAAGATGGCGGTTGCAAAAGTTCGCTTGATGCAGCCTCTTCAAACGATCGAGGTGCCAGTCACCAACAAGGCGCTTATCATCGGTGGCGGCATCGCGGGAATTAACGCTGCACTGGACTTGGCTGAGCAGGGCTTTAAAGTCTACATGCTTGAGAAAACGCAAAGCATCGGCGGACACATGGCAGCGCTCGACAAGACGTTCCCAACTTTGGATTGCAGCATCTGCATCGAAGGTCCAAAGATGGTGGACTGCGCTCGCCACCCCAACATCACAATCTTTGCCAACAGTGACCTTGTCAAATGCGAAGGTTACATAGGCAATTTTAAGGTCAAAATTCGCAAAAACCCCCGCTACGTTATTCCAGAGAAATGTACGGGTTGCGGGGAATGCAAAGACGCCTGCCCCATCGAGTACCCCAACGAATGGGACAACAACCTTGGCACCCGCAAAGCCATCTCAGTTCCCTTCGACCAAACGGTGCCGTTGGTTTACAGCATTAACCGTGATTACTGTATCGAATGCTTCAAATGTACTGAAGCCTGTGGGGAACGTGACGCGATTGATTTTGACCAGAAACCCGAAGAAGTGGACATAGAAGTCGGCGCAATCATCGTTTCCACGGGTTTTGACGTTTACGAACCCTATGATATGCCGCTCTTGGGTTATGGTAAATACCCCAACGTCGTCACAGGAATGGAGTTTGAGCGTTTGATTCTCGCGGCGGGTCCAACAGGCGGCAAAGTCATTCGCCAATCTGACGGCAAAAAACCCCACCGTATAGCTTTCATACTCTGCGTTGGTAGCCGAGATAAACAGCATTACCCTTACTGCAGCAACTTTTGTTGCATGTACACGCTCAAGCATGTGGTGCAGCTTAAGGAGAAGTACAAACAAGACGTCGAAGTCTATCTTTTCTACATGGATATACGCAGCCCAGGTAAAGGTTACGAAGAATTCTATGACCGCGCACGCGAACGCGGCGTGAACTTTATCCGCGGCAGGGTTAGCCGAATTGACGAAGACCCCACAACCCACAACTTAACAGTGCACAGTGAAGATTCACTGCTGGGTCAACCCATCGAAGTCGAAGTGGACATGGTTGTACTTGCCACAGCATCTATTCCTAAAAAGGGCTCAGACGAAATCGCCCGCATCCTCAACCTCAGCCGCGACGCCAACGGCTTCTTCATGGAGGCCCACCCCAAACTCAAACCCCTAGATGCACCCACTGACGGAGTCTTCTTTGCTGGTGCCTGTGCGGGTTTGAAGGATATTCCTTACAGTGTTTCGCAGGGCAGCGGGGCTGCGTCACGTGCGGCAACGGTGATTAGTAAGCCGAAGTGGAAGATTGAACCAATAATCAGCATCGTGGACGAAGAGAAGTGCAAGAAATGCGGTGTCTGCGTTGACAAATGCCCATATGGCGCCATACGCCAAGAAGACGGGAAAGCCGCCACAATCGTGACGGCCAGCTGCCATGGATGCGGAACATGCGTCGCCGAATGCCCCTCACACGCCATCACCCAGATGCACTTTACTGACGCCCAGGTTTTGGCTCAAATCCGCGCTGCACTGGAAACTAATCCTGAAGACAAAATCCTCGCCATACTTTGTAACTGGTGTAGCTATGCAGGTGCAGACCTTGCAGGCATCAGCCGATGCGATTACCCTGCAAGCGTCCGCGCAATCCGCGTGATGTGCAGTGGAAGAGTTGCCCGCGAATTCGTGCTGGAAGCGCTGCGGTTGGGTGCAGGTGCGGTGTTGATTGGTGCATGTCATTTGCCCTATGACTGTCACTACATAAGCGGTAATTACAAGATGAAAGAGAGAACCGACGCGCTTAAAGCCATGCTGACCAAGCTAGGTATGAGTCCAGAGCGGTTCCGAGTGGAATACGTTTCAGCCGCGGAAGGCATCCATTACGCTGAAGTTATCAAAGAAATCGACAGCCAACGTAAGGCATTGGGCAAAGAGCGGATTCAAGCTGAAAACGCAAAACTAAAGCCAATCCTTGAAAACATGCTTAAACGCAGGTAACCATGTTGGATTCACGCGACCTCTCAGCGCAGAGGGCCCCTCCCTTATTTAAAGGCGGAATGAATGAGTTGTATCTCCACAGTTGAAGGGTAGTCTCTTTCTTTAGAAAAATACTTAAATCCACTCTCCCTAAAGTCAAGAACTATGTTGGAAACTTGGCTGGTCGCGCAGATAATTGCTTTTGGGGTATTCTTTTGGTTTAGCTCCTATCTTGCGTATCGGCGGCAAGCTAAACTGGCAAAGAAAAATAAACGTGGCTTTGCCGTGCTGGTTTAGTTTTATCCTGAAAAATTATAATACTTGTTTCCCGTTGACAACACAGAGAGGGGAACAAATTGGATTACGCTGTTGAAGCATCTTCTCTGACTAAGCAGTTTGGGCAAATACGTGCCCTTGACGGCATAAGCTTTCACATCCGACCAGGCGAGATCTTTGGTTTAATCGGACCTAACGGGGCAGGTAAAACCACAACTATACGTATGGTCTGCACGTTAATCAAACCTACCTCGGGAACCATAAACATCTACGATTACGATGCAGTGAAGCAGCCAGAGAAAACCCGCTCAATCATAAGTTACCTTCCAGAAGAATCAGGCGCGTACCCTAACCTCACAGGCTGGGAATACCTTAACTTCATGGCGAAACTGCAAGCAAAGCAGGGCACAAACATAAAAGACATCGTCAACGAGGCTGCTGAAATCTGCGGGCTAGGCGACCGATTAAAGGATAAAGCTAAAACCTACAGTAAAGGCATGAAAAGGCGTCTCCTCGTTGCAAGGGCACTTATGACTAAGCCCAAGCTAGCGGTGCTTGATGAACCCGCAAGCGGCCTCGACGTTATGCACGCGTATCATGTGCGAGAAATCGTTAAGCAGTACGTGAAACAGCACGGCGTTACAGTCCTACTCAGTAGTCACAACATGCTTGAAGTAGAATATCTCTGCAACCGTGTGGTACTTATCAACAAGGGGCATTTGGTCGTGGAAGGCGAACCCAAACAACTCAAAGCGCAATATAAGTGTGAGAACCTTGAAGAGGTTTTCATGAAGGTGGTTGGCGTTGCTTAAGGGTTTCACGACTATTCTTGTTAAAGAACTCAAAGAGTTGATGCGTGACCCCAAAATCCTAGTAGGCATGATTGTCCTGCCCCTGATTATGTTTCCAGTTTTGGGGTTGGTGCTGGGTTACGCCGCTGAAACCGCCCAGTCCGAAGCGCTCCGAGCCACGCTTCTGGTAGTGGACAACGACAACGGTGCATGGAGCAGCATCTTTGTAAACTACATGAACAGCAGCGGCTTAAACGTAGCCTTGATAAATAACACGTCGCCACAGCAAGTCGTCGACCAAGGCTTACTAGCACAATACAACAGCACCACCTTCGCTGTCATACCGCAAGGCTTCAGTGAAAACCTAACCAGGCACGCCTCAGGTGAAACCAACATAACAGGCACAATAAACGTTTATGGAGTTTTCAACGCTGGCGGCGGCATATTTAGCGGCATCGGTGGCTCCACAGTGGGCGCTTTAGTTTCTGGTTTCAATCGCGCGGTTGCGCCCGATTTAGTGGTTACTTCACAATCCAGCATCATAAAAGGCCAAATCCAAGAAGGCGTAGATGCAAGCGTCCTCTCAGGCTTGATGCTGTCGCAGTCGATTGCGTTGCCGATTACGATTATGATTATGCTGACTTATGCAATGCAGATTGCAGCCACAAGCGTCGCCATGGAGAAAGAAGAAAAAACCCTTGAAACCCTCCTCACAGTGCCAGTGGATCGATTCGCCATATTGATGGGCAAAGTCTCAAGCACCATCATCGTCGCAGGCGTCGCCTCAATCACGGTGCTCATAGGCTACAATTACATGTTGGGCTCCATTTCGATGGGGATCACGAGTAGCGTGGGCGGAAGCGTTGACCTCGTCGCGTTGGGTCTTGTGCCCTCCGTTGCAGGTTACGCTCTGCTGGGCGTAAGCCTCTTTTTCACGTTGCTCTCGGCTTTGGCACTGGCGGTTGTGATGTCCGCATTTAGCGAGAACGTTCGCGGCGCACAGGCATTGGTTGGCTACATATACCCGTTGATTTTCTTGCCCGCGATGGCGCTGATTTACCTTGACTTAAACTCGCTTCCGACGGCGTTGCAGGCGGTTTTCTACGCGATTCCCTACAGTCACCCCATCATCGCTTCCAAAGCAGTCATAGCAGGCAACTACCTCACCGTAGTCCTAGGCATAGTCTACGTGGCCGCCTTCACCGTGGTAATAATGTACATTGCTTCCAGACTGTTCGCAACTGAGAAGATCCTTACAGCTAAGCTTATGTTTGGCAAGAAAGGCGCTAAAAAGCAGCAAACCAACGAATAACCCTCTCCCTTTTTCCCCGTTTTTTAGACAAAATTGTTTTTTGTTTGGGTTTAACCTCAAGTTTAAGCCCCCACTTTTGGTTGCTGAACGGTTATATTTTTATTGATGCCCGCTCAATTATTGCTCCGACTAGACCACGGTGGGGTCGTAGTCTAGACAGGTATGACGACGGGCTCCAGAAAGCAGACACACACGGGTTTGCTGACTCCGCGAGGAGAATGACGAATCTCTGGAGCGGTCATAGAGAAACCCGTAAACGGCCGCTTCGCGCGGCTGTTGGGTAAAGGTCGTCGGTTCAAATCCGGCCGGCCCCACCAAACTTTTTAACCAAAAAGGTCAATCAAAGATAATTTCATTTTTTGGAACGCTTGTTCCGTGATGTCCCTTAAATGAACCTTCTATAAAACACTAAATTACAAAAAATGGAGGAAAATAAATGAAAAAAATTGGTATCGTATTGTCTGTTTTGGTTTTTGCGAGTTTGATATGTGGAATTGCGTCCGCAGCAAGTGTCGGGCCAGCGCCTAATTCGGGCGACTGTATTCCTGATGGAAGCGGATTCGTCCAACCTAATCGTAACAACCAAGACAGTCATGGAAAAGGGCCAGCACCCAATTCAGGCGACGGTATTCCAGACGGCAGTGGCTTTTAGCAACAACTTACCTTGCCCATCTTTTTTTTGTTTTCATAAGAAAAATCTGAAACGCTTGTTCCAAAATATTCCTTAACTATAAGATACACTATAACATACACAGCGATTAAAATGACTAAAAGCAAAGCCTTGGGCCTAACTTTACTGATTCTGCTAATTTGTTCAACGTTGCCCACAATTCTTTATGCAACTGGCCAAGTTAACGTAAAAGTTGAAGAAAATACAGTTAAACTGGCTACGCAAACTGGGAACCAAATCCAAGCTTTAATCACCGCGATCTACGCAGATGAAAACGCCACAGAAAAAATACAAAACGCCAGCCTTACCCAACAATTTGAAGGAAACGTTACGTTGTACCAAGATGAGGGGTTAAACAAGCTGAAGGTAGCCCAAGAGGCTTTGGAGACTTCAAATTATAATTTGGCAGCCGATTCTGCTCTGCAGGCTTTAGCCGTTTTTAGAGAAGTATACAGGTCCATAAATGCGATTTTGGAAAAAACAGGATTACAAGATATTTCGGCAAGAGATAATCAAGAATTAATGGATGCCATAAACCGTGATCTCCAACGGTTAAATATCCTCCAAAACCTTTTACCCGACAATTCACCCCAAGAAATCATTACCCTACTTGAAAGCGCCAACAGCACCCTACTTGAAGCAAAACAAGACCTCAAAGACGGAAAATACAATGACGCCCAAACTCTCTATCTTGAAGCAAAACAAAACATAACCGAAATCTACCAGTACTTAAAAATTCAAGCCGAGGAATCTAACACTTGGCGACTGAGCGGATACTGCGAGGGTTTACAAAAGAGAATCCAGGAAAGATTCAGATACGGTAGCCAAAACGGAATTGACTTTACGGCAACACTGCAATCGCTTGGATACCAAAGTGAAAACCAATTCATTCAATCATTACAAAGTAAGATACAGAATGCGCAATCACAGGTAGACATCAATAAAGCCATACAAGAGTGTTTAACAATCGCACAAATGGTTCAACAGATGGAACAGGCACTAAACCAAGAAATTAACCACCAACAGGGACCAAACCCAACTTACGGAAACAGTGGAACAGGTGGCTCAGATAGTGGAACTGGAGGCGCACCTAGCGGCAACTCCAGCAACAGCAATAATGGCACTGGATACAGTGGCAACAGCAGTAGCGGCAAAGGCGCAGGTAAGTAGACATCGTTTAGCTTTTACTTTTTCAGAATAACTTGGTTTTCAAGCCCAATCTTTTTTACTTCAACTATCTCAAGTTTCTCAAGCCGCTTGATTAACCGCCAAAGACTTGTTCGTGGTATTTCTGGGAAACGTTCGCGTATCTCAGCCTCAAAAGCTTTGCCTTCTTTTTCAGCTAAGAATTCGAGAACCGCACGATCTTCTTTCATTAAATGTGGATTATCGTTCAATGCTTTCTTGATGTTGGGTTTTCTTTTTCTTTTAAGCAGCAATAGAGCTACAACGATGGCTATAATCAAACCTGCAGCAACTACGACAACATACTCTAACGGAATCATGCCCACTGGTTGAGAAGAATCCGTTGGATCTAAACTATCTTCCCCTCCCGCTATCAACTGTAAAATATAACTTATTTCCCATTGACCCGAACCCAAACATAAAGACAGTTGATTGCCTGCCGTATTTATTGCGGTTGGCGTACTGCTCATGTAGATGATGGTTGAATTCAAGGGAAAAGTCACGTTGACGCTGTAAGGACTGCTTAGAAGCAGTGTCCATATTTCGTTTTGTTTGTTTGTGAGCGTGTTAGTGTCATATTCTATTGATAGTTGGGTAGCACCCAAAGAGTAAACGACTAAGTTAGTGCCTAAAAGTTGATAATCAACGGCCAACTGGTCAGCGTCAAGAACAACCATGTTTTCCACGTCATCAGATAGCAAAGTTACCGTTGCTTGGGGCGAAAACTCATCCACCACAACCATCTGCTCTACATGCACTAAACCATCACGGTAAACCCTAAGATTCGTTGAAGAAACACTAACAGTTGATTGAACCGCTGCACAGTAAACCAGCAACATTGCTAGCAACACAACAACCACTATAACTGCTAGTCGCCAACCGTGTTGTCTCATGCAGGGTCACGATAATGTCAACCATAGCCAAAATAAGTTTTGTGCACCTACTTTCCCTGCAATCTTACATTAATTCATAAAAAGCTGTCTGAATCAAAGATTTTAGCTATTCTCATTGAAAAAAGCTCTGATTCGGGCTTGAAACGCTCGTTTCACAGTGTACCTTATGTCAGGCATCGTAATATTCAATTGCGGTGACAAAACCATGAAAAACCAGAAAAACAACCTAAACAAAGTCAGCCCGCTGCTAATCATACTATTAGTCGCCGCCTTCATAGCACCTCTCGCTACCACGCTGGCAAGCAACGGAAACGGGTCAAGCCAAGGAGAACAAACAGGCACCACAAACAACAGCACATCCAGCGCTAACTTGGAGTCTAATCAAGCGGCTAACGCCTCTACATCAAAACTAAACACAGTTGACATCGTCAAACAATACAACAAAACAAACGTTACACCCAAAAATCAAACCGAACAGGTCAGAGCGCGTGAACAAACCATGTTTCAGTACCGAAACATGACGATGGTTATGAATTGCACTCAAAACTGTACCGTGACCTTCACAACTGACGAGGAAGTAACCCCGAAACTTTTCGGTTTAACAGTGGACTCAAACCAAACTATGACTTTAGCCATGAACTTAACTAAATCACCCCTTAACGGAGCAATGGTAAACGAAAGATGCCTCAACTTTTATTTAGGCATAGAACCACACGCTACTTTGGAGCTTCAAGCCCAAATACGTCTTTACATAAACCAAACCGAACTCAACCAAAGCATGAACAGAGAAGTTAACACTTCAAGATTAACTTGGATGTACTGGAACCAAACTAGAGCACAATGGACCGCGGTTGAAAGTTATATGGACCAAAACGGATACTTGGTGTGCAACACGGATCATTTCTCAACTTGGACTGTGGCTGAAGAAGCACCTGAAGAACCGGCACCACTGGTGACTCAAAACAGCGTCTTCCAAGTGGAATACATAGCAATTGCGATAATCGTAGTTCTCGGCGTTATTGCAGTGAGCATATTCGTCTATAGACAGCGAAAATAGGCCCCTTATTCTCTTTTTATTTATTGTAAACGTCAATTTTTATGAGCTACCTGATTAGCAAACTAAAATAACTTCGTGATTGAACATTACTGTTTAAGCGATCGCACTTGGTGTCCACTCAAAGGCTCACTTGGCTCAAAAGAAATACGCCTCTTCTAGTCTTTGTAGTGTTCGCGCTGTGCCTATGCATCTATGTGCTGTTTGAGGTGTTGACTGACACTGTAGTGAAAGGTCTTCCGCTGTCAAATTCACCCATGATCAGCATACTCATAAGCTTCACACGTGACGTAACCCGAACGATTAGTTCTTGGGGTTACGGCGGACTTTTTGGTTTGATGGTCCTTGAAGCCAGCTCGCTGCCTATCCCCAGCGAAATCATCCTCCCCTTCGCAGGTTACCTTGTTTTTAGAGGCGACTTCGTTTTTTGGCTAGCTTTGGCGGTAACTACTGTTGCAGCCGTAATTGGCGCCTTAATCGAATACTACATTGGTTTAAAAGGTATCCAAGTCCTAACCAAATACCGATTACTTGGCAAACTCATGGTTTCTGAGAGTCAACTCAGAGTGGCGGCGGCCTGGTTTAACAAGTATGGGGTTGCAATGGTTTTCTTTGGGCGTATGATTCCAGTCGTTAGAACCCTCATTTCGTTTCCAGCTGGTGCAGTGAGGATGCCGCTGGTTAAGTTTATTGTATACACGGGTGTGGGCAGTTTGATTTGGAATGCTCTTCTGATCTATGGCGGTTACTATTTGGGTACAAGATACTCAGAGATTGCGGAGTTATCAGATTACCTGATTATACTCACAGCTGCAGCTTTGATTTTAGCAGGCGCGGTCATAGTGGCTAAATACTACAAAAGAAGGAATACTGCCGTAGACACAACTGCTTAGAGCAGGGTTTTGATTTCGGGATTCAATTCCCCTTCGACGCCCAACGCCTTTGCCTCACGCACTTGCACCATGCAATCTACCTTTGATGCCTCATTGAACACTTGGTAGTCAACAGACTGCAGAAAAGCAGCGTCAATAGAGACGGCTGAATCCGCTGCGAAAATACCGACATCTTTTAGGGCAATTTCGCCTGGGTTGGGTAGACAGTCACATCCCTGTACTATGTCTTTTGCGAAGCTAATGTAGGACACTTTTTTGGGTTTAAACGTTGAGAGGGCGCCGTATGCTGCTGAAGCGAGTGCTTTGGAAAGGTTTTCTTTGTCCGTGTAGCGTATGGCGTTCATGGGGCAGTTTTCTATACAGACAGGGCAACGCATGCACTCAGCGGAGGTGTTATGGGCTTTGCCTTCGATTATGTCTGGGAGGTGTAGAGCGCAGACTTCTTTGCATTTTCCGCAACCCACGCATTTTGAGGTGTCTATCTCTATGCCGACTGTACGATGCTGCCTCAGCTTACCTGCACGGGGAGTACAACCCATGCCCAAATTTTTGATGGCGCCGCCGAACCCACTTAATTCATGCCCCTTGCAGTGTGAAACAACGATCATGGCGTCGGCTTGAACTATTGCGCCTGAAACCTCGATTTCCTGCAGGATACCTTTGGTTTTGATGAGTTGATAGTTTTCGCTTTTTAGGCCGTCGGCGACGATGAAGGGCGCCATGTTGAACCCGTTCATCAGGGCGTTGTTCATGTGGTCATAGGCGTTGTGGCGTTGAGCGATGTAGTAGGTATTTGAGTCTGTTAGAAACGGTTTGCCGCCGACTTCTTTGACTCGCCGCACGATTTCATGAATAAAAAACGGCTGCACATAGTATGGGTTACCAAGTTCGCCAACGTGAAGTTTAACGGCGACTAAATCGCCTTTCTCGATACAGCTAAAGGTGTCTGCTTCATCGTAGAGGCGGTTTGCTTCCTCAAGCAAGTTGCGATTGGTATCCCAAGGTAACAAGTGAACAGTCAAGTGGTCTTTCTCCGAAAGTTTAGCACAATTTATTGGTATAAACTTTGGCTTTGAAGCGAACAAATTTCTTTTAGTATTTCTTTCCTTCCGATAATTTACGCAGTATTTCAGCTGCATCAGCATCACTATCCGCCAATATACCTATCCAAAGCTCAAACTCTGCCTTAGAAATCTCCTTTTCGATTACACCTTGCTGGTCAGCCGAGAAATACCGCGAAGGTGCAGTTGAGAAGAGTTTTGTGTAAAAGATTCTATCTGCAATTGTGATCTGCGAGGAGCAACCTGCTTTTTCGCCTGCAGGGTAATCGATTTGGTAGCCCATAGAGTTAGACCTTTCTATGGGAACGCTGGGTTTCTGTTTACTTAAAATTTTCTCTTACAGTTGACGTTTTAGCTATCAGGTTTTTTTCGCTTGATAAGAATGAAACCTGAAGCGCCGATGATTATGGCAATTGTAATCGCTGCTATAACAGTTAGAAATGGGAAAGGCGCAATGTTGAAGTAGACGGTTTCTTCGGTAGTGTTACCCAATTGGTCAGTCGCATAGATAGTTATACGGTGTCCGCCGTTACTTAACGCAACTAAGGTTAGGTTGCCAACTATAGGAAGAGCAGTTTGCCCATCTAAACTGTAGGCTAAGGTCGCGTTTTCGCTTACGGTAAATTCAAGCAGGATATCAGTTGAATCGTAGGATTGGTTGGCTGGATTCAGAATAACAATCACAGGGCCTTCAGTGTCGATGGAAAAGTACACACTATTTGAGATACCCATGTTGCCTGCCGAATCATTAGCAAACATAACTATGTGGTGTCCACCCTGAGCCAGATTGGACAACCTTGTTTGACCTGTAACAGTTACGTTGGCTTGTCCGTCTATGCTATAACCCATCCATTGTGCGCCCCTATTTAGTGTAAAGTCTAAAGTCACCCGCTGATAGGTTTTGTTTTCTGGAGACGTTATGGTGATTATGGGTGCTACAGTGCCATAGCCGACTGGTTTGTACTGCTCATTTGTCTTTAACCATTTTGTTCCATCAAAACCGCCTATCACATATAGAACATCACTGACAACCGCCACACCTAAACGTCCCCGCGCCGTTGGCATCGATTCAATTTTCACCCAAGAATTGTTAGATAAATGATACATCATCACTTCGGCACTAACAGTTTGAGCGGTTGAGCCACCTATAAAGTAGATCCCAGCAGGCGCATACGTTCCAGTTGTCGCAGCGGCAGCGCCATAGTTTGTTGTGATTGGAAGCGGCGCCGCTTGAGTCCACTGATCAGTTCGGGGGTCATAAACCTGATTAGTGTTGACTATTGAGACAATGTCTGTTGAAGTAGCTCGTCTTGAGCCTCCGATGAGGTAGATTTTGTTTTCCAGAACCGCTGAGGCATAACCCAAAACTGAAGTGGGAACAGCAGCTTTCTGGCTCCAGGTATCATTTTCTGGGAAGTAGCATTCGTTTACGTCTGTGTCAACAAAGAAGGGACTGGTACTGGAGTATTTTTTTCCACCAATTAGAAATATCTCGTTATTTACTACGCTGGCTGATAAATCAGCACGTGGAGTAGGCATAGAGGACTTAGTGGACCAAGTATTAGTAACTGGATCATAAACTTCATTGTTTCCAACAAAAACACCGTTTATGCTTCCGCCGATGGCGTAGATTTTGTTGTTATAAACCGCTACGGCTAATCCGCTTCTCGGAGTGGGCATAGACATCTTGTTTGTCCATGCATCTGTAAGCGGATTATACTCTTCAACAGTGCCCAGCGGCTGATTGTTCTCGTTTACCCCTCCGATAACGTAGATTTTCCCCGCCACCACTGCTACCCCGAATTCTCCCCGTGCAGTAGGCATGTCGGTTAGGGTTTTCCAGTTTGAGGTGGTTTCGGTTGCAGCTTCTGCAGGCGCTACACTTAACGGGGCAATTAAAGCTGAGATTAGCGTGGCAGCGATGAGTAGAAGGGTCCACACAGAGCTGTGTTTGGTTATTGAAGTACACCCGCATTTGATTTCTGTTAGCTATAGTAGTTGTCAGTTTACCCTTATATGGTTAAAGGGTTACCGTCATATATTTTGCCCCTAGAAACCTTTAATGCAGGTATTGAGACATTGATTCTTTGAGGCATTTAGCATGATACGGAATGTTCTAGTGGCAGTAGATGGCTCCGAAAACTCAAAACGCGCCCTCGACTTCGCTCTCGACTTCGCAGACAGGTATGGTGCAGCGTTAACTATAGTTAATGTCAGCGAATCCGCAACTGTGGCTGCGGTTCCAGCTGATTTGGCGGCTTACAGTGGAAACAGCAGCATGGTTGTTGTTGCGAAAGATATGCGCAAGTTTCATGAGGAAATCCTAAAGAACGTCTTAGAACATGCAAATGCAGCAAAACCAAAATTATCTGTCACTACCTGTTTGCGAGAGGGTAATCCTGCAGCGGAGATAGTGGCCTTAGCTAAGGATGGGCACTTCGATGTAACGGTGGTGGGTCATCGGGGGTCTGGTAAGGTCAAAGAGTTTTTGTTGGGCAGTATAAGCGAGAAAGTGGCGCATTCACTCGATTGCACAGTAATAATCGTCAAGTAATCCACAATTCCCGTATTATTTGCACAAGTTTGCTCCAACAAACCCTTAAATTCCCTTTTCCCTCTCCTATCGGATATGATTACAATTATTGGGGCAGGTCGCGTTGGTAGCGCCGCCGCTTTTGATATTCTTAGGTACCGAATCAGCGATGTCGTCTTAATCGACACTAACGAGAAACTAGCTATGGGTGAAGCATTAGATATGATGCAGGCGGCTCCAGCTATCGAATTCGACGGCACCATCCACGGTACTGGAGACTTTCGAGAAATGGCGGGTTCCGAATTGGTGATTGTAACCGCAGGTGTTGCTCGGAAACCTGACATGAGCCGCATTGACCTTATGAACACAAATGCCCAGATAGTTCGCAGCGTTGTCCGTGAGGTTGCTAAGTATGCTCCTAAAACTAAGCTAATGCTTGTCACAAACCCAGTGGATGTCATGACCTACTTAAGCTTCAAAGAAACAGGTTTTCCCCGGAGACGCCTTTTTGGCATGGGCAACATCTTGGATGCCATGCGTTTCCGCACCTACATCGCCAGTGAACTCGGAGTTTCACGGGAAGACACAAGGGCGCTTGTTATGGGGGAGCATGGTGACTCCATGGTACCCTTGGTTGAATACGCTTCGGTCTCAGGTATACCAATAACAAAGCTGCTTTCGCCTCAACAAATAGAGAGCATCGTTAGGCGCACAGTCACCTCAGGTGCAGACGTAATTAAACTCAAAGGCAGCACAGAATTCGCGCCTGGAACAGTGATTGCGGTTACGGCAGATGCCATTTTAACTGGCAGAAACCGCGTGATGAGCGTTTCCACTTGTTTAGATGGCGAATATGGCCAGTCATGCGTCTCGATAGGTGTTCCTGTGGTCATTGGGAAAGATGGAGTGGATAAAATAATAGAGTTGGACCTCTCCCCGAACACGAAGGCGCTTTTTGAAAATTCAATAGCTAAAGTGAAAGAGGCAATCGCGGCGTTGAAAACTTAGGTTGGCAGGCGTTTTTTGGCACAGTAAAAGTTGCCGTTTAACCGAACAAACGCGGGGCATTTACCGTGGTCGCAGTGTTCTAGCCATTGGCAGGGGGAGCGGACTTCGTGGACGCGGGGCATGTAATCACGTGGGTTAATGAGTTCTTGTCGGGGTTCTCTTTTAGAAATCTGCTTTAATACTGCTTCCATCAAAAACAACCTCAAACAATCATGCCTGAATTGTGTATTGTATTGATTTGTGCTTGTTAATTAAAAAATGTGGCAAACGTTGTACAACAACAAAAACATATAAGCACTAACTCGCCCAAAACGTGAGAAAAACTTTACACCCAACAACCCCAATAAGAATGCAAAGGAGGTTTAACTGTTGGAAAAGAAATGTCAAGTCTGCAAGAAACCCTTCACGACGTTTGATACGAAAGTTAAGTACTGCAGTACTGCATGCGCCAAAAAAGCAGGCAAATCCAAATAACCCCCATCAGAGGTACTTCTACATTTTTTATTTGTCGCTTCTTCAAGGGACAACAGTTAGAGTGTTGCGTGAACTTTTGCAGCAGCTTTTTCTATCTCTAAGCACACGTCACAGAGGTCTGAGTGTGGTCTATTAAGCCGCTTAAGCAACACAACCCGCGGGTACATTTTGCAGCTTTTCTGCCAATGCCACCTATCAGGTTCCGCTCCCTTAACGTACTCGCCCATTCCAGTCTCCAAATTACTTTAGAAACAGCAGATATTTCTAATTTGCACCTAACCCAAGCGGCAACTCAACAAAAACGCTTGTACCTTGGCCGATAGAGCTTTCAACCGAAATTTTACCCCCATGTGCCTCTATCAAGCGTTTGGAAATCGGCAAACCAAACCCCATGCCCTTCGCTTTGGTCGTACATAGAGGCGTCCACAACTTTGTTAGCATATCCTTTGTCATTCCAGGGCCATTGTCTTGGAACTTAAACAGAACCCGCTCGCCCTTGACTTCAGATGTAATATGCAGTTTCCCACCGTTAGGCATGGCGTCAAACGCGTTTTGGATGATTTTCATGAACGCTTTAGATACGTTTGCGGGGTCTACTTTGAAAACGGGTACTTCTGAAGTGTCGTCGAGTATGGTTATGTTTTCGGGTGGCTGAAGCAAAGCAAGCGAATCTCGCACGAGCATCTTCGGCGTAGCTTTAATCAGTTTAAGCTTTATTTCACACGAGTAATCAAGTAAGTCGTTGACGATTTTGTCAGAGTAATCGATACTTTTATCGATGCTTTCAAACATTGCCAAATCCTTATCGTCCAAGTGGTCTGAATGCTTCTTCTTCAAGTAGTAGGTCGCGTTGCGTATGCCTGAGAGGGGATTTCGCAAATCATGCCCAAGGAGGCTTGCTAACTCGCCGATGGATGCAAACCGCTCTGAACGGACAAGCTTCTGCTCCATTTCCTTGCGTCTTGTGATGTCATGCAAAACAAAAGCGGCACCCACATCGCGGCCGTTGTTGTTCGTGACGATTGAGCATGAAATCATTCCTGTTTTACTTTCGCCAGTTTTTGTGGAGAAGGTAATTTCATGGTTTTTTAGTTCTCTGTTTTTTTGCAGTAGCTGCATTATCTGAGCTGTTGTGCTTCCCTTGTTTGCGGTGCCTGTTTTTTGAATCATATCCGTTATTGTTTTCCCAAGCCACTCTTTCTCCGAGTAACCAGTAAGCTCAACAAGAGAGTTGTTGATCTTGATTATTTGGCCCTTCAAGTTGACTAAAATTACTGAATCAGGCATTGTTGAGAATACGTTTTCGGCAGCGATTTCTGTTCGGAAACTGAACAAGTCATACTTTATCATGGCGAAAACGACGAAAATGCTGGTGATAGAGGCTAACACGTTACCTATTACCGGAAAGGCGATGCCTAGAACCGGAAAAATCGAGTCTGTAACAGTGGATACAACTACAGGTATGGCAAAACCTATTGCAACAAGCTTGGTCTGGTGCCGCTTTGTTTTGTCCATTATCCGAGTATAGTAACTCGCAAAAAGAAACAGCACCATAAGCCCAACTGCCGCAGCCCAAACTCCCGCAACCCTAGCCATAACTGAATCCATAGAAGTTGCTTGCGCGTACCCCCATGGATTGATTGTTGGTGTAGCTGAAATCCAATTTGTAGTTAAATCTATTAACGAAAAGAATACCGCTGGGAAATAAATAACGCCGTAGACAAACTTGTTTTTCAGTAGATCGCTTTCGGTGAAGGCTAAGCTAAAGTGAAGCATGATTGAAATCAGGAAGTGCCACAAGAACAGGGTTTTACTCCAAAAAACTGCTCCAGCCAAAGTGGGGGATTGTGATGTCATAAAGGTGCCAAAAGCCCAGTAAGCGTTGAAAATCATCAAGAGCATGAAAAGCTTGTTAACGGTTGATTTTCGGTTTAGGTAGTATACACTTAGCCCTAAGGTTATGGAAACTGCACTTGCGCAGAGGCATAGCAGGGCGTATAGATTCATCTAATGTCTCCAAAGTGTAGGGTGCGGGTGATGTTGTGTGCTATGAAACTAGACAGCGTTAAAAATTCAATAAAACGATATGTGTGAATGTGTAGGAATAACAGTTATTCAGAACCTGAATAGTTTGATCGGGCTTATCTTTCACCTACACGTTTGCCCTTAAGGCTTAAGACCCAACGGCAACTCCACCGTTATAGTCGTCCCCTGACCCACAACACTTTCAACACCAATTTTCCCGCCATGCGCCGTGACGTTTCTCTTGCAGATGATCATGCCAAACCCCATGCCTTTGGCTTTAGTGGTGAACAGGGGGGTCCAGAGTTTTTCGATGGTTTCTTTACTCATACCGCAACCGCCGTCTTTGAACTTGAATGTAACTTTGTCAGCTTCAGCTTTACTTGTTATTCTCACCTGACCCCCGTTTGGCATGGCATCGAAAGCGTTTTTGAGGATGTTGATGAAGCATCGGCAAATCTTAACTTCGTCAACGTAGAATTGCGGCGAATCCTCTGTTTCATCTTCTAAATCGATGTTTTGTGGTTTCACTGAAAGTGCCTGTGCCGCTTTAACCAGGGATTTAGGTGTACCTGCGATAACTCCAATTTGACTTCGTCAGAATAGCAGCTTGAATAATCTAAGAGATCGTTGATGATTTTGTTAGAGTACTCTATACTTTTATCTATGCTGTCAAGCATGGCTTTTTCTTGAGAGTCAAGTTTACCGTTCAGTTTTCGGCGTAAGTAGAAACTGGCACCACTTATGCCTGATAGCGGATTACGCAAATCATGTCCCAGCATACCTGCCAGCTCCCCAATCGACGCGAACCGTTCCGCTTTGAGCAGTTTTTGCTCAATAGCCCGCCGTTCAGTCACATCCCGCAGAACAAAGGCTGCACCAACATCTTTCCCCCCAGTATCAGATACAATAGAGCAGGATACAGTGACGAAACGTTTTTCCCCCGTCTTTGTGTGAAATGATAATTCATAGTTTCTTATTTCTCGTACATTAGCAAGGTTTTCAAGTATCCTTGGAGTAGAGTTTTCGTTGTCTACCGTTTTTGCTTCACTAAGCAATTCATTTAGTGGTTTTCCCACAACTTCTTTTTCGCTGTACCCTGTTAAATCATGGAAAGCTTTGTTGACTTTCATGATTGTACCGTCAAGCATGACCAGGATAACTGCATCAGACATTGTGGAAAAAATGTTTTCCGCAGCGATTTCAGGCCTAAAACTGAACAACTCGTACTTGAGCATTCCATAGGCAACCAAAAACGCGGTTATGCTGCAGGATATTGCGCCTAACCCTGGAAAATCTATTCCTGCAAAAGGAAACAGAGAATCCGTTACCAAGGCGAAAAATATAGGGATAGTGAAAGCTAAGGCAACAAATTTTGCTTGCTGCTTCTTAATTTTATCAGTCAAATGATTATGATATCTAACAAAAAGAATGATCGTTAAAACGGCAAATGAACACGCCCAAATGTTATCCATCCAGCACAGCAATGAATTGGCGGGTAGTGTGTTCTGGTAACCCCAGTATTTCAAAACATGTGTGGTGCTAATCACGTTTGGGTTAGTTAAATCAATCAGCGAAAAGAACAAAGCAGGAAAATACAACGCGACATAGATGAGTTTGCTTTTCAAAAAGTTGCTTTCTGTGTAGACTAACGTAAAGTGCAACAGAAGCGACATAGTGAAGGGCCAAAGGAAGAGGACTTTTTGCCAAAAAAGGGCACCTTCAAGGGTGGGTGACTGAGACATCATGAACAGACAGAATGCCCAGTACGAGTTGAAAATCATCATGACTAAGAATAGTCTGTTTAGTTTTGCCTTTCTGTTTAGAAGAAATACGCTTATACCAACTGTTATGGAGATTGTGCTTGCGAATAAAGTTAGTATAGCGTATAGGTTCATCGATGAATCATCCAGCAGTCGGGCAGTTCATTTTTAATCGTAGGCATTCTTAGGAGTCATTACAGCCAACATAGTTTCGACGAAATAAAACAATTTGTGCGCATACATAAGGAATCACAATTTTGAAGGACGCTATTAATAATGTGGATAACAAGTTAGCTTTTGATTTGCTGTGCAGAAAGAATCAGCATGCTTTTATTTGAGGCGAAAGAACTACTTTTAACCAACAAGGAACACGCTAAAACAAGGTTGCATATGTATGGTTGAACTTAGAGCGCAGGAACAGCAAATCCTCTCCGCAATAGATCAACAAGGCGGGAAAGCCTCAGTAGAGCAACTCGTCCAAACCTGCGGTTTCCCAGACGCCGCAGTCATGCGCTCCGCATTAACCCTGCAAGAAAAAAACCTGCTAACCATACAGGCAGCCACCCAAAACATCATAAAACTCACAGCCGAAGGCAAATCCTACGCCCAAAACGGCCTGCCTGAACGAAAACTGATTCACGCTGTGGCAGAAATGGGCGGCAAAGCCGACTTACGTGAAGCAGCCAAAAAAGCAGGACTTGAACAGCAATTAATTCAAATCGCGCAGGGCTGGGTAATCCGAAAGAAATGGGCAATCTACTCTTCACAGGATAACACGCTGAACATTTCTGAAACGTTTCTGCATCAGGCAATTATTCCAGAGGGCTGCGACGAAACACTCCTCAAACACGTCGCCAGCAAAGAGCAAGTGGTGCTTGATGACTTAAGCGACGTCCTAAAAGAGGCAGCGGAGCAGTTAAAGAAACGTAAACTTGCCATAATTGAACCCAAAACAAGCCGCGTCCTCAAAATCACCCCTGAAGGCAAAAAAGCCGCATCCGAAGCCACCACTGCAACGCCAGAAGTCACCAAACTAACGCCTGAACTCATAATCACAGGCAAATGGCGCGAAGTCAAACTCCAAAAATACAACATAGAAGCACCTGTAGCCAAAACTTGGCCCGGCAAAAAACATCCATACCTGAGTTTTCTCGACGAAGTCCGAGCTAAACTGGTGCAGTTGGGCTTCCAAGAAATGACAGGCACAGCCGTGGAAACCAGCTTCTTCAACTTCGACGCCCTCAACGTGCCACAAGACCACCCAGCGCGGGAGCCAAGCGATATCTACTACATTAAAGACCCCAAATATGGCGATGTAGGAAGCCACGCCACAGCTCTTGAGCAAGTTAAGCAGACGCACCAAAACGGTTGGAAGACAGGCTCCACAGGTTGGGGTTACAATTACTCGCTTGAAGCGGCTCAACGTTTGATTCTGCGGGGACATGGCACATGCCTGAGCGCCCGCACGTTGGAAGCAGGCAAGTTTGAGGTGCCCAGCCGCCACTTCAGCATAGCCCGCGTCTACCGACCCGAAATCACTGACCGCACCCACCTAAGCGAATTCAACCAAGTGGAAGGCATCATAATCGACGAAAACCTGACTCTTCGTGACCTTCTGGGTGTGTTAGGCAAGTTCGCGTTGGAAATTGCTGGCGCAGACAAAGTTCGCTTCAAACCCGACTACTTCCCCTTCACCGAGCCAAGCGTGGAACTCAGCGCCTACAAAGAGGGTTATGGCTGGATCGAATTCGGCGGTTCAGGTATATTCCGTCCTGAAGTCACGCAACCGTTGGGTGTTAAAGTTCCGGTTATTGCGTGGGGGTTGGGTGTGGATCGCCTTTTCATGATGCGCTCGGGAATCAGCGATATCCGGATGATTTTTAGCCAAGACCTTGATTGGCTACGCAAAAAGCAGGTGACATAGATGCCGACAATAGATGTAGACTACTTGGAACTGCAACGGTTACTCAACGTTAACCTAAACGGAAACATGGAAAAATTAGACGACATACTCGCATACGTTAAAGCTGAAGTGAAGGGCTTCGACGAAAAAGAGGGCTCTGTCAGCATCGAAATGAAGGACACTAACAGGCCTGACCTCTGGAGCGTGGAGGGTTTGAGCCGTGCGCTTCGAGGGTATTTGGGGCAAGAAAAAGGCATCAAAGCATACTCCGCGGGGAAATCAGTTCTGGAAGTGAATGTTAACCCGAACTTGTTTGGCATCCGTCCCTACATCTGCTGCGCCGTCGTTAAAGACATACACCTCTCTGACGGCATCATCAAAGGAATCATGCACCTCCAAGACAAACTCGACCAAACTCACGGTCGAAGCCGCCAGAAAACTAGCATCGGCATCTACAACCTCGACTTAATCAAACCGCCGATTGAATATACCGCGGTTAAGCCAGCTGAGGTGCGGTTTGTTCCGCTGGGTTTTTCTGAGAAAATGGGTTTAGATGAGATTCTCGAGAAGCATCCCAAAGGTCAAGAACACGGTCACATCGTTAAAAAGAACCCGCTTTACCCCATGCTCTATGACAGCGAAGGTAAAGTGCTTTCTTTCCCGCCTATAATCAACAGTAACGATTTGGGCAAAATCACCGAGGATTCCCGCAATCTGCTAGTTGAAGTCACAGGCACCCTACACAAAACCGTCCTTAACACACTGAACTTGGTGACTTTGGCGCTCATCGACCGCGGCGGAAAAGCCTACAGCACCACCATCCACTATCCAAAAAGCTCAGAATACACCGAAGACACGGTTGTTACGCCTGATTTTAGTAACCGACGCTTCGAGTTGAACGTAAAAGAAACCAACCGCCTTTTAGGGTTGAAGTTGTCTGCAGAGCAGATATCTGATGCCCTAATGACCGCGGGGTTGGACGTCGAAAAAGTCTCCACTGAATGCCTTACCGTTTTGGTCCCCTGCTACCGCGTGGACGTCATGCACCAAGTAGACATAATCGAAGATGTCGCCATCGCATACGGCTACAACAACATCGAGCCGCTCTGGCGTGAATTGCCCACCACCGGCAAAGCAAAACCTGACCAGCGCCTAATCGATGTGGCGCGAGATTTGATGGTTGGGCTTGGCTACCAAGAAGTCTTCAACACCACCCTCACCAACCAAGAAACCCTCTTCCAGAAAATGCAGGTGCAACCCACCAAAATCATAGAGGTATCCAACCCCAAAGTCATCACCATGACGTGCCTTCGCAACTGGCTGCTTCCCAGCCTCATGGAGTTCCTCAGCATCAACCAATCCGTCGAGTTTCCCCAAAAAATCTTCGAACTAGGCAAAGTCACATTGCCAGACGAGACAAAGGAGACGCGGACACGCGACGAAGACTGGCTTGCCGCAGTGACAGCGCACCCGAACGCGAGTTTCAGCGAAATCAAATCAGCCTTGGACTCGTTTATGGCGAATTTCGGTGTTGAGTGGCAAATCAAGGAGACATCTCATCCCAGCTTTATCGAGGGCAGAGTTGGCAAAGTTCTCGCAGGAGGCGTTGAGGTGGGTGTTGTGGGCGAAGTTAACCCGGCGGTGCTTGAAGCGTGGAAACTTGAAAATCCTGCCGCAGCATTTGAAATTGACTTTAGCAGAATTCTTTTTTATAAAAAGTAGTTTTTTTTATTCTTTTGGAAGCATATTGAAACCTGCTTGATTAAAGTGGGCGTCGAAACTAAATGCTTCTTTAACGTTTAGTTCTCTCATTAGAGCGAAGCTTGTACAATCTGTAAAGCTCCAGGTTTTGCTGTTAGATTTTTTGAATACTTCGAGTGCTTTCTGAAAGTGGTCTTCATTTACCCAAAATACTCTGATGCTTTTGCTCTTTGTCACTTTGGTAATGAAAGAAAGCGCAGACTCTAAGTTTCTTCTTGTTCGTAACAAAGTGAGTGTTTCGTCGATTATGTAATCGGTTGTTATTGCCATGCCATATTTTCCTGACGCAATTTTCGTAAGAAAATCCTTAGCTGCTTTATGGTTTAGGTCGTCTTCTACTTCCATCGCATACCAAGCACTGGTGTCGATGAATATCACGCTTTTTCACCGTAGAGGTGTTTATCGTGCTCGATTGAGCCGTGGTCTACTTTTCCGGTTCGCTTGGAGCTAGGTGGACTCGTGAAAACTGGGTCGTCAGGGTTTACCGTGCCGTCTATTGTTGTTCGTATTGCTTCGCGGACGACCTCTTTGATGCTTTTGGAGTTCTTTTTTGCGTATTCTTCTAGTAGCTTATGCTCAGCCTCGGATATTGTTGTTTGAATTACTTTCATTTAACATCTCACATGTAATATTTAACATGTAACATCCTTTTATTTTTTACCACAATTTAGCACTAAAACCATGATAGTGTCCCGTTTTTGCGCGCTGTTTTTAGACACCAAGCATACACTCCGTACCCAAGCGGCGAGATAACTACGCACATCAAAGCCAGAACCAGCAGATACGGCAATATCATAGATATCGTCCAACCCGTCAGCATCAGCCGAATCGAAGTGAAGAAGTAGTATTGCGGTAGCAGGTATGAGATGGCTTGGAGCGCGGCGGGCATGACTTGCGGGGGGAAGAGGACGTTGCCAAAGAGCGTGGTGGCTATGGTTATGAGTGCAGTTACGGGGTCGCCTTGTTTGGTTAAGATGAGGATGCCTGCGCCTATCATGCTAAAGCCAATGAAGGATCCGATACCCAGCGCCAAAACAATCAGCGTCCCCAACACGTTAATGTTAAGTGAGATGCCGAAAACGAATACGCCGATGGCAAGGTAAACCACCACGACCGCTGTGCTCCAGATGAACCCCCAAAGCGAACTCCCCACGATAAACGTGCGCAAACTGGTCGGGGAAACCAACACTTCTTCAAGCGCCCATGGGTTGATGGTTTTCTGGACGAGCGTGAGGCTTTGGCTGAGGTAACTGTTAAACGCTAAACCGATGAGCAGATAAGTGGTTAGGTCCATGTTGTAGAGTTGCAGCACTGCCTGCATCGAAGCATTAGAGCCCAAATACGCGAAAGATAATGCGCCGAAGAGTGCGGTGGCGACGAGGATGGCGATGTTGGTTTTGTAGGTGCTGAAGCTGATGATGTCGCGTTTCATGAAGTAATAGATTTTTTCCAGCTCAGCCCAAAACCCCACGCTATGGCCTCCCAGTCAACTCAATAAACGCATCTTCCAAGGTGGGTTCTTCGCGGCGAAAGTTCACCAGCTTAATTTTTTCTTTAAACAGAAAGTCAAAGATTGCGGGGAATTGGTCAACGCTTCTCAGTTCAAGACAGAACCCCTTCTGGTTACCCAGGGCGTACTCGTCATTTTCGGTTAAGCTTGTCACTGCTGGCAGTAGGCGCATTCGTTCGATTTGGTCGGGGGTGATTTCTTCCACAACTATGTAGACAAGTTCATTTTGTTTGATCATGGCGCGGATTGCGTTTGGGGTGTCGCAGGCGATGAGGCGGCCTCGGCGAAGGATGCCGATTTGGTCGCAGATGTGGGCTGCTTCTTCGATGTAGTGGGTTGTGTAGAGTATTGTTTTGCCTGTTTCTTTTACTGTGTTGCGTACAAACTCGCGGATGTTGCGAGAAGAAATCACGTCTAAGCCCACGGTTGGCTCATCCAGCAGCAATATCGGCGGGTCAGCCAACAACGTTCGGGCTAAAGCGAGTTTGCGTTTCATGCCGCCCGAATACCGTTGGTAGATGTCAAAAGCGCTGCCCTCCAAACCAACCAACTTCAGCACCTCCATGATGCGTTCCTGGCGTTTGGCGCGTGGTACGTTGTAGATGGCTGCAAAGAACTCCAAGTTGCGGTACCCGTTTAGCCGCCAAAAAAATCCCCTTTCGCCCACACTAAAAAGGGTGCCCAGCGAGCGTTTGACTTGCATGGGCTGCTTGACTATGTCGTAGCCGTTGACTGTGGCGGTGCCGCTGTCAGGCGGGAGCAAGGTGCATAGCATTTTGACGAGGGTGGTTTTGCCTGCGCCGTTGGGTCCCAGCAAACCGAAGAGTTGCCCCCTCTTTATGGTCAGGTTAAGGTTGTCTACGGCGTTTACTGACATTGTTTTCCTTCGCCCAAAGTGACCGCTACTTTGGGGTGACTTAATTCTGAACGTTTTTGTCAGGTTGATTGCTTGGATGGCATTTTCATTCTGCAACCGTTTAGGCCTCTGTCGAGCGGTTTTTTGTTTGAAGCCAGTGTATAGTAACCATTCATCAGGTTTTGTTTGGGCTGTTTTTAGGCGTTAACATGCCAAAAAAGCCTCAAATACACAGTACACAACAATTTTAGGTATGTTGCCAAAAGTGGTCGTGTATAATTCAGTTAGCGTTGATGGCGCAATTAAGGATTTCGACGTGGACATAGCGCTGCATTACAAAGTTGCAAGCAGAATAGACGCGCAGGCTATGCTTGCGGGTTCAGATACCGCAAAATCGGGCATAGAACTGTTTATGAAAACGGTTCCAGAGGAGCAGCCCAGTGACTGCGTGAAGCCAACAATAAAAGAAGACGATTATCGACCATACTGGGTTATTGCCGATAGCCGAGCTAAACTCATGGGGTTGCTGCATGTTTATAGACAATCAGAATACTGCAAAGACGTTATAATACTGGTTTCGAGCACCACCCCAAAAGCTTATTTAACGTATCTAAAGGAACGCAACTACGACTACATCCTTGCAGGAAACGACCACGTAGATTACAGATCAGCGCTGGAAGAACTCAACAGGCGCTACGGATTTGAGACGATAACGACGGATACAGGCGGAGTTTTAGCAAGTGTACTCTTAGAACAAGGCTTAGTGAGGGAGGTACACCTGCTTGTTGCCCCTCAAATTGTGGGCAAAAAAGCAGTAGGTCTCTTTCGAAGCTTAAACCAGCCTGTAAAACTACGGCTTATACAAACTAAAAAAGTGAAAGGGCATGCCTTGCTGATCTACGAAGTCCAACATTAGGTAATTTGAATTTTTTTACCCGTAGCCGCATAAACGTCCCGCTCGATGGAACGTTTAAGGTTGCTTATTTTATCCACCGTTTCCTGATACGTGTTGGTTTTGACTGTTTCATGGGTTTCTACGCTGGTTTTCCGCGCTTTAAGCAAGTTAAGCTGATCCTGATACTGGGCTATATTCCGATTTATTTCATCCATCTTCGATGACAGCACCAACTGGTCGCGGTTCGTTGCCATCTCAACACAGCGGATTTGTAGGCTGTCTAAGATGTTTTTGTGCAGTATTTCATCAATTGTTTGTTCGGCTTTTCGGGCTTTGTCGGTTTTAAGCTTAAGCGTGTCCTTGGCAAGCATGCCTTCAAGTTTTTCCAGTATCTCCCTTAATTCGGGGTAACCTGACTTTTCAGTAACAAGCGCATCAAAAGGGTTGTCTAAATACTGGTTGATTTTTTTGAGTTCATCGGGTGTTATGCCGCCTCCGCCTCCAGAAGTGGCAAGCGCCTGCATCTTTATAAAGGGTTTTTGAAGATGGCGGAGCGTGTTTTTTAGTTCGTTGTTGAGGTTTTCGATTTCGGCGTTGACGAGGTTGAGTTTGTCGATGGGTCCTTTGCTTTTGAGTTCCTCGATTTGTTTTTCCAATTCAGCAATTTCCTGCTCAAGTGGAACTCGCTCGTTTTTTATGCTGTCCTTGTCCTGTTTTAATGTGGCTAATTGTTTTTCTAAATCTTGAAGTGTGTTTAATTCATGCATTGCTTCTTCGAGGGTTTTGCTTTTTACGTATTCTTTTGTTACAAAGTCGTTTAGAGCGGTGTATGCTTGCTTGGTTTTTTCGTAGACTGCTAAGAATTTTCGACGATCCATGATAAAGTAGGGGGAGATTCTTGGAAACCAGTTTTTTAAGTCAATTTCTGTGACAAAAAGAACCTTCTGAGCTTCCTGTGCATACTTGTTTAGGGCTTCATAAGCGACTTGTTCAGGGGCAGGAATTTTTTTAAAACGATCCACAAACACACGCGCAAGCTTGTTTAATGCTCGAGCGCGGTTGTAGACTTTCATGTTTCGCCGCTCAATTTCTTTAGTGCTGACGTCGAAGAGGAGTTTGCTTACGTCAGTTAAGGCTTGGATCTGGAGGTTGAGGTTGTCGCGGAGTTCTTTGGCTTTAGCGTGTACGGGAGATAGAAGTGTGGTTGTTTGGTTTTCCAGCCAACTTTTAGCTTGGTCAGATGATGAAAATTGGATGGTTGCTTCCGTCAACACGCTTCACTTGACGTAAATGTGTGAGTGGAGCTTTATGTATTTAATCCCAAATTTCTGGGACGTAATCCCAAACTGTGGCTGACTGCTACACCGCTTCGGTTTACGGAAACAATGCATCTCAGTAGAGCAAACTGAGATTACAAAAAAGAGGAAGTTGAGAGAGGTTTTCGGGCGACGATTTCAGGTAAAGGTGAATAGGTATTTTAGCCCAAATCCCCACTCACTCAGTTTTGAGTAGCTACTCTTAAATAGGTATCATAGCATGAAAACGTACCAGAAGCGAACAAGCATGAACACAAAAACAACCACAAAATCACTCGCCCTAATCACAATATTTGTAGCCCTCGCAATAGCACTAAACGTTTATGGACCAAAAATCCCCTACCCCTTCGCACCATACCTGTTTTTCCAACTCTGGGAAATCCCAATAATAGTTGCATTCTTGCTCATTGGACCAAAAACAGGCATAACCGTAAGCGCACTCAACACACTCGTGTTGTTCGCAGTCTTCCCCGGAGAACTCCCCTCAGGACCACTCTACAACTTTGCTGCAGTACTGTCGATGATGCTTGGCATCTACTTACCCTACCGCCTAGCAACACGCAACTGCAAATCAGAAAACCTAAGCACATATCTAAGAAAACACGTTGCACTGTTAACCTTCTCTGTCACCGCCCTAGGAGTAATAATGCGCGTAGTAATCATGAGCGTTGTCAACTATTTTGCCTTGCAGCAGCCCTTCCCAATAGGATTTGAATTAAACCAAGCCGCAGTCTTAGCTTTTCTACCTCTTGGCGCGCTCTTCAACGGCATAATCGCAGCTTACACTATACCAATTTCGATCGCGATAACCATAGCCATAGCTTCAAGGATAAAAATGCAATAAAAAATAGAAAATTAGAAGCCCAAGGCTTGGGCTAAAACTTTCGGGTTTATTTGTCCCGCCTTAAATGTCCTGCCCGTCTTAGCGTTGTTAATCATTAAAACGGCGGGGGCAAATAAGCCGGGGTCAATCTTGTAGAAGTCCTTACCTGCATTGAGGAAGATGTCTAGGAAGGGGTTGCCGTAGTCTTTTGAGTTAATCGAAGGCGCATCCTTAACCAATTGTTGCAGTTTGGCTTCGTCGTCGTAGTCGACTGTTAAGTAGACTGTTCCACCGTAGAGGATAACGTCGTTGGTTCTTGCCATAGCCACTTCGAAGTCAGGGCCAACAGGTGGAATCGGCGCATACCCCATTGCATAGCGGATAACTTTGGGGTCTAATCCCAACGTGTGGAGTTTGTGAATGCCTACCTCGACAACGCGCCCTGTGACCTGCGTGAGACCTGCAACGCTTGCCGTTGGGGCAACGACGACTATTAGGTTTTGCGCGGGCACATTGGGGCAGTTTTTGAGAACTTTCTCGATTAATGCGTCAGATGGAAGCACGTTGCTTTCCAAGGTGATGACGGCTTTGTCGCTTTGGTCAGTGTAGTGGATTTCTTCATAGATTTCTTTTGGTTTAAGTGCGATTGCGCGGGCGGGTCCAGAACCGATGGCGATGTTGTCGCCGTCTTTGATTCGCCAACCAGCAAACTGACTGCCCAACATGGCAACTGCGGGGTAATCTGAGGTTATGGTAACTGAGGGAAAATCTAGGTCGCCGTAGGTTTTGTAGCCTAACTCGACTGTGCCTGCACCGCCTAAACAGAGTTCAGTGAAAAGTTTCCCCGCTGCAAAACCACCAGTGGCTTTGACGCCTGCGTCAATTATGGTGGCGCCTGCGGTTGATTTTGAAATCTCCACTCCGTAATATTCGGGGTTATTGAGGAATTGTTGGGCTTTTTGCCATGCTGTTTGGTTTACGCTTAATGCTTTAACCATGACTTTCACCTTTGAGGCAACCCTAACTGGATATGTTTTGAAATATTAAGGTTAACATGACACTGGAGGGTTTTCTGCATCATAAAAGTCAAAAGCCCAAGCAGCTATGCGGAGGTGTGTTGCTGTAGCCTTACAGTCACACCAACTTAAATCCTAAAACAGCCAATAGCTGTCTTGTAGGAATGCATGGAGAACCTATAAAGATTGGATGCAAACCAACCCCTTTGAGCAAGTCAGGCGACCACAAGTGCAAGGCATAACCTGCCGTTTTTGTGCCTTGTGTTTGGCGGTGCAGGGCTTGGCTTGCTCAACTCCACTTTTAAAATAAACGTTTTTTGTTAAGGTCGTGGTGTGTGGTGTTTTCTTCTATTTTTAAAATAACGCAGTTGATTGTCTAGCCAGATTAAGATCCAGCCTGAAAGCCAAATTACGGGTACAAATAAAAGGAATACTGCTTTTAATTTGCCGTCTATTTTTTGCATGGAACCCCCATGCTTTATTGCAGTGTTGAGAAGATAAAACTTTTGGTTCCTACACAGAGCTTTTCTTGCAAATAAATGGCTTTAATTCAAATTTAATTAGTTTTAGGTCAAGTATTTCTGAGCAAAAATTGCATCACTCAACAATTTATTGTTGTAACTCACCTATGCATGATACCTGAAAGAAGACCAAATGACAACACTGCCAAGTGGGTATGCATTTAAAGGTGCAACGCGTTTAACCAAATAATCGTCAGTGATTTCGATGCCCTACGACAAAGAAGAACTCGAAAAGTTTCATCTATCAGGCAAGATTCTAAGAGAAACCCGCGAAGAAATGCGCAGCTACATAAAAGAGAACATGCCCATAATCGAAGTATGTGAAAAAGCAGAAGGCCTCATCCGCAGCAAAGGCGGTAAACCCGCGTTTCCAGTAAACGTAAGCATAAACGAAGTCGCCGCACACTACACAGCAACGCCAAACGACAAATCTACAATTCCTGTCGGGTCAACGGTTAAAGTGGATATAGGTGTACATGTAGACGGCTACGTCACCGACACCGCGTTTACCGCTGCGTTTAGCTCTGAAGGCCGCGCAATGACCACCACCGCTGAACTTGCCCTCAAGGCGGTCATAAAAAACATCCGCGGCAACATGCAGTTGGGCGACATCGGCGCATTGGTGGAAAAAACCATAAAGAACCGCGGGTTTAAACCGATAAGCAACCTCACTGGGCACAGCGTCGGCAGATACCTCATCCATGCAGGCACCTCGATTCCAAGCATCTCAGGCTTTAACCCCCACAGGGTAGAAACTGGCGGAGTCTACGCAGTTGAACCCTTCGTCACCTACCCCGATGCCATAGCCCGCGTAGATGATACCGCGGAAAAAACGATTTATCGGTTCCTGAAAACAAAGTCGCTTAAAACTGACTCTGCAAAAAAGTTAGCTAAATACATAGAAACCAACTTTCGCACGTTGCCCTTCGCGGAACGCTGGCTCATCGACGTATTACCCGCCGAAAAACATTCGGCTGCATTCAAAGAGCTTTTGACGTCAAAAACAATCATGGCGTACCCAGTTTTTGTTGAAGCAAGCAGAAAACCGGTAGCTCAAGCCGAGCATACGTTGTTAATAAAAGAAGATGGATGTGAAGTTTTAACCTAGCCGCCTATACGGCGTAGGTTTTTTCTTTAACTTTAACTTCTTTGTAGATGGCAGTTATCATTTGTTTGCCGCCGCATTTGGGGCAGGCAACGTCGAGGTCTTTGAAGACGTAGTCGCCGCGTTGGAATTCTCGGACAGTTTTATTGGCGCATCCTTTGTTTTGGCATTCGATGGTAGTCATGACTTTGGGGATGTCGATTTTTACTTCTGCTGCTTGGCGTCTGGATTGGTATAACAAGAACAGGCACATAGCCATCGCGATTGCGCCGATGCCTGCGAATATGCTGGCTGATAAGGCGTCGCCGAGGAAGTAGGTTTCTACCGCGACAAACATCGCTACGACTGAGAGCGCCAAGACGACGAGCACGATTAGCATTAGGTAGTTGGTGATTTTGTTGTTCTGGTTTGTCTGCTGTGTTTGTTGTGACATGCTACTTAGCCTCATTATTGACCTACTCCGATGCTGTTGCCGACACCGACAATCAGGACAGTGTCGCCTTCTTTGGTGCGTTCCTTAACTACGTCTCGGACGCGTTCGATAACTTTGTCTACGGCGTCGTTGATTTCTTTGCGCATGGGTGAAACTGCGTCGCCCACGTCTTCTTTGATTATGACGGCGTAGTTGCGTATTTTGTATTTGGTAAGTTTCTCTTCGATCTTGAATTGGTCTACACCGGGTCCGCCGATGGCTGCGCCGATGCCTTCTGAGACTTCGCCGACTGTTTCGCCTTCCAGCTTTAAGCCTGCGTCAATCATGATTAAGCAGGCAATTTTGCCTTGCTGCTCTTCGATGACGTGCTCGATTGCGTCGCCTGGTTTACCGACGTTTCCGCCTGGACCTTCAGCTTTTAAGACTAATGCGTTGCGTCCTTCGAATGGAACTGAAGCTACGACGCAGTCTTTGGGGACTTTGCGGACTTCGTAGCCATGCATCAACTTGGAGGCAATCAATGGACCGACACTGTCGCCGATGGGTTGACCCCATGCGAACGCTTTGAGTGCTGAGGCGTATGCTTCGGCTTCCTTCATAACCAGTGGCAAGATCATCTGGAGTTGCATGATTACGTATAGGCTGAGTGTTTTTTTGCCTTGGATGTAATAGTGGCGTACTACTTTGTAGATGTAGTTGAGCGCCATGGCTGCTTCTAAGGTGTTTTCTAAGTTGTTGATTTGGACGTCGTTGTTTGCTGCTTCGGGCGCCATGATTCTGACGTCTTCTTTTAATCGCTCGTCTCGCGTGTCTAAGATGTGGTCTAGCTTGTACACTATACCTGCGGGATCCATGCTCTGGGGCCCGATAGTGAAGTATTCTAGGTAGCGGTCAACGCGTGGGGAGGGGTCAGTGGTTGGTTTGCCTATTTCTTTAATGGCTTCGATGGTGATTTTTCTACCTTCATCTTTTATGACCCTAAGTTTATGAAGGCTGTTTTCAACTTCGCGCACCATCACATACATCTGGATGCGTTGACCGTAGAATATGAAGATTATAAAGAACACATACATGCCTAAGCTGAGTAATTGTAAGATTGGGGAATCGTTGCCGGGGATAAAGCTCACTTTTTACACCACTTCTTTCAAAAACTACTGTTGCTCATTTATAAGGGTATGCCAATTCAAAGCTAAATATGCTCTGAAAAAATTAGAAAAGGTTGCAAGAAGAGGTTGCCAGCTTTCCCAGGTTCACGTGGCCTAAGACCACACTACAGCTGGGAACGGAACACGGTTTAACTTCTGAGTTCGGAATGGGATCAGGTGGAACCCGTGCCCTATGACCGGCAAACCCAACCTAACTGTTCAACATTCCCTTATATACCTTTAGCTTTTATGACGCGTTTTTGTTGGAAAAGCATAGTTTTAGAGGGAGTTCGTTTTGGTTTTTTGGTGGAAAGAGTTTTTGTTGATTAAGGTTTTTTGGTGCATCTGCGGCGGGCGAATAATCATGCGCAATAGTTTCTGACTGATCACCAATTGGTGCTTTGCCATTTTTGTTTCCAAACCATTTACGATACAAGAAAACTAACGTCTTTAAGACTGCTATGCTGAAGAGCACAAGGTAAAACAGGTGCGCCATTGCCAAGAGAGGAGCGGTTATAATGAGTGATTGACTGAAGGGGTAACCGATTGTGCTCGGCAACAAAACCGTAGTTATTGGAACTATAAGTACCAAATGTGTAGTTTTCGGTTTGAAGAAGACTTTCCAGTCACCGCTTTTGTAAAGAACTATCGTGGCAACGATAAACAGCGATAATTCAAGAGCTATATTGATTGGGCTAAAGATGTCGATGTAGTAATACCCTAACTCGTGAAGCCCAAACCTTGCGCGGGTCAGCGGCCAAAAGAGCTGCAGTTGGCCGGCAACTAAAAAGTCGCCGATTGCGGCGTGTGAAATTAGCGCAAGGAAATATGGGATTGCTTTCTTACGGTAGTGAATAAAGACGGGGATAAACACCAATACAGCCACGATGAGAGAGTGACTTGGGCCTCTGTGTATGTTGATGCCGAATAAATAATCAAAGACAATATCGACGTCGGGCAGTATGGAGAGGACAAGTATTATGGGTATGTTGATTTTGGTGTGCAGCGCTTTCGATGAGCCTTTAGCTAGCAGGTAAGCTATTGCCATATGTCCGACTGCAAACAAGCGGCGTCCTCCATGAACCCCAAAACACAAGTTTACTTCGCTATTAAGGGTTAGGGTCAAGTTTAGGTGAACGCCAGCCGCAACCCGCATAGTTGACCGAAAAACCAACGTGCACAAAAAAATTAATCGCTATGTAGCAGAAAAATTGAGAACTATTAACCCATCCCTGCCACCCGCATCAAAACGGTAAACAAGAAACCAAAACCACACCCAATTGCTATAAGGCGTAGCAACCGTTTATCGAGTACGATTCTTGATGCATAATTCGGAGAAGAATACAACAACTCAGACGTCACTAAAAGGACGATAGCGGCTACTGCAAGCCAAAGCCCAACATCCGAAATTGTGAGAGGAAAAATCATTTTTCTCCCTCAACAAAACTTAAAATTACATTAACGTTGTTGCTGTGGGTGGCATGTTGATTTTCTATGACCACTGTTTTGCCTGAAACCTTAGCAAGTGCGGAAGCCACCGCGCTAACGACGGGGCAGCCTAATACATCTACGCAGTTAGGTCTGGTCTCTGAAGCGTAAAGGCTATTGAAGACAATTCCTGTGGCTTTAAATTGTGCTCCGTTGGAGGTTAATGTCATCTGCGCGTTTCTGGTTAAATTCAAGGTTTCTGTGAGACACTTAGGAAACATGTCAACCAGTTCATTTAAGCTGATTTTACTTAAGTCTATATGCAGATTACTCTCCACTTGACTCATGATTGCCGCGCCAGGTGACGAAATAAAGACACCGTTTGTTTTGGAGGAAAAGAATTTGCCTGACGCCAGATCATCAACAACCATTTTTTCGTTAAAGTTTTCAGAGATAAAAACTACGGGGTCTCTTAGCTTTTTTAGGTAGTCAGGCAGAAATACATCTTTTGGGTAAGCCGCAATGTAGTAGGCTTGTCCTTTGTTCTTAACGTCGGTCATGATTCTGTCAATCGTGGAGTAGTTGGACAATGCGGTGCTGTCTAGCAGGGCGCTGTCGACGTAATTTCCGTCTCTTGCAAGAGCTAAAACAGCGCCCCAAAAGGTCAAACCTAACCCTATGAAAGCTAAAACCTGCAACTCAAAAATTAGAGCAAAAACAAGCAGAACCACTCCGATTCCTAAGAATACTGCGGCAAATCCAATGGCGCTGCTTTTCTTATCACGTGTAGAATCCAAACTTAAAACCTCTATAACAAAAATAATCAGGTTGCCCTGTGCAAGTTGTCTTCACTAACTTTAAGCGGTTTACGAATTGTCTTGTGCTCAGTGTGCCTGCACATTTTACTCATAAACATCAAAGGAAAATTGATGATTTTGGAAACAACTCCTAAACCAGAAAACATCGAGCGAAAATTTTCTATATCAACACGGTTTACTGCACCGATGATGGGAGCCGCGCTCAAATATACAAGCACAAAAACGCCGAAGCCCACAGCAAGCGTCATCCACCAAGGCAAGACAAGGAAATTGATTAGCATAAAGGCTGCGGCTGACGCGATTAGTGATGCGGCGAAGATTTTTGCAGACGCCACGAAGTCAGCCTTGACCTTGTAGTTCCGCCAAGACCACACAAGTCCCCAAATCATTCCAGGCATGCTCGCTATGAGTGCGCCGATTAAGCCGCCGATTACTGCATACACCGCTGAAGTTTGAGCGTTCGAGCCACCCAGCGAGTAAAAGTATGCTACAGAGAAGTATACGAGTGGCAAACCGAAGGCTAAAGTCAAAACGCTTTGCTTCATGATTTGTTTGGTTTGCCCAATCCCCGACTGGAAGGTTGCGAGGCTAACGTTGCCCACCAAAACGAACAAGTTAACGGCTACGCATAACGCCAGAAACATCGGGGCATAGGGGAACTTGGGTTCGGCGTTGGCGACGAATAGCGATTGGAATAAGCCTTCTTTGGGGAAAAGGGTGTTTATCAGCGGGTTTGAGAGGGTGATTAGCATCAATGTTGCTGGAACCAGAAGTAGTGCGGTGTACTTGACTGAGGCGGCGTACACTGTTTTTACCAATTCAGGCTCCGTTTGTGGGTTCAGCTTCGAAAACACAGGGAACAGCGCGGTTGCGGTGGGGAAAGAAACGAAGGTTAAGAGTATGGCAAAGTTGGTGGCGGTGAAGTAGTTGCCCATTGTCCAGCCGAACGGTTGCCCCGCCGCTACGTCGCCTTGCCCTGCGTAAACGCTCATGGAGAGCGCGAAAACTTGCGGCATAACGCCGATGACCACGGTTGAAAAGGTAAGCGGCAAACCAAACCGCAGCATCGGTTTGAGGGTGGCTTTAACATCGCATTTGCCCACTTTGCATTTGCGCAGGGGTCTAAATAGCACGTGGTAAACGATGGCTATGCTTATAGCGGCGCCTGCAACGATGGCAACCATGGCTGCGGTTACAGCACCTAACACACCGAAACCCAAAACGATGAGGAGCGGTCCAAGAGCTGTTTTCACGATTGCAGAGAAAACCTGCGTGAAGCTGTTTAGTTTCATGCGTTCAAACCCGACGAATATGCCGCTTGCCGCCGAAGTCAACGCGCCAGCGAAAACCGAAATCGACATTATTGAGATGTAGAGGGATAGTGCGGTTGCGTCTGCTGGACTTATCAACATGGCAAGAGGCGAAGCGATCGCGAAGCAAATCAGCGCCAAAACAGCGCCGCTTATGACTTCAAAGACGATGCCTGAGACCATGACGTCGTGGATTTCTGCTTTGCGGTCTTGGGCTTTGAGGCGCGCGATTTCTTTGGTTAAAGCCGAGTTTACACCCCAGTCTCGGAAGAAGTTGATGATGGAAGAGGGGATCAATGCCATGCCGTACAAGCCCACGCCCTCCGCAGGTAGCAAAATTCCCAGAGCGATAGTGCCTACTGCCATGATTACGGTGGCGCCTACGACTCCAAGCATAAGGTGGAAGCTGCCTGTAGCGGAGGATTTCCCTATTTCCAGAGCCTTATCAATCATCGGAGTCATTACCGTCAAGTTATAGGCTTATTCGGTTTTGATAAGCCGCGTAAATAGCCTCTAAATCTCTTAACCCATCCAACCCAGAGGGCGAAGGTGCAGTGTCGTTTTGTATGCAGTTAACGAAGTAAGCTAACTCGTCAAGATGAGGCTGATTAAAGGTGGTTATGCCTCTTCTGAGCATCTGGTAGGCGGCTGAAACGCTGGCGGGCGGTATATGCTCAACGGATGCGTTGCGTACGGTTCCATGCAAATCCAGCCGCAGCAGGTAATCCTGCGAATACCAACCCACATTCACCGCCGCCACTGTTCCCGAAGTGAACCTTGCCAAACACATGGCTGAATCCTCAAAATCCATCCCGTAACGGTGCCCAAACTGGCCTCTAATGTCTACGACTTCGCCTAGGAGCATGCGCATGAGGTTGATTATGTGGCAGCCTAAATCGATGAAGGCGCCTCCGCCCGTCTGTTTAGGGTTGAACCACCAGTCTGGCACGGGCGCGGGGGAGTGGCCGTCGGCGCGGTGCACAAACGGGCCAGCGCAAACGTAGGTTGCATGGGCGTTTTCTACGTCGCCGAGTACCCCGTTTTCTATGTCTTGTTTTAGTTTGAGGAAGTGCTTGTTGAAGCGCATAGGGTACCCAAGCATCAACTTCACCGAGTTTTGTTCTGCAGCGGCGATTACTTCTTTTGCTTCTTCGACGGTGGCGGAGATGGGTTTTTCGAGGAAAACATGCTTTTTTGCCTCTGCAACGTCTCTGGCGCATTTCAGGTGTAGATGTGTCGGTAAAGCGATTATTACTGCGTCAAGCTCTGGTGTTTTTAGCATTTCTGTGTAGTCGTTGTAGGTGTTTTTGACTCCGAGGGCTTTGGCTGCTTGCAGAGCAGATTTCGACGTGTCAGCCACACAATAAACCTCAGCGTTTCCAAGGCGAAGGGCATGTTTGAGGTGTAGCTGCCCGATGCCGCCTACACCGATTATACCCAGCTTAATTTTCATCGGCAATCTACTCCAGTCCCATCCTTGCACCGAGCCCAACTGCAACCAAAGTCCGCTTCACCCGCCTCTTTGTTTGCATCCTAAAAGTTGGCTTAGGATACAGCGACCTAAACGCTTCAAGCGGTTCGCCCACAGCCACGTACGCCCGTTTGCCGACGCCTTCCTTCTCCGCCAGTTTGAGGTAGGGGATTTTGTTGGGGTTTAGCCCCGCGATTTTTGCCGCCGCCGAGTCAAGGGCAACGGGGTCTTGGCTCGCCATAACTAATCCCATTTTTCGGGGTTGAACGCCTGCGGCGATGTTGTTGTCGATTAAGTGGAGGTTAAAAGGCATAGCTTTGTTTAGTGCCACGATTGCTTCCCCGAGGTAGGGGTGGTACTTGAATTTCTTCTGAATGGGGTTGCAGCCAAAAATGTTTTTCATCGCACAAGTCAACTTTACGGGGTCAATGGTGTATTTGATGTGGGCTACGTTGATTTTCAGGTCTGCTTGGCTGATGATTTTGGGCACTGAAAAAGTGTAAACGTTCCCGTCGAGCCCTACGTCTACGCTTGTGCTTTCTTGTTCAGTGAGGTTGATGAGTTGGACGTTTTTTTCTTTGGCGAGCTTCTCGTAACCCAGCATGCGAAACGCGTATTTGCATCGCATAGCCGAAGCATCTGACTCTACGACTGCAATTTCCACTTCGGGGGAGGTTTGCACGCGGATTAAGTCGATGAGTTCTGAAACGAACTGCGGCGAGGTCGTCTGCCCTGTAGTGTGGTCCCAGTAGTAGCACAGGTTGGGTTTGATGACTACTTTGCGAGCGGTTGGGTTGAATCTGTAGTCGACTCGTTGGATGGCCTTAGTAATGGCTTCTCTAAATGGGTATGAAGAGGCTGAGGGGATTTTCACAAGACTTACAAGACTCACAAAGTTAGCCTCCTATCGTAGCTATACTGTTATAGCGCGCTCGTAGCGCCGAACCGCTGAAGCGAAACATTCATCGCTCAACTTGGAAGGGATTAGGTAAAGAGCTAAGGGGAGGTTTAGGCGCTCAAACCGCGCCTTCAAGGCCTCAGGGGAGATTTGTGTTGCCCTCCAATGGGTTTGCCTGTTCCGCCAAAGGTACTTCAAGTTGCCAAGCCCCCACAGTAACCCACGAAGGTTGGCGTAAACGACGGGCAAATTCCGTTTTTTCAGCGCTAACAACGAATTGATTGCGGTGTTGGTAAAGTTCACAAAAGCCGCCCCCACCAACTCTCTCAACTTGAAATAAACGTCAAACATTAGACAGATTTTTGCCTTCAAAAGGTTAAAGGTCGTCCGCTCCAACGTCCACACGCTCGTCGCCCCCATCATGTGCCTGATCTGAGAGTTTTCTACTGTGACGATGCGTTTGTTTGCTAGCCAAACCTTAAACGACAGCAGCGTGTCGTCGTAGAAGAAGGGAATTTTGGCGTCAAACAACCCCACTTCATTGATGAGTGCACGTCGTGTAATCATGCTTGTACCAGAAGCCACCGAAACCTCAAAGGTCGACTGGAAAACTATTTTTTGGTCTCTGTTTTCGCCCACTGCCTGCTTACGAACCAGATAATTGCTAAAAAGCCAACCTGCACACTGAATTTTTTCGCCGTTTATCATCAGGATTTTGCTCTGCGCCAAACCAATCGACGGGTCATCTTCCATCGCCTCAATCAAGTTGACAAGCCAATCCCGCTCGACCACGGTGTCGTTGTTCAAGAAAACCACGTATTCGCCTTGAGAGTGCTCGAAACCGATGTTGTTGCCGCCACTGAAGCCGAGGTTGACGGAGTTTTGTACGGTTTTTAGGCGGGAGTTGCCCCCGAAGCGTTGCTGGACTGTTTTGAAGCTGTCGTCGGTTGAGGCGTTGTCGACGAGTATGACTTCAAAGTTTTCGTATTCGTTTGCCAAAACGGATTCTATGCAGTTGGCTAAGTAGTCTTTGCCGTTATAGTTCAACACGATCACTGAGGCAAGCGGAGCAGAAAAACCAACCAACTCCATGCTATGCTTTTTGGAATCTCGCCAAATCAGTCAGCGGCGAATATTCACATCCCAGCAGTTTGTAGAGCATCCACTTAGCGCCAATAATGTTGCCCAGCAGTATGCCTTCGAGTTTGCGAAGGTTATATGGTACATTAGAGGGCAGATACTTCAAGCTGTGCACCAGGCGGAGTAGGTCAGATTCCAATTTGCTAATTACAGAAAGCTGCGGTTCGTCGTGGTATAGACGGTAGAACAGTAACTCCGCTTCCACTGACCATAAAAGGTCTGTTCGAGGCATCTGGTAGTCTCGGCTGGATGTTCTGCCATGAACGATGTGGTAGACTTTCACGTTTGGGCTGTAAATCATGCGGTACTCTCGCCGCCAAAGCTGCCACCCCAGCACCATCTCCCAAGCACAACCCAAAAGCCAATCCCCATTCAAATGCACACCACGCAGGACATCGCCCCAAACCGCCATCGACGGCCCCCGAAGCAACGCCTTTGCCGCGCCCCGATTTCGCCAGTAAGCGTTGTTGCCTCTTTCATAGATGAAACCTGAGTCTGCGATACAGTTCTTGTAGTCTTCAAGCCCCCGAAGAGGACGACCAAACAGGGCAAAATCGAGGTGTGTATAAACGGTTGGGGCTTCGTTTTCTTTTAGGATTTGGAAGCCGTCTCCGTTTAGCAGAACGGGGTATGAATCGCCAGTTACGCCTGTGACTTGCTGTGTCTGGAAGATTTTCACGGTTTGCATTAACCAGTCGTCGGCGGGGATTGCGTCGTCGTCAAGCAGGGCAACTATGTCGCCTGCTGTGTGTTTTATGCCCAAAAAGTAGGCGTCAACTATGTGTCCATGGGTCTGTTTTATCTGGGTTAAGTTGAGTTCTTTTTTGGCTTTTTCAAGGAGTTCTTCGGTGCCGTCTCCTGAAGGCTTAACAACGAAAACCACGTCAAAGTTTCGGTAAGTCTGGCGACGCAGCCCTGAAAGCAGGTGTGGCAGAATTGTGGCTCTTTTGTAGGTGGGAATAACCACCGAAACCGTCGGCTCGCCACGTTTTGTCGCCAATTAGCTCCCCACTTTTCGGTTCTTGATGAAACCCTCTTCACCGTTTAGCCACTTAACTAAGTCGAGGTATTTTTCGTATCGACGGTTACGCGTCGAATCATAAACATGCACTTCACAAGCATAATCCTCCACAAACACAGTGCAACTCGACTTTGGGCAGGGTTTTGATGAGAAAAAAATTTTGCGCTCAAAAGGCAGCCGCTCAAACCTCTCCAAAAGGTCGTCGTGGTATTCTTCGCCGTCAGAGAACATCACAAACAGGTTGCCTCTGTTTACGCGTTTTAGTCGGTTTGTCCATTTTTCTTGTGCTTGCTGCTCGGTGCGGTAGTGCATGAAGTGAATTTCTACGTCGCTGCCTAAGACGCCGATGGGGTATCTGCGTTTTGTTGCTTCATAGTGTTTGTGTGCCATCGGATGATGTGTTTCTGTTTTGAACGTTAGGGGTTGGTTTAGGTACCAGTCGAGCTTCTCTAAAAAGCGCAGGTAATCGTCAGGAAAAATGTAAGTCCAAACGGTTGGAGTGCGATATTGCAAGCCGAACTTGTGGTATATGCCGCCTGCGAAGCAGTTGTTGCCGATGATGGAAAAGTCGCGGTTCCTAAGCTTAGACCTCGGAATCCAAGAGAAGTATCGGTCGATTAGGTTCCATTTTAGTGGAGATTCGATTTTGTCGGCGTAGAATGCCTTTATGTAAGCTTTGACGCCCACAGAATTCACCGAATCGGAACTTGGTAGACGCTCGTTCCGCCATTTGAGTAGATTACATCGGTTTGGTTGACGTGTCTGGGCATGGTGCCGTTTGATGATTGCAACTCGTAGTTTATGCTGATGTAACTTAGAAACACAAATTCTCCTGACCGAAGGTACGTGTCTGGCAAGAGTTCACGCATGTAGCCTCGGTAGATTGGTCCGTAAGCTGTTAGCGAAGTGTAAAACGCGTTGTCAGCGGAAAGGTTGAATTTGTATGGAACGTTAAGTGCGGTCCACTGGGCGCCGTAGACGCTATAGGAATCAATCAATCCATACAAACCATACAGTTGGGTGGGGCGCATTCGGTAGCCGCTAAGGGGAATTGACCAGCTTTCTGTTCCAGCAACTTCATAAACCCAGTTGGTTTGGAAAAGGAAATACGGAACCAACACGCCGATGGCAAGCACTACAAACGCTGTTTCTCTTTTGTGCTTTGACAGATAATCCGCTGTTAACCATATGCCGACGACGCAGAATGGTGCTAGAATCATCAGCAGAATGTGGTAGAAGCGGGTCATTGAAAGGGTATTAGCTAAACCGGGAATCAGTGTGAGAAACACTAGAAAAATTGCGGTTATTATGCTAAAGACGATGTAGTCACGTCCGAATCGGAACGGCAGCTTTTTGGTGAATAAAACAATTACGCCTATTACGATGAAGATTTCGGTTAGGTAAGCAAAACCTCGACTGACTGTGTTAAGCATGGAAGGTGATTCAGCGAGTCCTAAGCCAGTGAGTACCGCTTGACCACGCGAGGCAGGATTAAAAAAGTCACCTAACTGACCAGCTATGTAACCTGTAAACGACATAAAACTCTCAAACACCACCGCGCCTGAAGTGTAGATGTACCACAGAAACATCGAAACAAAAAAGAATAGAATCATGCTGAGCTGCAAATTGAAGCTGGGACGTTTGAGGTAGAATTTTGAGGCAGCCCACGCAGCAAATATGAGAAAAAGAAAAATCTCTGCTAGCGCGTAGTGGCTGAAAATTAAGCCGAAACTGAGCAACGCGAACGTGATGAATTTGGTTTCTCTGCCGATTTTTTTACTTAAAATCGTCAACAATAACAGAACAAAGAACAGTTCACCGATCATCTGGCGGTTTAAGGCCAGCATTTCTGTGAAGAAGGTTGACTGAGCCATGAAAAAGAAGGCGGCGATGAAGCCCAGTTTTAAGCCGATGTAGGGTTGCCACAGCAAGAATAATGCCACGGGCACTACGGCGAATATCAGGGGGTAGATGATTTTGAAAACCCATGTTGGCTCTAACCCCAGCATGTTTGAGTAAACCGTGGGCAGAATTGTGATGCTGAGCATGGCGTTGTATCTGCCGTATGCTTGGTCGGAGGGCACCATGAAAACGGGTTCCCAACGCGAGTTGACTTGGGCGTCTTGGAACACGTAGAGCTCAACGGGTACATCGCCACCGTAGGGAATGATATAGCTGGAAACGAGCGATACATGCAGCAACAGCGCAAGTCCAATCATCAAGATGACAAGAGCGTAGGTTTTGGCCGGTTTCTCCCCTCTAGCAACGGCGAAAACGAACAAACCCGCCACCGCCAAAATCATCAGCATCAAAATCAAGTTGTTGCCTGTTGAGTTAACAAAAAACGCGCCCATAACGCTAAGTATTGGAAGCAGCACCAAGAGCAAAGTCGAGGGGTTCAGCGAGGGGCGCTGGTTTGGGGGTGGCTGTTGGGGTTTGCCTTGTCGTAGATAAGCAACAGCTGCGCCGACGAGAACAACTGTGTTTATAAAAAGGGAAAGCGGTAACGTCGCAAGCGGGAAGTTTAAACCGACAAGGTACCCGAATTGGTTGATGATCAACCCCGCAATCATTAAGAAGGCGACGCTGAACCCAACCGCGTACACAGCCGATTCAAGCTGACCTAACTTGTCCAGTTTAAGGAGTTTTACAAGAACTAAACCTGGAATAACTGTCAGGTAAGCGGTGCCGATTACGATTCTGGCTAAGGGCAAATCGAGGAACAGTGAAAGGTACATTACGACTTGGAGAATCACCACTATAGCCAAGAAATGACTGGAAAAATACTGCTGGCTCATTTTTATCCGCTGAGTTATTGGTTAGTTACTTGTTGGTAGATTGCCGACATTTTCGGTGCCACCGCGCCAATGTCGTAGTCCTGTACTGTTTTTGCGCCATTCAAAGTGAGGCGTTCGCGCAGCTCTGTATCTTTGATGATGCGTAACAGGTTAGACGTTAAGTCCTCTAGGTTGTGGGGTTCAAAAAGCAGCCCGTTATGTTCGTGGATGACGGTTTCTTTCATGATTCCGAACTCGGGTGCAACCACCGCCAACCCCGCTGCCCAAGCCTCCAAAGTTGCTATGTAGCCAAAGTTGGTTGCCACAAATACGTCGCTGCCCCATAGGAAGTTGCGCACATCAGTTTGCTTGCCCGCCATGTTGACGCAGTCTTCCAAGTGTAGCTCTTTGATTAAGAGCTTAAGGGTCTCGTTCATTCGTCCATAGCCGACCATCGTTAGCTTTGCGTTAGGCATTTCGTCGTGAACCCGTTTGAAGGCTTTGATTACCAAGTCAGGGGTTTGGAGCGGCTCGAACCTGCCGACATAGATAAGCGTTAAATCGTGGGGTTTGGCGGGGTTTGGGTTTTTGAATTTTGATGCATTAACAAAGTTGGTTACAAGGTGGCTTTTTTTGCCTACACCCAAGTCTTCAAGTGCGCCCAGAATCTCTTTGGAGTAAGTCGTTACTGCAGCCACGTCATCTTCCAGAATCGCCTTAACGCGGGGAGAATCCAAAGGCATACCCCCATGCACTGGGTTGCCGACGAAGCCGCCGTGCAAGGTCAACACTAACGGCTTACCGAAACGCCTGCTTAGGTAAATGCCTAAATCGATGTATTCAAGGTCGCTCCATATGCCGTGAATGTGGAAGACGTCAGCGGATTTGGCGCATTCTAAGCTGCATGCTTCTTGGTATAGGCTTGTGAACTTCATTTTCTGCAGCAGCATAGGCGCAGTAGTGGAGTGCGACGCATACAGGTAGGCACCGTTTAAAACATCAACAGGGTTTGGGCCCAGTCGGTACACTTTTAGGTAGCCTGAATCTTCGAATTTTTTGATTTTTCTCGGTATCCAGGTTAGTTTGGCGCGGCCTGTGATGAGCGAGAAATCTATGGCTTGCTTCTTTGCCAGATACGTGGATAACCAGAGGATGTAGCGTTCTAATCCACCTATTTCTATGGGCCAAAAACGTTCCCAGACATGACATACCTTCAAGAATCTAACCTCTCCAAACTGTTTTAGTTGCATCCAAAATACTGGTTAAATAGCGTCATAAACCGCAGAGAAAACTTTTCCAAAGAAAAACCTGCTGCAATCTGTTTTGCTTCTTCGCTTTTTTCAGGCGACCACGCAGCCATTTCGCTTGAGATTTTTTGCGCTGCCACTTCGATGGTGCTGTATCGGTATTGCTCTGGAACGAATTCGCGCATGCCGCCAGAATCGTGAACTATGGGCACGCATCCCAACGCCATGGCTTCGACGATGGAGATGCCGAAATGCTCCCCCACCATAGTGTGCAAGTAAAGTTTTGCTCGCTGCAGCAAACTGATTTTTTGTTCGGCTGAAGCGTTTGGGTAAAACTTGACGCGGTCAGCTAAGTTCAATTTTTTTACCAGCACCTGCAGACGTTCGAAGGTGTTTTGGCTGCATAAGCGTCCGATTACTGCGAAGTGTATGCTGCTGTCTGTTTGGTGGGCTATGTAGGGTATTCTTTTGAGGAGTTTGTTTTCATCTAAACGGGAGGTTGTGACCACAAGGTTTTCTTGAGGTTCTTTTGTGGTGTTTTTGCCGATTTCACCTATTTTGGATGCAAACGGGGGATACAGCACCTCAACGGGTTTCCCTGAGAACCTCTGAATTTCCTCTGCAGTGTAGTTGCTGTTGGCAAGCACCAACCGTTTACTGTAGTCAACCAAGTTTTTTTCCAGCAAAACCTCAGGGAAAGTGCCTGCTTGGGTGAGACGGGGGTGGCTTAAGTAGGGGAACTGCGGGTTGAAGGCGCTTCGGTTTAGGTGGGGGTAGTGTATGTAGCTGACATTTGTCCAGGGGTATACGCAGTTTGAGAAGGCGTCGATGAGGGTAGTGCATTTGTTTTTGGCGATGTATGAGTGGAGGATGGTTTGGTAGAAGTCAAGCAAGCCGCGGGGGGCAAAGCGGGTGGGTTGCTGGATGGTGCGGATTTTTGGGTGAAGTGGTTCACCGAAGAAGTTTCTGATTTCAACGGGTGCTATTTGGGTGCTGGAAAAGACTGTGACGGGGTGGTTGTGTTGGGCGAGGGTGTTTGCGATGGCTAACGCGACGTATTCTCCGCCTCCGTAGACGTTTAGGGTGGGGCAGAACACTCCGATTTCGTGGTTCATGGCTTTCTCGCCTGTTGGGCTGAAAAACAAACGGTATTTTGATTTAAGGCATGATTTTGCCTGAATTTGTAGCTGAATTGCTTGCAAACGCGACTTTGCAAGGTGCTTTATTTCGGTTTTCAAAAGCCTATAAAAATGATGCATCCCAGTAGGGTTTTCAAAATTCAGGAAGAGAGAGAAATGAATACATATGCAACAGCAAACAGACTGCACTCCCTAAACCGCAAACTAAAAAAGCCCACCGCACTGTTCATCGTCGCGCTTTTCGCCGCAGGCATCCTTTCAGCGTTTTCAGTGACGTCGGTTAGTGCAGCAACATCAACTTCTGCCCTCCACACATCAGGGTCCTATATCCTTGATGCAGATGGCAACGTCGTCTACTTGCGTGGTATGGGTCTCGCCGGTATGGTGCCTGACCTGCTTTTGTGGGGTCAAGGCCAAAGTGACAATTGGGGCAACCAATGGAACTACAACCCCACCTCTGTCATGGATCAAACCTTCGCGGAGATGAGAGACAAATGGCACATCAACATGATCCGCGTCTTCATCTACCCAAGCTGGTACTACCGAGACAACATCGTACCCGCACAGGAAGACCCCGCCAGCTACGGTTCATCGACAACGCCGATAAGCGTCAAAACTTACTTGCGAACGCTATGTCAAGAGGCAGACAAATACGGCATCTACGTAAACGTCGTTCCTTACATGCTGACGCCGTCAAGTAGCTCGTTTGGAGCTGACCCCTACGCAAGCAGTGGTTACGGATGGCAAGGAATGCCCATGTGTGGTTGGGATGAACCTGCACAAAGGTTCCTACGAGACGCAGGTTACGGCAACAACGAGTTAGGCTTCTGGAGCTGGTTCTGGACCGACATGGCAAACACATTAAAAGACTACCCCAACGCGATCTTTGAAGCTTGGAATGAACCAAACCTCGGCAGCGACGTAGACCCCATACCATCTGGATACATGTCCTACCTAACAACCATGTACAACGCTATCCGCTCAACGGGCGCAACTAACCTGATTATGATGCAGTGGCATATGGGTTGGTTCCCTAACGGTTACGGCAACGACCTCAGCTGGTGCAAACAAATCGCCACCGCCATCCCAACAGCAACCAACCTCGTCTACACCACCCACCTCTACTACTACGCGCCAACAGACTTAACATCGTACTGGGCAAAAGACTACGCTGGCCTCAAAGCGCAACTGCAAGCAGGCATCGCAACCATGGGCATCACAGCACCCTTAGTCATCAACGAAGAAGGCTCATGCCTACAGCGCTCACCCAACATACAAAACGACGTAAACTGGTGGACAAACCTACTCAAAGCACAATACGACCTCGGTGTCGGCGCATGCGCATACTACTGGCTTAGTGATTCAGGACTAGGCGGAGTCTACGCGGGAGAAACCATGCTTAGCAGCGGCTACACACCAAACGACATGGGCACCGCATTCATAAACGCCTACGTGCCTCAACAGAAAACCACCGTTGTAACCCCAACACCTACACCAGCACCCATAGAAACTCCTGAGCCAACTCCTGTAGCAACACCTGAACCGACTGCTGAACCAACCGCAACCCCCCAACCAACTACTGAGTCAACTTCAACCATTACGCCAGAACCCGCACAAACCAGCACCGCCACAACATCATCATCTGCCCCGAAACAAACCGCCACCTCTACACCAACCCCCTCGCCTCAGCCAACATCGACGCCGACTCCAACACCAGAGCCCACCGAATCAACCCAGCACAGAGACCCTGAACCCGCAAAGGTGCTGCAACCCACTTTCGAGTTTACCTACAAAAACTGGTTCATACTCTACTGGCCAAGGTTCAACATGTGGTTTGCATACCGCTACTGGTAAACCTGCAACAACCCTTTTTCTTTTTTTTTCAGTTAAGCTTTTAGTTGTCCTTTTATGAAACCCGCCGTCCACGCAGCATGCTTAAACCCGTAATGAAGCGGCAACAGAAACAGCTGTTTTTGACCAAGAAACCTGTAAGCGGGAAACGAGTACAGAACCCCCGTAATCAACCCCGCAAGAGGGGACATACGCAGAAAAGAGTACGCACCCAAAGTTTTCTGGAAACACTTTTGGCAGCCATATCCATACCAAAAATATTTCCGCCACAACCCTTCAGGCGACGACAACCCTCCATGCAACTCGTAGAATTCGGCGGTGTTAGGTTGAATAAGCCACCCCGCCCTCTTTATCCGCAGAACCAAATCCATATCTTCACCTGCACCGCTGATGCTCTCATCAAAGCCCTTAACCTGACGAATTGCTTCAACGCGAAACGTGGAGCCGCCTGTGCCGATGAGTTTCTCTGTTTTCCACACAAAACTCTTTGGTTTGCCATAGCTTTTTTGGTTAACGATGTGGGGGGCGACTTCAAGGTTGAGGATAAAGTTGTGTGGAACCGTTTTGAAGACCCCTGCGGTTACGCCAACTTTTGGGTTACCGTTTAGTGTTTGGACTTGTGTTTGGATATAGTTGGGTGTGAGGATTTCGTCTGCGTCTACAAAAAGGATGAATTCGCCGTCTGCTGAATCAACGACGATGTTTCTTGCGTGCCCCAGCCCTTGTCCATGCGTTTTGAAGGCTTTGGCTCGACTGTTGAGTAGGGTTGTGTAATGGCTGATTATTTGCGGGGTTCTGTCTTTGCTGCCATCATCAACGAATATGACCTGCGTTTTCTCTTTTGGGTAGTCTTGGCTTAGGATGCTTTCAACAGCGTTGGGCAACATGTTTTCGCCGTTTCGAACGCAGACCCCCACCGTGATAAGTGAACTCATCTTCAGCATCATCCAAAACGTTAACTTTCTCGCCTAAGCCATGCCCATAACCCCTTAGGTGAGCACGTAAAAAACCAACCAACCACGCAAGCCGCTTGTAAGTATAGTGAAAAGGCAAAAGAAAGAAAGACTTTTTATGAGTCAACAGGTAAGCGCCAGGCAGCCTCAAAACCCCTGCGATGAACCCCGCCATCGGCGACATCTGCAAGAGGTTTAATGAATTGGGGTCTTTATGAAAAATGAAATGCCCACCCTGGCCATACCATCCGTATTGGCTCCAAAGAGTCTGCCAGGTTGCGCGGGTTGCTTCAGTGAAGCTCTCTTTTGTAAAAGCGAGCGCCCATCCGTCGGCTTTAACCCTGTAGGCGATGTCGGTGTCTTCTGCGGCGCCGTTGATGCGGGTGTCAAAGCCGCCGACTCCTCTAACGGCGATAACACGGTAGATTGCTCCTTCGGCTCCAGGCAGGTACCCAAACTTAGAAACCTTACCGGGCTGCCCATAGATTGAATCTACAGCGTAAACGATGTTTTCTAAATCGGCCGCTAAACCGTAACCGACGTGGACGTTGAATTTTGCGCCTGCGATGCCTACTTCGGGGTGCTGCTCCATGAAGGCAACTTGGTTTGCTAAGTAATCGGTTGGGAGGGTCATGTCGGCGTCGAGCCAAACGATGTATTTTCCTTGGGCTTTCTGCACCACGGTTTGACGGGCGATTCCTAGGCCGCTGTTTTCTTTAATGAATTGGGTGTCTCTGAAGTTGCGTTTAAGGTTGTTTTTGATTACTTGGAGGGTGTCGTCTTGGCTGTTGCCGTCAACTACGAGTAATTCTATGTTTTCTGCAGGAAACGTTTGGCTGCATAAGCTGTCTACAGCGTTCTTGACAAGCGCAGCACCGTTCTTAACACATAACCCTACTGTGACAACGAAAGATTCAACCAAACAAACCAACTCCAACTGTTTCCATGGAAAACGCAACAGACGCCACGTTTTCACTGCGTTTGGATGCGTTTTTCTCCAACATAATAGGATGCAAATATCAGTTCTATGCAGAAACCTATAGGAGGAAGAGGACGCTGCGGCGAAACCGTGCGTTTAACGCACCGTTTGATCATTTTGGGCTTTATATAAGGGAGGGGAGGTCCGCTTTGAGACGTCGCGTGGTTCCAGCATGTGCGGATACGGAAGCGTATGCGCACCTAAATGAGAGGCCTATAGAAAAAATCGCAAGCCATTGCTCTTTTACTAAATCAACTGTTTTTCCCTTAACACTTCCTCACTCAACGTTGACCTTGATTCCTGGGATGGCTTCCAAAATGCAAAATTGCGCTTAGTAAAAAACGAAGACAACGCCGTTAGCAAGATAAGGTTGTTCTGTATGAGTTCAAGCGCCGTCACGCGAGTTTTTTTGGCAGCAAAAACTGCACCAACAAAAATCGCCATCGCCAACGCCAATAATGGATACTGAAACATCACAGCCACCGAAAAAACCGCGAAAACAACCAGCAGCACAGGATTGAAAATATGCAGCATTATCTCGGGGATAGCGATTCTTTTAGGCAGTGCCAATTTGCCGTGAACAAGCAGATTCAGCGAGCGCGCCCAAAGATGCTGCAAGTGGCTGGCACGCCGAACCTTAATCGCAACTTTGTTGACCCATTTTGTTGGGCTAAGAGTGAAAAAGCCAAGTTCAGGAATCAAAAGCGCTCTTCGCTTGGTTTGCACGATGTCTAATGCTGTTCCAGAATCGTCGGTGGCGTGATTGAACTCGGTTAGAGCACTTTTTTTGTAAGCCGCAAAGCCGCCTTGGAAAAAGATGGTTGAATGGATTTTTGATTCGCCGATTCTGACAGATTGAATGGTGCTGTCGTAGAATTGTTCACTAAGCGTCACCCACGTAGCCTGTGGATTAAGCAGCAACTCTCTTGCAGTTATGGCGCCGACGTTTGGGTCAGAAAGGTAAGAAACAGCTTTACTCAAAATGTCACTTGGCCAAAAACAATCCACATCAGAAATAATGACCACATCCGCATCAACGCCTTTCAGCGCATTGTTTAGGCAGCCTGCTTTGCCAAGGTGAACCTTGCTGTCGTAGAGGGAGATTTTCGGCGCGGAATGAGTAGAAACGTAGTTGTTAACCTCTTGTATGGTGCCGTCTGTGGAGCAGTCATTGATGACGGTGATTTGCATCTTGTCAGGTGGATAGAGCACTTTAGAAATGTTGTCCAGCTTGAGCCGAATCACTTTTTCTTCGTTATGCACCGGGATAAAGATGGCTGTTGAAGGCAAATAACTGCTATCTAAGTTTAGGTTCCAACCAGACTTAGCGCGTTTCTTCATGTACAAAAAGTACACTGCTGGAACACCAAAGAAAACCGCGCCGACCGCGACCCAAACAACCAAAACTAAACTCACACCTTCACCTCACTCAAAACAAAATCCTGCGGCAACTCGACAGAAGGTAGACCGCTTTTGAATAAGCGAAACGTCTCAGCAGCTTGTCGCTCCTTTGATACCCCAATCACCAATCCGCTTAAACCAGAAAGACCAGCCAGATAACCCACAGCCTCAGCAGGCTTAAGATAACCCGCGGCAAGAACACTCATGGCGATAACTTCAGCTTCGCAAGCGCGATTGAGGGCTTGTTCACATTCCAGCTTTGAGGGACACATCTGGAAGCCAACTTTGTTGAAGGCAGATGTCAGGGTTAGTTTGCTGAAATCTATGTTCCACTCTCTGAATTTGTTGACTAAGTAAGGGAAGTTGCGTGTTTCAAAACCAGGCCGAATGTTTCGTTCTTCAAGGAAATCAATGTAGGATTTGCAGAGACCCTCAAGGTTTAGGGCCAGCGCCATGTCCGTTACGAGTTCATGAAGCATAAACGATTCAAGAACCACGTTTCTCTTAGCCGCTGCCTTTATGCGGGAAAGCTCGTATGCCACATAGGTTTTTAGAAGCGCTGAAAGGTTCAACCTCAAAAGCCCAGCAACGTTCGACGCCACAACTTTGATGTTTGAGGATAAGAGTAGCTCTTTAGCTAAACTTTTAGCTAAACCCGAAACACCCCCGTTGTGGGTTGCTTTGCGCACGTACTCGTAAGCGTAAGGTGCAATCGCATACAAGCGGACGGGTTCACCGCTGTGGTTTTGGCTGACTTTTTCAATTATTGAAAGCGTGGTTTGATCAACGGAGAACATGAAGCCGTCCGCGCCGTTCTCCAAGCTAAGCGCCACCAAGTTCGCTGCGTGCTCGATGGTTTCTTGGTTTTGGTCAAAACGTGTGCGTGCTCTCTGCTGGGATAGGTGGCTGATTCCATGAAAAGGGTTGTCACCCACTAAAAGACTGAACTGAGCATTTGTCATCTACATTTCTCCCGTACTTGCTCTAAAAGATAATCGACTTTTAGGGCACTGCAGAAATCTGAAACGGCATGTTGACCCGAAGTCACCGCGTTAAAGAAGTGCAGGGTTTCACGGTAGTATTCTGGTCCGCCCAAGAGGAAGTCAACGTTGTCGTCCATGTCGTGACGATACCACTTTGCTGGCGGTGACTGGTTCAGTTCTAATCGCAGTTCATCGTCGTTTACATGCAAAGTACCCATCGTTCCATGTATGGTTAAGCCGAATTCGGGCATGCGATACCCACGTTTACGCCAAGACACCTCAAACTTGCCCTGCAACCCGCCAAAACCGTTCACATAAAAAGTTACGTCATCTTCCGAGAGGGGTGTGCATCGGTAATTGACGGTGGCAGACTCAACAGTTAAGTCTCCGAAAAGCCAAACTGCCATATCCACAACATGCGACCCCAAATCCTCAATTACGCCGCCTCGCAACATCGAAATTTTTGAGCCCTCAGGGATTTCAGCGAAATCAGAAGAGAACGCGTATGCCTCAAAAGAAACCAAATCGCCCAAAACGCATCTGTTTAGGAGTTCTTTGGCTTTGTTGAAGGTAACTGCGAAGCGTTTCATGTAGCCGACCATGTTAACGCCAAAATTATCTGCTGTTGCACAAAGCTCCTGAGATTGCTGAAAACTTGAGGAGAGGGTTTTTTCTGTGAATACGTTTGGCGCAATTTTTTGGTCGTATACTTCTTTGATTATTTGGTAGTGCACTGGTATGGGTGTGGCCACGTAAACCGCGTTAAGACTCAAATCGGCGAATCTGCCGAGGTCATCGGTGATTGTTGCGTTGGGGAAGGCTTTTTTTGCGATTTTCCGCATCAGGACGCTTTTGTCGCATAAAGCGGCAACTGTGATGTGCGGGAAGGTGTTTAGGATACAGGCATGCATAACACCCATTTTTCCTAACCCAATGACTCCGACCCTCAGTTTAGAACCATCAGTTGACATAACCTCCCTCCAAAAACATAGCTAGTTCCATTCCAGAAAATACGCATCCCATGACTATGTGTAGTTTAAAGTGAAACTCTCAGCCAGTATACGCTTCATTATCCCCAAACCATGCCGCAACTTGAGTTTTTTCTTCCCTAAACGATCACGATAATCAATCGGCACCTCAACGATTTGGTACCCTCTGCGCTCCACGATGGCGTTCATCTCCACTTCGACATCAAAACCTTTGCTCTTCGGCATCCAACCACGCAAAACCTCGCTGCGCACTACCCTCAAACCCGACAGTGGATCCTCAAGCTTAACCCCGTTCATTACTAACTGTGCGAACGCCAAAAGTTTGTTGCCTAAGTAGAAGGGGTTGGTGAGGGATTTTGAGTCGTTGTATTGACCTTTGAACCTGTTGCCGATTACCATGCCAACGTGGGGGTTTTGTTCCAGAACTTCAACCATGTGGGGAATGTATCCAGCTGGGTACGTGTAGTCAGCGTCAGTGAAAACCACGTACGGCGTCTGCAAATTAAGCATCCGTAACCCTTGGAACAACGCGTCACCTTTGCCTTTGCCTTCTTGGAACAAAACGTCTGCACCCCTGTTTTTGGCGATTTCAATGGTTCGGTCAACGCTGTTGCCGTCAACCACAACCATGTAGGGGTTGTTTAGGACGTGCTGCATCTCGTCGATTGTAGGTCCAATTCCTTGCTCTTCGTTAAGAGCCGCAATAACCACTGAAACATTAGAACGAAGATCAATCATCCCTAAAAACCGCCTAAAAACAAAGCAAGATTCTAGCGGTTCAAGCGTCTTTTAAAGCCCTAAGGAAGTTACATCTGGAAAACTTGGGCAGTAATATAGAACCTTGTTTTGTTTTTCTATAACTTTTGCCCCACAAAAACAAAGCGAAAGCAAACAATTAACTTAGTTTGCTACAGCAAAATAAGCCCTCAACAACTGCACAGTTTTTTCAACCACAAACAATGCGTCTTCATCGCACAGCGCAGCATGCATCGGTAACGTGATGGTTCTCGATAAAACGTCCTCAGCCACGGATAAGCTGCCAGCACCCAGTTTTTTGTAAACGTCCTGAAGATGGCAGGGCGGATAGAAAACCGTGCCTGTTTCTATGCCGAAATCCTCAAAAAGTGCTTGAGTAACTTCTTTTTTGTTTACTTTTTTGTCAAGAATCAAGGGATACTTGTAATAGCTACACCTGTTCTCTGTTGGGCAAGTTACCGTTTGGATGCCCTGAGTATCTCTGAACGCTTCATTGTAAATTTCAGCGATCTCGTTACGTCGTTTAATGAACTCTTCAAGTCGCCTCAACTGATAGATGCCCAAAACAGCCGAAACCTCAGGCAGCATCATATGTCTACCTAAATCTGCAAACTCCGTTTTTCCAAACCCTGAACCATAATATCGGTAGCGTTTAGCGAACGAGCACAGTTCACTGTTGTTTGTAACCAGCATACCGCCCTCGCCAGTCGTCAAAACCTTGGTTGGAGTGAAAGCAAAAACCGCCGCGTCACCGAAGCTGCCTACTTTCTGGTTGTTTACCTCTGCGCCGATGGCGTGGGTTGCATCCTCAATCAAGAACAGTTTGTGGTCTAGACAAATTTTTAGGATGGTTTTTAGGTCTGGGTTTGGAAAGCCTGCGATGTGCGTTACGATGACGCCACGCGTGTTGGGCGTTAGTTTTTGCAGGAGGCTCTCTGCAGTCATAGAGAGGGTGTCTGCTTTGATGTCTGCAAAGGCAACTTTACCGCCTGAATTGACTACACTGTTGGGCACGGAAATGAAGCTGTTGGTGCATACGACAACTTCCCCGCCAGATGGGTTGAAGAAGCGCAATGCGGTTTCGTATGCGCTGGAATCTGAATCAAAAGCCACTGCGCCGCCAACCCCGATGTAGTTAGCCACCTGCTCCTCGAAGGTTTTCACGTTTTCGCCGTTTCTAAACTGCCCTTCTTCGAGAATCCTGCGGATGTCTGCCAGTAATGGTTCTATGTCTTCTTGTGGGAAAAATGGTTTAGAGGAGCGGATAAGTTTGGGCATGATGGGTTCCTTTAGAAGTCATATCTCACAGTGAATAGGTGGAGTTTCTCGTCTAAAATTGCGTGTATGACTTGCCATGTCGGGTGGCGGTAGAGCTTGTGGAAAATGAAGCCCAACCGCAAAGAGGCTGAAGCACCTTTTAGGGGTTTTAGCAGCAGCTGATTTCTTTTTTTGAAAACAATCCAGCTGTGAACTGATTCACCATAAAAGAGTTCGTTGAGCCACGAGGGGCTTTGTATGTAGCCGTGCCGCGACACCCTCTTCATTTCATTAAACATAGTTCGTGGATACGCTAAATGTTCAATCAGGTAATAGCTGGTTACAAATTCAAACGCACAGTCCTTAAAAGGCAATGCGTAACAACTGCATAGAACAAACGGTTTGCCTGCAGTTTCAAGTTTTTTCATGCTTCTGTCTGGAACAGGCTCAACATAGAGGTCACATAGGACGTCGGCTTTGGGGAAAGGTTTTGCGCCGCAAGCAACATCCAAACAGAGACCAGCACCTTCTGCGCTCAAACCCACAACGCGATTGTATGCCTGTTTTCCGAATTTGAAACGGTCTAGTTCTGATTTTCGGATTGGACAACGCCTAAGCGGCAGGTTTTGCCCCTGAGCGGCAGTTCTGTTTTGGTTTTGCTGCATTAAACAGCACTACTTACCGAGATGGCTTCAAGAGGTAACTTGCTAAGTTTCGCTAAGAGCGCGTTTTTGATGTATTCAACGTTTTCTTTTGTTACGCCGCAGTGCATCGGCAAGCACATCACCTGCGGGAGCACCCGTTCCGCGGTCTGCAAATCCCCTGCTTTTTTACCGTAAGTTTCTTTGTAGTATGGGTGGAGATGGCAGGGAGGGTAGTAAACATGCCCTGTTTCTATACCGTACTGCTCCTTTAGGGTGCCTGCAAGTTTTATACGGTCGATTGTGTCTGCGAGTTTTATGGGGTACTTGTAGTAGCTATGCCTAAAGTTAGGTGGAGTATAAAACACCTCGATACCTTCCACGTCTGAGAGAGCTTCTTGGTACCAGCCTGCAACCTGATTACGCTTCGCAAGGAACTCGTCAAGGTGCGCCAGCTGATTTTTTCCCACAATCGCGGAGAGTTCACTCATGCGCCAATTGTGCCCAAGCATAACCATCTGCCGATCAGAGTTTTGGCCATTAGTACGGGTTATTCGTATTTCACTTGCGAGTTCGTCGTCGTCAGTTATGATCATGCCTCCTTCGCACGCGGTCATAACTTTAGTTGGGTAGAAAGAGAAGCAGCCTGCGTCGCCGAAGGTTCCAGCCTTCTTCCCGTCCAGCATTGCGCCATGGGCGTGTGCGCAGTCCTCGATTAGAAAGAGCCCTTTCTGCTGACAGAATTCTTTGAGTTCATGGATTTGGGGGCACACTAACCCTGCAATGTGAACTACAATGACGCCCGCCGTGTTGCTGTTAACTTTTCGTTTCACGTCTTCGACGTCTATTCCTAAAGTCTGGGCGTTCATATCAGCGAAAACTGGTTTTCCACCCGCAAAAATCACACCGTTGGGGGTGGCTATGAATGTGTTAGTTGGAACAATAACTTCTCGGCCATTAAGCTTAAAGTGCCGCAATGTTACATCAAGCGATGCTGAACCTGAACTTACCGCGATGGCATGTTTAGCGTTGTTGTATTGAGCAAATTTTTCTTCGAACTCTGCACCGTATGGGCCATCGGTTAATTTTCCGCTTTTTAACATCGCTTTGATTTCACGGGCGATTTCTTCTATGCTTTCTTCTGAAAAGTAGGGACAAGCCCCAGAGATGTTCATTTTTTACGCTCCTTTATGATTTTTTATTTCGTTACCGGTACAAAAAAGATAATCCACCACAGAGAGATTCGCAACAAACCCTCTGCGGGTCTGCGCATACACTGGGTGAGAAAAATTCTGAAAAACAAGTTTTATTCCTTCACGCTCAAACAACTGCTTGTCAATGTAGCCTTGACAGCCATTTCCCGCGAGTTGCGTGTCTGCCCCGACTTTTTTGCATTGCGCGACAATTAACTCTGATTTTTTTCCTTCCACGTTGAGCGATGAACTAAGGATTAAGGGGGTGTCGATTTTTAGAAACCGCATTAAGCCTTTTATGAGGTACATGTTGAGGTCGATTAAGTGGTTCCATTCCCGCTGATAAGTGTCCTCAAAGAAATCCGAGTAATCGCTCCAATAGGGTGCTTTGCAGTAGCCATGTTTGAGGGTTAACCAGTGTTTTCTGCCCCAATTTGGTTCTGCTTTGTTTGCGATTTTTACTTCGTTGATAAGTAAGGGTTTGTTTTCGTGTTCGATAGGCACAGTCAACCATCTCACGCCATCTGAAGTCAATATTCGATTCCTGTTAGTAAACCCTTGCCGCTCAAACTGAACATTATCCTCTATAATGAATACATCTGCACGTTTAATTTTATCGAAAAAGCCAAGGTAAGGCAGATAATTGGGTTGGTGACCAGCAACAATCATCGGCTAATCGCCGCTACAGGGGCAATCTTTCAACGTAACGCACAACTTCGAAAGCTTCAGCCGCAGGTAAACTAACTTGGCTACCTCGAAAAGAAGCCAAATTAACCATCGACTCATAGGTGATGTAACGTTTTGTTTTCTGCGAGAGATGGCACTTCAACGCTGACCATTTTTCATCGACACAATCGGAGATATCAACGAAGTATGTGGGGGAAAAAGAGGGGGTAACCCTCGGTGTTTCATACGCTAAGAGTTGAGGGGCGTTTCGGAAAGCCGAAATTGATGCCCAGCCAACTTGACGGTGATCCTGATGTATGTCGTTGACTGTGTGGGTGAGGATGGTTTCGGGTTTATGTTCGATGTAGAATGCTTCTAAGAAATCTATGGCTTTACTTGAACAAGGAATCTCCGTGTCGGGGAAATCTCCGAAGTGCACCTCTTTTGCGCCAAGCATTGTTAGGGCTGCGATGCTTTCTTTGGGTCTGACTTCGGGGTTACCGCTGTGTTCACCTTTTGACATGAAGACAGCTATGACTTTTTTACCCAGTTTAGATGCTACACGAACTGTTCCGCCGCAGCCTAATTCAATGTCGTCGGGATGGGCCCCTATGACTAAGATGGTGTTTGATTTAAGAACCAACTTTTTAGTCTCCAAAATTGTTGATTTAGAGGTTATTTTGATTGCTTGTTAGGTAGCCAACTTGAGCCACAACCCAACATATCTTTGATGATACTGGAAGGCACCTGTGGTCTCGTTAAGTCGCCAAAGCTCAAAAAACAAGTTCCCATAGAATCCAGCTTTAGCTATATCCCAATCGATTACGGTTGAATTATAACCTATAGTTACACCGTTTACTGTAACATTCTGCATGTTTAGGCGAAGAGGAATTTTGCGGTCAAGTTCATAACCTAAAGATATGTCCATTGGCAACTCGTATGTTTGGTTGTCGGCAACAAAAAAATTGAAGGCGCAAATCGAGGGTAAAGTGCTGTGTGTGTGGTTGAAGCTGTTGGGTTCAGATTGGGTTTGATTTCTGAATTTTACTTCCACACTGTAATAAGCGGACGAACCCAAATGATTGTTGACCACAACGTAAAGGCGCAAGTTTTCATCAGTTGTAGTGTTTGAGGGATACTCTACTTTATGGCTTGGTCCAAGTAGCCACATCTCACTGATCTTGTCGCCGACAGGAAAAACCAGCAGTTTCTGCAATGATGGCGAAGCTATAAGCAGCGACAGCGAAGCAGTAAGAACAAAAATAACTGTTCTAAACGAGTGTAGTTTCATGGCTGCGCCTCTTTTCTTGTTTGTTCAAAAAGGCCCAAACGCCTATGCCCGCAAAGAGAAACGAAACTGCGGCAGCTAAAGTCAAAAAAGTATGCAGATTGCTTTGTGAGGTGGCTATTAGGGTATCTTGCTGCAATTCAGATGCTTGTTGAGACACCCCGACGACTTTGCCTTGGCTTTGCTTTGCGTAACTGTAGGCTAAATCGTATTCTTTGCCTGCATAAGACAACTCAGCCTTAGACAACAAAACTGCAGCCTCGTTCAAGGGGGCTATTAATGATTTTACGTCTGCACCAGTGGATTCAGCTTGAGCAACCGCGCCGTAAGCGTTCAAGATTGCTTTTTTCGCTGCAATGATTGCTACTTGGGCGTTTTCTTGGCTTGCTAAAACCGAGGTAATAAAGAGAGTGCTGCACAACAGTGAAGCCAAAAGAAATCCCGCCGTTATGGTTAGTTTAGTCAAATTGTTTTACCTGCTACTTAGCAACTTTCGATGTAACCCTGAACTTGGACTTTGCTGGGACACAAGTTCTCCAGAATTTTACGTTTAACCGAGAAATCGTTTAGTCGTTTCTCCATGTTTTTGCTGCAACGTGCATAATCCTTGTAGGCATCTAAGTACTCGTGTCCTTTGCCTGTTAAGGTGTAGATTTGACTGTTGTCCTCAAACCGGATTAGTGATGCTTCAGCGATCTCGTTTAGGTAACGTTGGAGAACTTTGTAGCTTAAGTTAGCTTGATACATAATCTGCGTTTTTTTAGCTTCTCTAGCGACGACGTTTAGTATGTCTGCTATGATGTCTAGTCTATCACGATAATTTACCACGCCAAACAACTCACACGATTTAAAAAATTAAATGTGAAGCCAACCGCGGGTATTCTTTTTTATCTGTGGCGTTTCTTTTTTGGACTCTAAATACGCGGTTGCTCTTTTCTTGGTCGATTGTTTTGTTATGTTGTCTTTAACGAACTTTGTCCAGCCTCCAACTTTGGGGTCGGGGGGGATGTATCTTTCTGCGTTCATTACCTGATGTTGCTTTAAGATGTCTTTGAAAGTCAAAACTTTGAAGTCTCGAGTCGCATGGATTACGGTGCCTTTATCGATGAAAAGGGAGCTATAATCGTTTATAGCTATGCCTTCCGCGCGTACTTTATCGTCTATTCGTTCGCGCCAGAGACGTTTCCATTCAAGTTTTAGTTCATCGACGTATTCTTTTTGTGTTAGAGCCATAAATAAGTGGTCCCTTCCTGTTAGAAGAGGAGAAGAAAAACGGTTTTCGATGATTGTTCTCGTAAAATTAGTTTGAGGTTAGCCCTCAACTTATTACTGTCTTTTTTGGCTTATTTAAAGTGCAAGGATAAATTGTTCTAGTTTTAGCTATCACTAAAGAGGTTTTTCTGTATTACTTACAGGTTTAATTTGAATCAATTCCACCTTAGACATAGAACACGACGTTTTTTAGAATGCACAAAGTTTAGGTGGTTCTGCTTCAAAATCCACTAAACAGTTAATTGAGCTTTACTTAATAAGTGTTCAGAACTTTAGATGGCGTTTAACGTTTAAATTGTACTTGTGCCTATTGATTTGCAGTGAATTTTATGGCAGTATCCGCTACTGTTAAGGAAATCTATTCTCAGCAATTCAACACCGTGTTGGAAAACGATAGCGCATCTAGATGTCTAGAAGGCTTCAAGAAAGGATTGCCCCCTGTCTTAGCTGTCCTAGACGACCACGATAACTATGTGGGGATGGTAAGCCGCCGCTCAGTTCTACGCACAAGACTCGACTTAAGCCGCACCAAAGTCAAAAGTCTAATGACTGTTGCACCCGAGGTTAGTTTAGGCGATTCATTGAGCCGTGTTGCTAGATTAATGATTGGCAGCGGTGTACGGCAGCTTCCAGTTTTTGAAAAGAACAGAATAGTTGGTTTCGTGACCGACGAAGCGGTAATTCATGCAACGGTGGGTGCTGAATGGGGCAATAACCCTGTCGAGTCGATTATGACAAGGGCCCCTCACACCATGGACGCAAACCGAAGTGTGGGTGCAGTGTTGGGTTTGATGCGTGAATACGGCATATCTCATGTTCCAATAATGGAAAAAGGAAGGCTCGCAGGCTTGGTGAGTATTCAAGACATCATAGGCAACCTCTACTGGCCACTGCAACGTATAGGCAACACTGATGTCGTTGGTGAACGCATCGAAACTTTAGCGGTGCCCGCCAAAGGCATCATGAGTTCGCCAGTTATTACTGTTGAGCCAAAAAAGAGCTTGCGGGAATGCGAGCAACTGATGCATAAACATGACATCTCATGCCTCTGTGTTGTGGATTCTGACCGATTGGTTGGAGTGGTAACAAAGTTGGATTTCTTAGAGCCAATCAGCCAGATGGAAACCGCTGAACGCCGCTTGAGTGTACAGTTTGGAACAAAAGACGTGGAAATCAGTCCAGAGCAGCAGCAGTTTATGATGACCGAGTTCGATTCGTTTGCACGGCGCTTCCAAGACGCATTCCAGTTGGGGTCATTGTTCGTTTACATGAAAACCCACAAAGGCACCAACATGCGGGGAACACCCATGATTCACTGCAGACTGCAATTCCGTACAACAAAAGGAAGCTTCTTTGCCGCCAGCGAAGGTTGGGGTGTTGAACCCACATTCAAAGTGGCCCTAGATCGTTTGGAGCGCAGACTGCTTCGCAGTAAAGAGTTGCTTGCCTACAACCCGCGATTTGCAAAGGATTATCTGCGTAAAGTCGGGTTACCCCAAGAAGAAAGCTAACTCTCAAAAGGGGGCACGGGTTGCGTGTTCTTTCTTCTTATTTTTTTTTAAGTTAAAAGCATTTTTTCTTGAGTAAAGACTGGATGTTAAAGCGATAGTCTTAAAAGTAAAATCGGCGCCTAAGCTGTTAAGAGCGGCGTCTATGATCGAAAAATTACATCCATATGTAGTATTTCTTCCCATGGAGAAGAAAGACAAAATCCTAAGCGCAATATTTGGCTCCAAAGCAGGCGTCGACATACTACGCTTCTCTCTAAAACAAGGCATAAACAGAAACATCTACCAAAAAGACCTCGTGAACAAACTCAACTATTCCAATAAAACCATAATCGAAAACCTAAAGTCACTAACAGCCTTGGGCGTTTTGAACGAAAGCATGGAGAAAAACGAAAAAGAAGGCCGCATAATCTGGATTAAAGCCTACCAGCTTACCAACTTGGGCCGATGGTTTGCTCTGCTGCTTGCCGAAGAAGAGGAGATCACTGAAGCAGAAAAAACCGAGATACTTCAAAGCTTATTCCGCACCTACGTTAAGCAGGTTAAACGTTTAGCGGAAGAGATTGGGATTAACAAGAAGATGCTTGAGGAAACGTTTAAGGAAGAGATGAAAAATAACCCCTAAACGTGCTTTTGTTTAAGTTAGGTGGGTTTGAGGGTAATTTGGAAAAAATATTTTATACTACAACCCTGCATTGTTGGCGTTAAGTGAAAGAGGAGAAAAGGTCTTGAAAAACAAATTATCTGCATGTTTCTTATTACTGACCATTGTGTGTGGTTTATCACTGACTTCTTTTGGCGGGGTTTCCGCGCAAACCGAGAATGTAAGAATCATCAGCTACAGTTATTATATCGATATGTTGGGTAACTTGGTTGTTGTGGGCGAAGTTCAAAACGTCGGCAACACCGTTATCGATTATGTAGTGGTTTCTGGAGCGGTGACAGGTTCAGACGGCAGTTACGTAGAATCAGGCAACCGCGTCTGGGCACTCAACCTCATCCCTGGCCAGAAAGCGCCCTTCTACTTGGATTTCTTATCAAAATACACTAACAGCCAAACATGGTATGTCGGGGTCGCCGACGTAAGCCTAAGTATATACCAAGCACCTAGCACAACAAAATATCAGTATCAAGAAGTGAAAGTTTTAGATGACAAACCAGCACCTACTTCTGAAGGCGAATATTGGGTTAAAGGCAACCTAAAAAACAACGGTGCCCAAACAGCAACTGACGTAACCGTCCTTGCAACATTCTACAATTCTTCTGGAACTGTAGTTGCAATCGGGTACAGCACAACCATATCGAGTCTCGCAGCTGGAGCCACCACTTCCTTCAAAGTAGCAGCATTCGACCTAAACCAAACCCTCGTAAGCCCACCCCAAAAAATCGCGGGTTACAGCCTGCTTGTTCAAGTAAAATCTCCGATGCAAACAGGAACCGCGCCAGTTGCAAACACAACTATTATCCCTGTTCCGACTACAGCGCCCACAGCAAACAACTCCGATACAGAGGCGAACACTGACCAAAACGTGATCTACGTTGGGGTGGTGGTTGCGGTGGTTATTGCGGTTATCGTTGCATCTGTTCTGCTAAAGCGGCGTAAACCAGCAGATAAACCTGTTTCCCAAAAGCCATTGCCAAAAAAACAAAAACGCAAATGATTCAGGGGAGCGCGGCAATAATTTTTGGAAAATATTTTATACCCCCACCCTTGTTTTGTAGGCGTGAAGAAAACGAAGGGCATGTTAAAATGAAAAAAGCAATCGTTTGCATCCTGCTTGTTCTCGCCTTAACCTTACCTGCATTTGCAGTAACCCCCAACGCGTCAAGCCAAACGAGCGACGTAAAAATCCTTAGTTACACGTACCGTTTTGACTCCTCAGGCATACTAGTCGTGATTGGAGAAGTACAAAACCAGGGCCAAAATGTTGTTGGAACAGTAATCCTCTCAGGAACCGCCAAGTCAGGCTATGGCAACGAAGTGCTATCGGGCGACTTGGCTTGGGCTAACAATCTTCTACCTGGACAGAAAGCACCTTTTTACATGCAATTCCGCTCCAACTTAACTAGCAGTGGCGCTTGGACAGGCGGCATCTCAGAAATCAGCATAAGAGTAATTCAGGCAGAGCCAATAACGAGTTACCAGTACCAAGGCGTTGTTATTACATCTCACAAGGCTTCACAAACTTCAGGTACCTATTCTGTTAGCGGGGAAATCAAAAATACAGGTTCCCAAACCGCAACCAACGTCGCGGTAGTTGCGACATTCTACAACTCTGAAGGAAAACCGGTCGCGGTAGGTTACTCGACTAAGGAAGCCACGATGGCACCTGAAGGAATCAACTCTTTCACCCTTTCAGCCCTTAATTTTAACCAAACCTCTGCAGATGCAAGCAATAAAATCACTAAATACGAGTTGATGGTACAGGTAGAAGAACCCTTACTGACTGGAATGTTGCCTGCGGCTCCTGCGCCGGTAACTGGACCAGATTCTCAAATTGACACGCCGACGGGCAATAACTTGTCACCTGCTTTCATTGCAATATTTATTGTGGCGATTGTAGTTGTCATCGGTTTATGGGTTCTAATAAAACGGCGTAACTCTACAAAGATAAAGAGCCCCAAAAAATCAATCAAACATAACCATAATCGACGACGGCGACGGCGATAAACCAATTTAACGCGTTGCACTGTTGACAAAGTGGAGTTTGCGATTCTTTAAATATCTCCTGTTACCTCTGGATTGAGTATGAGTTTCAGATCACAAACAAGCCGCAAAGGTAGCGGAAGGCAATTTTCTAAAAACACCCATGAGAAAAAAGCCAAAGAAAAAAAGAAACGAACAGGCGCCAAATACCTCCAAGAAGAGAGCCCTGAGGTTTCCTCAAAAGATGTGGTTGAAAAAACCGTCACTGGATTAAACAGGCTTGGCAACCAAGTTTTTGCGCTTTCCCCATTTAGCCAATACTTTGACGATTGGCTTCTCAATCTTCGCCAAGTTGTCTCAGAATTCGAATCCCACCCAGCCATAACGATTGATGACCAATTCAGGAAAGAAAAGGAACAGATTTTCCTTGACGTCCAAGGGGCAATGGCAGAAAACAGACTCTCCGAATCAAACCTGACTCTGGAAGCAAAAGCCTTAGCAGACAATAACCACTTAATCGCGGATGCCGACAAAGAATACGCTGAGAAAACACGTGAATTAAGCAATAAACGAAACAGTGAAATCAGCCGGTTATCCAGCAGGGTCAACCAGGTAGAAGAAGAAATCGACGCATTGAAGAGTGTAAAATTCAAGTTCTACCAGATTAGCGAAAAAAAACGTAACCAAGAAAAACTTGAGCAAGCCCAAAAAGAGTTGGCAAAAGCTAAAAACGAGTTAGAAGTAACCATGCAGAATTTTACTGCTGAACAGGAAAAAATGCATGACAACTACGAAAAACGCAAACAAGAACTCACTGAAACCTCTGAACGCCTGCATAAAGAACTGGAGAAACTTGAAACGGACACGTCTGTGACGGCTAGACGAACTGCATGTGACGCGTTAATCGAAGCTATCCAAAGATTGATAACCAGAAACCCCCTACCAAACTAAGCTTTCCCCTTTTTTAGTTGATAGGCGCGAAATTTCAATCGGAATTAGAACTATATCTAATTAACAGTAAAGCGTAAGGAATATCGTGTGAAAATCAGATTGCTAAGTTTTGTTTGGGGCACCGTCGTTTTGGCCAATCAGAGTTTTAAGTGCTTTAATTTCGTCCCTTAAAGCCCCGACTTCGGTCTCTAATGTATTAGCTTTTGCATCTGCTTGCTTCTTAAGTCCTTCAAGTTCTGCTAAAAGATTCTTCTTTTCAGCCTCTAGATTTTTGATTTTTTCCATCGTATTTTTTAGGCTCATCCGATTTGTGGCTCCTTAGCTTTCATTAAGATGCGTGGTTTTTACACTTAAGACTTTTGTAGCTAAACTCAAAATTTACAATAAGTAAGCTAAATACTCGATAAATGCGCACGTGTAGGTCTTGGATAGATGCAGTTTTATATAGGAAAAAGCAGATTACTCTTAACTAAATTCGTCCGTATTATTGGATTGTGGCTAAATGCGGAAGACTATATTCAAAAAACTCGAGGCGCAGGGACTAATCGCCAACTATAACCGTCTACGAAAGAACCTGCCTCCTAAACTGCCTGACCGCGTCTTCATCTGGGATGAAACCTTCCGTGAAGGCATCAAAGCACCCACCGTCTATTTGACTTATGTTGAACAGGTTAGACTTGCAAAGCTGATGGATGAAGCAGGCGTCGAAGTCATCAACGTTGGTTTTCCAGCCTTGTCCGAGGATGAAAAACGCACTGTTAAACGTATAACCAATGAAAGTTTTAGCCACGCCAAACTAACCGCCTCAGCCGAACCTACAAAAAACAGCATAAATGCATGCCTTGAATGCGGCATAAAAGAAATCGTCGTAGAGTCACCCATAAACGGCTTGAATCTCCAGTATAAACTAAAAATGACCAAAGAACAGGCCATCCAGCGAATAACAGAATGCATCGATTACGCTAAAAAGCACGGAACAACCGTTAGCTTCACTTTAATGGATGGCACAAGAACACCGCTAGAAGACATAATTCAAGTTTTTGAAGCTGCAGTCGGCGCAGGAGCATCCAGATTGGCGATTGCCGACAGCGTTGGTTTCATAAGACCGCTCTCGATGCGTTACTTAATGTCACACGTAAGGGACGGTTTGCCTGAAGCGCTCAAAAAGAAAGCTCCACTTGGTATTCACTGCCACAACGACTTCGGTTTAGCCGCAGCCAACACGCTTGCAGCCATGGAGGAAGGTGCATCTTATCTGCATACGTGCATCGCTGGTTTTGGCGAACGCGCAGGCATCGCACCGTTTGAAGAAGTTGTAACTGCTGCTGAACTCCTCTACAACATCGACACAGGCATAGACATGGGCAAAATCTACCGTATCGCCCAATCGGCAGAAAAAGCCTTCGCCATGCCTATTCAATTCCACAAACCCATCATCGGAGAAAACATCTTCACCCACGAAGTCGAAAACGAAGTTGAAGAAATGATGCAGCAACCTCTGGTTTTCGAGCCGTTCCCGCCTGAAATCGTCGGTAGAGAAACGATGATTTTCATCGGTCGAAACACAGGACAAACCCTAATTCAGAAACTGCTTGAAAACGCAGGTATCCGTGCCTCACCACGCCAGATGGATGAACTCTTCCGCCGCATCAAAGGTCCACAGGAAAGCCTTGACAAAGGTGAAGCGCAAATGACTTACTATCAAGTCAAGAAACTCATGAAAGACCTCTTAAAGGGCTACACCATGGAGGAGTTTTGGCATTTAGCTGAGCAAGTCACAAGACAGAGACCAAAACTACCTAAAATAAACAAAAAACAAACCGCTGACCAACTAATAACCTAACAATGCCTTTGTTTTCCTAATTTCTTCTCCACTGAGCTTTTTGGGGTAGTTGTAGATGGGTCCGCTTGGTTTTTCATTGTAGTAGGGGCGGTTGCAGTGTGGGCATCCAGAAGTCTGGAACGGGGCGCCGCTTGCAATTATGGTTTCAAGGTCCGCACTTGTTAAGCCGAAGTGGACGATTCTTCCGTTGCCGTCAAAAGTCATGTTCTGCGGGGTTGTTTTGCCGTTGACGATGAGGTATCGGGCGAGTTGCAGACGCCTGTATGCTGCGAGTTCAGGGGGAGAATTGCGCTCCAAAGCAGTTCCACGCACAGGCGTAAACGCAAACAACGCAGGCAAAACACCCAAATCCACACATCGACCCACAATTTCAACCACTTCGCGTTCTGTTTCTCCTAAACCCACAATCACATGAGTGCTAACGTTACCCTCACCAAAAACCGCCAAAGCCTCCCTGAAAAGCCGAAACTGAGTCTCCCAACAATAACAGCCACCTTTGACTTGGTCAAACACTGCTTTAGTTGCACCATCCAAAGCAATGCCTAATCTGTCAACACCTGCCGCTTTCAATCGGGCAACGTTTTCTGCGGCTTGTGGTTGGCAAGAAACCGAAACTGGAACATCCATTAAACCCTTGATTTCAGATACAACAGCTTCAAGATGATCAAATACGTCTGGATAATTTAGGGTTTGTATGCAGACCCTCTGAATCCTTTTCTGCCCAACTGCTGTAGCGAGTGCCGCTATGACTTGTGCTGTTGGATAGATTGGCCATGTTACGCGAGAGAGAAGTTGAGCGCTACTTTTGCTACCTTTTGCTTGGGGACAAAAACCACAATTAGCCCTACACTTATCAGTTGAATAAGTCATTAGGTACGCTGTGGTTGGCGCCGCATCCAGTTTAGCCTCAGCAAGCCCAAGAACTACTGCGGTTCCTATAGAAACTCGAATTCGGTCGGGCAACGCATTAGGTTGAGGCATGCTACATAAAAACAGAATGACAGCCATATTTAGTTATGCAGAGTGCAGTTTGATTCGCTGCATTTCTCTTCGTATCAGCAGGTTTCTCTTGTAGCGGGCTGAAAGGCTGACTGTTCGAGTCACAAAACTGGCTACTGCAAAAACTGAAAAACCCACTTCAACCAGCAAAAAAACGGGTTCCGTTGGCGAGAGCAAGGTTAAGCCGATGGCGAGGTAGAGGACGCTGCCAATGTATTTTCCCAATGGATCGTAGAGTTTTTTGTGGAAACGGCTGGTTACGATAAACTGTGTAAACGACGCCACAATCAGCAGCAGAATCCAAGCGGAATAATAGTTGCTTAACGTGAAAGCCACAAATATGCCTGTAACTAACACGAAATCCGTTGCAGCATCAAAGTAAGCACCAAACTTCGAAGTGACCCCAAGCTTTCGGGCAACGTAGCCATCCACTAAATCCGTCAGCTGCGCAAACCCAAAAACAACGATGCAGCCTGCTGTGGCTCCGTTGGTAAAGAAGTAGAGAAAAAGGGGCAGAGCTACCAGTCGCAACGTGCTGATGCCTGATGGAACGAATGCTTTCTTGTTCATGGCTTAAGCCTGCGGTGATAGTTTACTTGCCTCTTCTTGAAGCAACTCAAAGTTACGTTGGCTTCTAAACATCGTCAACGATTGTACTACTGTACCGTTTGCGTCCTGCACTAACTGGTTCATTGTGTTTGACGCAGTAAAGGGATCTATGCCTCCGCCAATGGTGATGATGACGGTGTCGATGCCGTTTAAGTTTCCTATGCGGCTAAGGTGATTTGTTATGGTTGGTGCAGGGTTGAAGTCGTAGATTGCCCAGTTTAAAACCAGCAGCGAGTACTTGCTGATGTCTGTGGGTGCTTTGGGGTTTGCGGCTGCGATTTCTACGCGCCAACCGTTTGCGGCTAAACTTTCCGCGTAAGTGTAGGTTATGTTTTTTGCGAAATCGGTTAAGCCGGGGTGATAGATGACGAGCGCGGTTTTTTCGCCACTTGGGTTTAACACTTGCGTTTCAGTTTCGGTTTCATGGTACACGCTGTATTCTAAATAAGCAAACAAGCCAACGAGAACCGCCAAAGTCACAAGTAAGGTTGTCAGCACAGTTTTCTTCCACCTTTTCTGCGGCCAAAACCTCAACGCAGCTTCCTCCACACAAAAAAACGTCGCGTTGGATGTTTGGGTTTTTGGATAGTTCGGTTTTTTAAGTTATTTTCAAACATTTCTTTAACCACTCTTAGTTGACCATGGAGTGGTTCTGTGTATAAACGGTAACGCACTATAGCTATACACCAAAGGTGAACTCAAGTCTAGCCTTCTCATAAGGTGGCAACTAAAAATGGCACAATACTAAACTATAGAAATTAGTTTTTGTCTGCGACTGAACTTTCATCACTTAACTCAGCCATCAGTTTCTCCTCCAACGTGCTGAGGCGGTTTAGGCGTTTTTCCCATTTTCTAAAGAAGCGGTACTGGAAACTCATCAGGTAAATGCTGTAAACAAGAAACCCCGCTAAAATCCCCTCCAAGATGATGCCGCTCACAGTGAAGCCACGCGGAGCCAACTCATACGAGACTAATGCCAATAGCGCCAACATCACAGCGGAGATTATGATGCTGATTACTGCGCCGCGTTTGAACCGGTTGGTTTCATGTTCCACTTGGTAGAGGAACTCATGCATCGTCCTTACAGGGTACACTTCTTGGTTGTCTTTTTCTGTCATCACATTTCCTTCGTTTTTTCTTGTTATATAGGTGATTCACCAGTGGTGCAGCTTAAAGCAGCGAGGGCAACGCGTCTCGAAGGCTGATGTAGATTCTGCGTCCTTCAGCTGTAATCAGAATCTGTCCCTCCGCGGTTTCTTCTACAAAGCCCTTGTCTTTGAGGTAGCTGAGGTGTTTTAGGAAATCGTCGTATGAGGCGTCTGTTGCTTTCCTCCAGACATGGGTGCGCAGCTGGTTTTTGCCTGCGAAGAAGAGGTACTCTAAGATTTCAAAGCGTATTTGCACTGATCCCTTGCGTTTATCTGCCATCAATACACCGATTGCTGCCCAGTTTCCTGCTGAATGCTAAACTGTTGGAGGGTGTTTGCTTAAAAGCTTAAGGTTGTAGGGGTTTGTCTGTGGCGATTTTAGAGAGCAGACTGCTGGTTTCTGTTGCGATTTCTATAGGCTCCTCATTTAGAGCCGCATACGCTTCCGTATTCGCACATGCTGGAACCACGCGACGTCTCACATCGGACCTCCCCTCCCTTATATAAAGGCGCAAGGAAAGATTCAACTACGGGTTCACTTCAAAATATTTCCAGCAGCGTCCTGCCGCTTTCTCTATGACCGAGAGAGCTTCACAAATACGGTTTTGATTTCAAAGCTCAGACTCGATCTTTAATGACCGATTTTAGGGTGATTGTCGGTTTTCTTTTAGGATAGCTGCAACGGTTGCGGCGGTTCTTCGTCGCCGCTGAATAATCACTAAGAGCGAGATCACGATAACCAACACTACTGCAATTATAGCGATGGTTATCCAAGGTGTTGTTTCAGGAGTTATTACCTGCATGAAAGGTATCTGAACCACAAAAGTATGTACACTTTGACTGTATAGACAGCAGATAACCCATACGTCGTCTTCGGATTCGCTGCTAAACGCAATCGGCGCCCCGTCGATGTTTACTTTCAGCGCCTGAGCGTCACTTACCAAGGTTTTAGGGACAGAAACGTATACGTATCCAGTTGTGCTTGCGGTTCCATTCGTACTAAAACTGAGCTGTTGACTCGCTGCGTCGTAAGCTAACCCAGAGATGGACGAGTTTGACGCCACAGAAAAAACGTTACCCGCCCCATCCGATGCCAACGCCAAGTTTACCGTGGCGTTCATCCAGCGCAGGGTTTCGTTTCCTTCCCAACTGGCGCAGACCATGTAGTTGCCTGTGGTTTTAGGAGACCACAATGCACCAAAGCCGCCGTCAGCATTGGTTTTTACTAAAGTGAAATTCGTCCAGTTGTCTGCTGAGTTATCGCTGTAGCTGAGGTAAACTACTGCGTCGGGGATGCCTGTTTTGTTGTAGGTTAAGGTGCCTGTTACTTCGATTTTGAGGTTGTTTTGGGTTGCGGTGCTTGTGCAGTATAGTTCCATTGTGGGTTTAGCGGATGGCACGGGGCGGGGGGTTGGAACTGGAGTAGTGGTGGGTTGCGGAGTAGATGTTGGTGTTGGAAAAAGAGATTGTGCAACCACGCTAATAGGGGCAGAATCAATCAGAACAATACAATTCGATATTATGAAAGCTATTGCAAGTAAACCAAACAATCTTTTGTCCAGCATGCAATTCACCCTCTACCAGATCTACTTACATCATTCAATTGGTTATTGTTGAGGTGAAGATAAAAATTTTTTGAATATGTCCAATTAGAAAGCTTGCACACAAAACTTTGAATAGAAATAAAAAAGAGGGGGAAATACGAACCTTTATTTTCGTTTTTTAAGTCCCACTACTGCAACAGCGGCGACGACTCCTATCACCGCCAAGATTGCTACATAGATGAGCCATGGCATATCACTTGAGGGGGTAATTGGTTCTGTGTTGCCAAGGTTCATCGTTATCCTGTGTGTGCTGTGCAAGTATGTGAATAAGATTAGCCACGAGTCACCTTGTGATTGACTGTTAAAGCTTACTTGTTGGTCGTCGATGTAAGCAGTTAGTTGGGAGATGTCGCTGATTATGCTTTTTGGGATGTAGATTTCTACATATCCTGTGGTGCCAGAGGTGCCTGATGCAATGAAGCTCAGTTGGTTGCTGGTGGAGTTGAAAGCGAACTGGGTGATTGTGGAGTTAGAGTTTAGGGTGAAGATGCGGTTGTCTTCGTCGGGGGTTAGAGCGAGGTTTACGATTTTGCTGGCTTCATTCATGGTTGAGGTTTTTTCTGAGAATGCTTTTATGAGGTAATTTCCAGTAACGTCAGGTTGCCATACAGCTTTGAAAGCGCCGTTTGAAAGAGTTCTAACCATCGTTAGGCTTTCCCAAGTGTTTCCACCTGTGACACTGTACGACAATAGCAGGGGTGCGTCGACTAGTGGGTTGCCGTTTAGGGTTAAATCGCCGCTGATTTCAACTTTTAGGCTATTAGCGTTACCTGTACTTTTGCAGGATAAGTCGATTGTGGGTGTTGGCAAGTGAGTTGTAGGTGTCGGTTGGGGCGTGGATGTTGGGTTACTTGTCGGTGCAGCAGTGGGTGTTGGTGTAGGAGTTGTGGTTGATGTACCGCCAACGTTAATTTTGACAATCACTCTTGCCTGTGAATCTTCAACGGAAAGATAATGTTCACCAGAATTAGCTGTTGGAATTGTAACATAAGTTGAAAATGAACCCGTTGAACTGGCAGTGGTTGTGCCTATGATTTGAGCGTTTAACCATTCTTCACCTGTAACAGTTCCGACCACTGCGGCACCATCGAAACGGATGTAAACTACGCCCGGATGGTAGTTTCGTCCAGAGATTAGCAGGGAACCTCCAGGTTGAACGTTTACTGAACCGGCTAAGTTCGTAGAGTTGCCATAGAGGCCATATGCGGTTTGAGTTCCAATTTGTTTTAAGCCTCTCCAATACTGCGTGTATTCAACAAATGCACATGGTGAACCGTTAGCTTCAGTTCTGAAAGACATGGTTGTGCTTAATTCGCCTGAGTCTCCGCTGTATGTTGCACGGCCAAAATCTGGGATTTCGAAGCTAAAGTCGATGTTACCTGACGCGTCAGAGGTTGTTGTGGTCCATGACTTGTAGTCAGAGGTATTTGAAGTATAATATGGGTCCAAGTAAGATATTGAGACCTGTGTAGACGGCGGATATAGTGACCCAGTTAACCGTACTGTTGCGCCGCCTGGACCAGACGCAGGTGAGATTTGTAGGGTAGCAGATGAAACAAGGATTTTCACGATTACTCGTGTTTGCGAATCTTCAACTGCGACGTAGTGTTCTCCAGCAGCTATTCCAGAGGGAACAATGAATGATGTGCTAAACGATCCGTTACCGTTTGCGGTTGTGGTTTGGAGAATTTGAGCATTATTCCATTCTTCGCTTGTTACCGTACCTACAACGTTTGAGCCATCCCAACGTATGTAGATGACGCCGGGGTGGAACCACTTTCCTGAGATGCTGATGCTGTCGCCAACCATTGCTTTTACGCTTGAAACAAGGTTTGTTCCGTTGCCAAAGAGTCCATAAGCAGTCTGGTTTCCCACGGTTTTTAGGCCACGTGAGTATTCGTTGTAGTTTGCGTAGCTACATACTGTTCCATCTATTTCTGCTCTGTAAGAGATAGGAGTGTACGTTTCAGGGTAATCGTAAGCGTTGAGGGCTTTCTTTAAATCGGGTGCAACCGAGTTAACCACGATATTGCCCGATCCATCAGCGGTGGTTTGATTGAGATAATTCCAACTGCCCAATTCAGTGTCGAAGTAGAGTATTCTTACAGTAGCACCAGCCGGATACCCGGATCCAGTGAAAGTTATGGGTACACCACCGGGTCCAGCGTTTGGTGAAACGTTTAGTATCGAATTGTAGGTTGCGGGAGTAATTGTTATGTATGTGTCTGTTACAGCAACAGGTGAAGAAACTTGGTCGACTGCTTTTATGTAATAGTTACCTGGGGATATGGTTGAGGGTATTGAGCCGTTTATCCAGTTGCTTCCAACCGCCCAATGATTGTATCCACTTGTGTAAGTATGAATGGATGTAGTGTCGGCAACCTCGTACACGTTTATTACGGGTGTGTATACGGTTCCTGACAAAAGGTCTGTTGAGCCATCAGTGCTTAGAAACAGGTAAAGTTGGCTGCCTGACCAGGAAACCCCGCCAAAATAGAGGTTTACGTCGTTTCCTGCTTGTACTTGCTGGCCTACGGTGCTTGTCGTTTTGCTGTTTATTCTTATGCTGCCTGTTGATGAGGATACGAAAGTTGCAAATGAGGGAACTATTATTCCAATAATTAATAATCCGATTAGGGTTACGCTTACCTTACGACTTAACATTCTGCCCGACCCTAATCAAGTATTGTAGTTAGCACTTATTAATAATTCGATTAGAAAATTTCGAAAATACTAATAATCATAACTTTAAATTAATTAATTTAACATCGCCCATTACCTTTTTTGCGGCAATCAACAATAAATCGAATATCAGTCAAACAACTCATTTTCACAAAGACAAAACAACGTTTATCTTATAAATACATACAGAATTAAGCATATGAAAAAGAAAATCCTTGCTGCAACTGCCATTCTCATAATTACGATAATCTTGACTTCAGGGGTTATTGCATACAACTATTGGTTCACCAAACCAGAAAACAAAAACGTTTACGTCGGCGTTGCCTTCTGCGGGAATACCATTGCAGAAGGAAAACAACTCATCGACAAAGTCAAGGGATACACGAACCTTTTTGTTCTGCAATCGGGCTTACTCCAGAGAGATTTTGATAGCGTTAATGAGTTGGGTGATTATGCGGTAGAGGCAGGAATGTCGTTTCTGCCTTATTTTGGGAATTTTATTCAGGATTCTTTTTCCAGCTGGCTCGACTCGGCTAAAACGAGATGGGGCGATAAATTGTTAGGTGTTTACTATGGGGATGAACCAGGGGGTAAGATGCTTGACGACTACGTTCAATTTCAAGACATAGAAACTGGCGATTCTATCACAAAAACACGCTACGGAGACGTGGTCGTGCAGAAACCTAATGGGGTAATCATTAATTACCAATTTGATGGTGCTATCCGGTTATCCGAACCAGCACCAGTCAACAGCAACTCAGATATCAACAGCGAAAAAGTATTCTACCCTAACGGCACCGTAAAGGTTGTCAACGCAGCGCCCAATGGCTTTAGCTATCAATCATATAAGCAGCTAAACGATTCACGACCCTTCAAGAACACAGAAGATATTGCCCATAGTTTTTTTGAACGAGAAAAAGGCACTTTAGAATTTTTGAAGAATTCAACTGCCGTTTTTACCTCTGATTACGCCTTGTACTGGTTTGATTATCAGGCAGGTTATGATGTCGTTTTGGGGCAAGTGGGTTGGAATGTTAGTGTAGGTCCACAGTTGTCGCTTCTCCGTGGCGCTGCCAACATGCAAGAGAAAGACTGGGGCGTGTTTATCACTTGGAAATACCAGTCACCACCTTACCTTGATACGGGCAAAGAAATCCTCAATCAGCTAACAACGGCCTACGAATGCGGCGCAAAATACTATGTAATCTTTGATTATTATGAGGAAACTTCTGGTCCTTATGGGACGATGCAAGAAGAGCATTTTCAAGCGTTAAAAACATTCTGGCGCGAAGTCGTTGAAAACTCGCAGATCGAATGGAACACTGTTAAGGCGAATGTTGCCTTGGTGTTTCCGCAGAATTATGGTTGGGGTATGCGTTGGGCTGAAGACAAAATCTGGGGCATATTCGAGGCGGACGAGAAAACTCGTGATCTTTGGAACTTAACCAAAGCTGCTGCAGACGAGTATGGACTGAACATGGATATTGTGTACACTGACGTGGAACTTAACGCATCTTCAAGGTACCAAGACCTAATTTACTGGAACGAAATCTACCCTGAAAAAAGTTAACTTCAACAAGGCAACAATAAAACTTGAAATATAAAATTTTTAAAACAAAAGAGGTGAAAGGGTTTATGGACCCTTTTTGGTGATTTCTTTAACTGCGCCTGCTGCGACAGTTGTACCCATGTCTCGGATGGCAAAGCGGCCGAGTTCTGGGAAGTCGTTGAATGCTTCGATTGCGATGGGGTGGAGTGGTTCCATGCGTACCCAAGCTGCGTCTCCTGTCTTGAGGAAACCTGGGTGTTCTTCGCTGACTTGGCCTGTGCGTGGGTCGATCTTCTTGATTAGCTCGGTGAATTTGACTGCGATTTGACCGGTGTGGTAGTGTAGTACGGGAGTGTAGCCTGCGGCGATTGCTGTTGGGTGGTAGATGACGATGATTTGGCCGATGAATTCTTTTGCGACTGTTGGTGGGTTGTCAACTGGGCCTGCTACGTCTCCGCGGTGGACATCAGTTTTGGCGATGCCTCTGACGTTCATGCCGATGTTGTCGCCTGGTTCTGCCATTGGGATTGATGTGTGGTGCATTTCGATGGATTTGACTTCAGCGGTCTTGTTGGATGGCATAAAGATGAGGTTTGTGTTTGGTTTTAGTATGCCTGTTTCAACTCTGCCGACGGGGACTGTGCCGATGCCGGTGATGCTGTAGACGTCTTGGATTGGGATACGGAGTGGTTTGTTGGTTGGTTTTGGTGGGAGTTCTAGTAGGTCGAATGCTTCCATCAAGGTTGGGCCAGTGTACCAGGGCATCTTTTCGCTCTTCTTGACCAAGTTGTCGCCTGTCCAACCTGAAACGGGTATGAAGTTGATTTTTTCAATCTTGTAACCGATGGTCTTGAGCATTCTTGAGATTTCGTTCTTCATTTCGTCGTAGCGTTCTTTGCCCCAGTTTACTTGAGCGTCATCCATCTTGTTGATGGCAACGATTAGTTGGCGGATGCCTAAAGTGAATGCTAAGAATGCGTGTTCGCGGGTTTGGCCACCTGGACCGATGCCTGCTTCGAACTCGCCTTTCTTGGCTGAGCTGAAGAGGACTGCTGCGTCAGCTTGGCTTGCGCCAGTGATCATGTTTTTGATGAAGTCACGGTGACCTGGTGCATCGATGACTGTCATGTTGTATTTCTTGGTGGGGAATTGTAGGAATCGAAGGTCGATTGTGACACCGCGTTCGCGTTCTTCTTTTAGGTTGTCGAGAACCCATGCGAAGTGGAACGTGGCTTTGCCCATTGCTTCGGCTTCTGCTTTGTAAGCATCGATTGTTCTTTGGTCAATGACGCCGGCTAAGTATAGTAAGTGTCCTGTGGTTGTTGATTTGCCGTTGTCAACGTGCCCCATGATGATGATGTTTAGGTGGGGTTTATCACTTTTGCTCATGTTCATTTCCTCTATTATTCTTACCTAAATTTTGAAATTCGGTTAACACATCAGTCCTCCGCTTATTAAAAGTTTATGATAACCATTGTGCTTGGGGTATGACCACATTAGCGCTCAATTAACAACAACACTACATAGTTTATTACCTAAAGCAGCACTAATGCGTGATGTATGACCGCCAAAGAAGGCATATCGGTAGTTACAACCACTTGGAACGAGCGGGAGAACATCGAGGAACTTATCCGAAGAATCCGCCAAACCCTCAAAGATACACCGCACGAAGTAATCGTGATAGACGACAACTCATCGGACGGCACCTTAGAAGTCGCCAAACCCTTAGCTGACGTAGCCATCGGCAAATCCCGAGAGGGGCAAACCAAAGGTTTACTGTTCGGTGCAAAACAAGCCAAGTTTCCGACTATAGTTACGATTGACTCTGACTTAGAGAACAGCCCCGAATTAATTCCCGAACTTGTTGAGCAACTTGCCAAGTACGATGTTGTTGTGGCTTGCAGAACTCGGCTGCCGCGTTTCTCTGAGAAGTGGGCGGCTAAAACGTTGGGTAAAATCGTTGGGGTTTCAGATTTTTACTCTAATTTTAGGGCTTACAAAAAAGAAGCCATAGTGAACTTTGATTTGGGTGGGGGTGAAACTTTTGGTGGGGAACTTTTGATTTTGGCTAAGAAGAGTGGGTTTAGGGTTGGAGAGGTCAAGTATGATGCTCCGCCGCGTCGTGGGCAGCCAAGGATTGGGGGCGTGGTTAGGGCGAATTGGCGAATTTCTGTGGCATCTCTGAAGTGTTGGTTTATGTATTATTTATAAATCAAACAGTTAACCGCTTGTTTATTTAATAAATCAATATTTTTTAACATATTTTTTTGCTTTTACGACTAAGATTATTAAGCAGAAAAGTAATTGACGATAAGGGAGAACAGAGCATGCCAATAGAAGTCCCTCTGGACGGTTTCTGGCACTTCAAAGGCTACAAAGCCTGCGACGGGGAAGAACTAGGCGCACACACAACACAATGCCGACTCGATGACTGGCTGCTAGCCGAAGCCCCACTCACCGCCCACACCAACCTACTAAACCACAACCTCATCCCCGACCCCTTCAAGGGTTGCAACGAACGCGAAGTCCAATGGGTAAGCGAGAACGAATGGTGGTACCGCAAAGAAATAGAACTCACCCCTGAAGTAACCAGCAAAGACGCAGTGGAGCTTTACTTTGGCGGGTTAGACACTTTTGCCACCATATGGGTCAACGATTTTAAAGTGGGCGAGGCAAACAACATGTTCACGCCGTGGCGATTCAACGTAAAAAACATCGCTAAAGCAGGCAAAAACTTGATCGCCATACGATTCAAACCCGTCTGCAAAGTAGCCCGCGAACTTGAACAGCAACATAAACAGAAATACGCCTGCCTAAGCGCCGAAAACTTTAGCGCAAGACCATACGTACGCAAAGCGCAGTACTCGTTTGGGTGGGATTGGGGGCCCACGTTGCCGACGGCAGGCATCTGGCGGGAAGCAAAAATCTTGGCGTACAATAAGGCAAGACTCGGCTATGTTGCTGCGTCGCCACTTGAGGTTTCTAAGCAGAAGGCCAAGGTAAAGTTGTCCGCTGAAATTCACGCTTCGGAAGAATCTGATTTAACAGTAAATTTCGTTTTGGACGGTTTTGGGCAGAAGTACAACGTGGAAGTCCCCATAAAAGTCTCTGAGGGAAGAAACTTTGCGGACTACACCATCGAAGTGGCTGAGCCAAGACTTTGGTGGCCCAGAGGTTATGGCGACGCAGCCCTCTATGATGCAGCCGTAAAAATTTATTCAGGCCCAGAAGTACTGGATGAAGCAGCAGTCAAAGTGGGCATCAGAAGCATAAAACTCGTCGAAGAACCAGACGGGGAAGGCAAAACCTTCATCTTCCAAATAAACGGACAAAACGTGTTTTGCAAAGGTGCCAACTGGATTCCCGCTGACTCTTTTCTGCCAAAAGTCAACTTAGACCGATACACGCGCCTGCTGAGGTTGGCTACTGACGCCAACTTTAACATGCTCCGAGTTTGGGGGGGAGGGGTTTATGAAGCTGATGAATTCTACGATTTATGCGACAACTTGGGGGTAATGGTTTGGCAGGATTTTATGTACGTCTGCGCGGGATACCCTGAGGAAGAGTGGTTTCTCAGAGAAGCAGAACGTGAAGCCATGGAAGCGATTCTACGCTTGAGGCGGCATCCCTCGATTGTAGTTTGGTGCGGTAATAACGAGAACCAATGGCTTCACAGCGTCCTTTGGAAGGCACGGGATAAAGTAGACCGATTGTATGGGTCAAAAATCTATGAATCACTACTCGCGCGCGTCTGTCAAAGTCTCGACCCCACGCGACCCTACAGGCCCAGTTCGCCCTTTGGCGGCTCAGACTCAAGCGGTAGACACGAAGGTGACCGCCACAACTGGGAAGTTTGGAGCCAAGGACTCGACTACCCCACATACCTGCAAGATACCGGGAGATTCATCTCAGAATTCGGCTGGCAAGCACCACCCACCTTGGAACTGCTAACCGCATACCTCGAAAAAGAAGACCTCACCCCCAACTCCTACGCTTTTCGGGCACATGAAAAGCAAACAGGCGGGTTAGAGTTGCTCCGCGCATTGCTTGCCATACATTACCCTGTTCCAGATGACCTGCGCCTCTTTGTGCTCTACAGCCAGCTAAACCAAGGCGACGCCCTAAAAACAGCTGTCACACATTGGAGAAGTCGCATGTATAAAACCAGCGGGTGCCTAATTTGGCAGCTCAACGATTGCTGGCCCGTTATCAGCTGGAGCCTAATCGACTATGGGCTTAATCCAAAAGCAGCATACTACTACGTTAAGCGGGCGTGTCAACCAATCATTGCGCCACTAATCCTTAAACAGAACAGAATAGAAGGTTACGTCATTAACGAGACTGACACGAAATTGGATGGGACGTTTAGTTTTGAGCTCGTGACTTTTGGCGGCAAAGTCTTGCACAGCGTACACGCGGGTGTCTCCGTTCCCGCGTTTAGCTCGAAGTTGGTTTTTGAGAGTGAATTAAACAAAATTCCAAGAAAAGAAAACTGCATCTTAACCGCGACATTAAGAAACTCTGATGCTGTGCTTGCAGAAGACGCCAGAACGGTTGCGGAACCCAAAGACCTCAAACTGCCCCCGCCCCAAATCCAAGTTGCAGTCACCAAGGTTGGAACAAAAACCTTTGAAATATCCTTTCAGTCCAAAAACTATACCAAAGCACTCAAAATCGAACTGAGCGACCTAAAAGCCTCCCTCAGCGACAACTTCTTCGACCTTCTGCCTAATAGAAAAAAACAAGTCGCCTGTTACCTTGAGCGAGACATCACCGTGGAGCAACTCCAAAAAGCACTCAAATACCAAGCTTACCCCTACACCTAAACTGCCCTTTCAATGAGGAACTGGCTGGTGTTGGATGTGAAATGGGCTTTTGATGCCGCCTTTGAGTAGCGATTTTGCACCTATCCATTCAGCAAGCGGGTAACCGACGATGACTTGACTCCAAAAAGTCAACAACCGCGCTAAAGTGGTGGCGGCCCCAGCAATCACAATAGGAACCCCACACAGGGCAAACAGGTTTATCATTGTGACTTCAACTGCGCCCACAGGGATACCCGCCGATATGGTTTCCACTGTTGTGATTATGCAGTACACCGTTGCTAAGTCAACCAAAGAGATAGCTGTGAAGTTGAGCGAGTAGAAAATCATCAAGTAAACAACCAAATTTGAGACCCATGCCGCCACAGCGTAGAGTGCGGGTTTTACGAGTTGGTGTGGGTGGTCTTTGAAGGTTCGAAAGACGAGGCTAAACGAGCTGAGGCCATGATGGATTCTTTGGCGGATTGATTCTTGTTTTTGAGGATTTTTAATCACACGCTTTGTGATAAAAGAGATTATTTTTACGATTTTGTCAACTGCGCCCTCTTTGAAGGCAACTAAAAAGATGCACGCAATGACTGAAGCAGTTCCCAAAGTCACCAAGATAACGGGGGTAATTAGATAAACTGGCAGCTGACGCGTAAAGAGCAAAAGCAGAAAGCCCGCCAGTAAACCGCCTGAATAAACAACTGTGCTGATTAAACGTGAGCCGATGACGGTGGCGGCGGCTATGCCTGTGTCGTGTTTGGTTTCTTTTTGTGATAGGGCTATGCGGGCGACTTCTCCGCCTATGGTTGCGGCGGGTATGATTAGTTCGATGAAGTTGCCGATCCAGTTGTAGAGCACCAGTTTTCTAAGCTTGACTTTTACCGAGAGCACATCTAGCAGGCTATGCCAGATGAGGGAGTCGAAGATTACGGCTGCAAAAAGCGCAGCGACCGCTAAAGCCAAAAACAGGGAGTACTGGTAGAGGTTTAGTTGACTAAGCAAGCTGAAGAGGTCTTCGAAGCCGACGAAAAACCACAAGTACAGCATAAACGCTGCCAAACCAACGGACATTAACAAGAGGGTTTTTCGTCCAATCAACTTCAGTCTTTTTCCCACCTTCTAGCATGATAACCGTTACCCGCCAAAGAAAGCGTCAAGCCCAACTGTGCTGCTCTTTTGTGGGCATGAGCCAAAAGCTACGGCTCCTTGGGTTACCATGCCGTTTCCATGTAAACTTCGGTTCGGCTGCATATTAATCAAGTGGCAAGTAAAAGGCAGCAGACTAAGCCCGCACTTCCTTCAGGAGTTGAAGCAAGAAGATGGGCACTGACTGCTGAAACCACCTTGCGGCGAACCCGTAGTTGAACCGTTCATTGCGCCTTTATATAAGGGAGGGGAGGTCAGCTTTGAGACGTCGCGTGGTTCCAGCATGTGCGGATACGAAATAGCTATGCCCTGATTGTTTTCTCAAAAGCAGGCTTTAGGAAAAGTTGTTTAAAGTCTGAGCAGAACTGTGTCTGCTGACTTTTTTAGGATTTCAGCGAATTCCTGTAGCTTTTCAGGTGAATACGGTTTGATTGTTTTGAAGCGTTTGTCGAGTGTGTCGTTGGGTATGAACTGTTGAAGTGCAAGGGTTTTTGTGCCTTTGACCATTTCTCCTATGGCGGCTATGTCTTTTTCTGTTACGATTTCGGGGCAAACGGTGGTGCGGAATTCGTATGGAACTTTACCTGTTTTGAGCAACTCTATTGAACGCATTACACTGGCGGTGTCTGTTGCGCCGAGCAGTTTGTATTTTTCTGGGCTTGTTTTGACATCCATGGCAACGTAATCTACAGTGGGCAGGCATTCTTCAAGCACGTTTGGATAGCAGCCGTTTGTATCTATCTTCACCGTAAATCCGCGTTCTTTAAGTTTAGAGAGAAACTTGGGTAACTCTTTGTGCATGCAGGGTTCGCCGCCTGTGATGACCACTGCGTCCACGTATTTTTTTCGGTTTTCCAAAATTTGCAGTGCAGCGCCTTCTTGAAGAAAGGGTGGTTGGGGGTCGACGGCGATTTTGTAGTTGTGGCAGTATGGGCACCGCAGGTTGCAGCCAGGTGTAAATAGCACTGAGGCTACACGGTCAGGGTAATCTAGTAAACTGGTTTTTTGCAGTCCACTAAACTTCACTTTATGTGTTCACCTTTAAACTGTTAGAGGTACCGTTTGCAGTACTGTTGATCGGTCGAAGGTTTTTCGTATGGCGAATTCTGCTTGTTTGCCGTCGTTCCATTGGTCCACGGGGCGCAGGTATCCGACGACTCGGCTGTAGACTTCGCTTTTGGCGCCGCATGCGGGGCAGGTTTTGTGTTCGCCTGCGGTGTAGCCGTGTGTTGGGCAGACGCTGAAGGTGGGTGTCAATGTGAAGTAGGGCAGCTTGGAGTTCCAGCTGACTTTTTTGATGAGTTCAGCGGCTGCTTTCCAAGAGTTGAGCCGTTCGCCGAGGAATATGTGGAAGACTGTGCCGCCGGTGTAGAGTGTCTGGAGTGATTCTTGGTGTTCTAGCGCGTCGAAGAGGTCGCCTGCAAAGTCAACTGGCAACTGTGAGGAGTTGGTGTAGAAGGGTTCTGCGTGTTCTGAGATTATGTGTTTTTGGTTAGCGAAGACGATGTCGCGGTAGCGTTTTCTGTCTAAGCGGGCTAAGCGGTATGAGGTGCCTTCTGCGGGTGTTGCTTCAAGGTTGTATATGGCGCCTGTTTCTTCTTGGTAATCTGCTAAACGTTTACGCATAAACGTCAGCATTTTCACTGCGAAGGCTTGGCCGTCTTTTGAGGCGATGTTTGTTCCCAGCAAGTTTAGAATGGCTTCGTTAACGCCGACTATGCCGATGGTGGAGAAGTGGTTCTTCCAGAATTTACCATAGCTCTCCTTGACGTGGCGCAGGTATCGGCGTGAATAGGGGTACAATCCGTTTTCTGTGAAAGTCTCAAGCACTTTACGTTTCAATTCGAGGCTGGCTTTGGCGGTTTCCATGAGGTTGCTTAGTTTCTCAAAGAATTCATCTTCATCTTTGCTCAGGTAACCGATGCGGGGGATGTTTAGGGTGACTACACCGATGCTGCCTGTTAAGGGGTTTGCGCCGAAGAAGCCGCCGCCGCGTTTGCGCAACTCACGGTTATCAATGCGTAGACGACAGCACATGCTGCGTACGTCTTCGGGTTTCATGTCGCTGTTGACAAAGTTGCTGAAGTAGGGAACTCCGTATTTGGCGGTGACTTCAAAGATCGCCTGTGATACTGGTGAGTCCCAGTTGAAGTCTTTGGTAACGTTGTAGGTTGGGATTGGGAAAGTGAAAACACGCCCTTTTGCGTCGCCCTGCCTCATGCCCTCTGCGAATGCGAGGTTGAACATTTCCATCTCTTTGGTGAAATCGCCGTAAGTGTCGGATGTGACTTTGCCGTTGTAGATTACGGCTTCGTCTTTCATGAAGTCAGGTACATTCAAGTCTAAGGTTAGGTTGGTGAAGGGGGTTTGGAAACCGACGCGGGTGGGCACGTTCATGTTAAAGAAGAATTCCTGTAGCGCCTGCTCCACGTCTTTCTGAGTTAAGTTGTCGTAGCGAATGAAGGGGGCAAGGTAGGTGTCGAAGTTGCTGAATGCCTGTGCACCTGCCGCTTCTCCCTGCAAGGTGTAGAAGAAGTTGACGACTTGGCCTAGTGCGGTGCGGAAGTGTTTGGCGGGTTTGCTCTCGATTTTGCCTGCGACTCCGCCGAATCCTGAAAGCAAAAGGTCGCTGACGTCCCAGCCGACGCAGTAGGGTCCTAAAACGCCGAGGTCGTGGATGTGTATGTCGCCTGAGAAATGCGCTGCGGCGATGTCTTCAGGGTAGATGCGGGCTATCCAGTACTTGGCGATGACTGCTGAGGAGAGATAATTGTTTAGGCCCTGTAGTGAGTAGCTCATGTTGCTGTTTTCTTTTACTCGCCAGTCCTCCACCTCAAGGTATTGGTCTACCATGTCTGAGGAGCTCAGTAGCGCGGCGAGTTCCCGCATGTCAGTGTGCTGTTTGCGGTAGAGTATGTATGCTTTAGCTGTAGATGCGTGCCCATTTTCGATTAGTCGCTTCTCAACTAAGTCTTGGATTTCTTCTACTGTGGGGACGCCGTCGTCGCCGTAGATTTTTTGCAGTTCCGCTACGACTTCGTCGCTTATGCGTTTTGCTTGCTCTTTGTCTTTTCCGCCGACTGCTTTGGCGGCTTTCCAAATGGCTGTTGTAATTCTTTCTTGATCGAATGGTTCTAATTTACTATCACGTTTTAGGACAAACTTCATTGTTTCTTCACTTCCGAAAGTAACCGCCTGAAATCTTCAGGCTCTTCAAACTCTTTGTAAACTGAAGCGAATCGAATGTAGGCGATGCGGTCCACGGCTTTTAAGCGCTTCATGATTAAATCGCCGATGTCTCTGGACGCAACTTCTTGTGTGCCTTTAAGCATGAGGTCTTGTCGGACTTGTTCAGCTAGTTCGGTGATTTGACTCATGGTTACTGGGCGTTTTTCGCATGCTTTCTGGAGCCCACGTATGATTTTGTTGACGTCGAAGCGTTGTAGTTGCCCGTCTTTTTTGCGGACCATGAGTTCGATGGTTTCGAGGTATTCGTAGGTGGTGTAGCGTTTTCCGCAGGTTATGCATTCTTTGCGTCTGCGGGTGGTGTTCTCGGGGGAGTCTCGGGTTTCGAGGGTTTTTGATTCTTCAGAGTTGCAGTAGGGGCATCTCATTATATTATATACACTCGTGCTTGATTTTAAGCGTAGTGTTAGCAGGCTAATTCAGTACACTACAGTTAGCGCATATATAATAATTTTTTACATTAAAACCTCAAACAACCATAAACCCATCAAGTTAACTCCATGAAAAATACACAAAAAACTCAACATATAAAAACCCAGAAAAACGACTAAAACGGAAAAACAGCCCATTCTACGTAAATACATACATTGGTTAAAGATTGCGTAAACACTATAAATAAAAAACCCGCAACCCCCATAATACACCCCAAAATCAACAAACAAAAACCAAAAGAGATACGAAAATGACCCCAAAAATCGTGCGCGCCAACCAACCCCTCGAATACCTCACTCCTGAGAAGTGCTATATAGCTGAAAACCACAGCGACCCCGCCGTTTCAATTGCCCGCGCCACAATCAAACCGGGCGTAACAACCAAAGCACACCACCTAACCAAAGGAGTACAAGAAATCTACATCATAACAAGCGGCAAAGGAGTAGTCACCGTCGGCAACCTCCAACCCACAGAGGTCACTGTCGGCGATGTCGTTGTGATTCCCCCTCTAACTTCACAGAAAATGACAAACACAGGTCAAAAGGATCTAGTTTTTTACTGTGTATGCACCCCGCGCTTTACCGAAGACTGCTACGTCGATGAAGAAACCGATAAGCAGTGACATATTCCCAACTTGGAAATACGGGTTATAAGCAAAACCCGCCATACTTGTTTTGAGAAGGACAACAGGAGAAAAGCGAGGAGAAAGGAGAAACTTCTTACCTCTCCTTAAATTTAGCTTGTTTTTAAGTCATCCATGAACTCGCTTAAATCAACCGTTGAATTACCGTTTTCGTCTTTAAGCTGCTGCTTAGCTGGCGGAGTCTGCAAGTAGAAGGGTATGCGTTTAGCAAAGCGCTCTTGGAACGTGGGTTCAAGCGGGTTTTGGTAGAATACGCCTATGGGGATTTTGTCGCCCCATTCCTGAGCTTTTTCCATGCCTGCAACTTTCTTCTTAAAGATTTCATTTTCTTCTCGGACCAAGGGGTCAAACCCTATGTCTTGGAGTTTGTAGAGGCGGGGTTGCGGTTGACCAGTTAGGGGGTCTATGCGGTCTGCGCCTGCGTACCAGTCTTTAGTGTTAATATCATTGTACGGCGGGCAGGGCTGCAAAATCTCCACAAGCGCCAACCCTTTGTGCAAAATGGCCTGTTTGATGGTGTCTTTTAGGTGGATTATGTCAAACGCATATGAGCGGGACACAAAAGTGTAGCCAGATGTGATTGCTAACGCGACGGCGTTGATGCCTTCGTTGATGTTGGGTTTCGGCAGAGACTTAGTCTTTAACCCCAAACGCAAGGTAGGTGAGGCTTGTCCTTTGGTTAAACCGTAAACGCCGTTGTTATGTAGCAGATAAGTCAAATCGATGTTTCGGCGCCCCGTGTTCACGAAGTGTCCTGCACCGATGCCGAGACCGTCCCCGTCTCCACCCACTCCTATGACTTCGAGGTGGGGGTTTGCCGTCTTTATACCCATTGCAAAAGGCAGCAGCCTGCCGTGCAAAGTGTGGACGCCGTTGACTTTGACAAAGTGAGGAAGTTTAGCTGCGTTACCCACCCCTGAAACGATAACCACGTTGTGTGGTTCCAGTGCTAACTCTGCAAGCGCCATCTGCACAGCGGATACTATACCGTGGTCTCCACAACCGGGGCACCAGTCCACGTAGACGCTTGACTTGTAGTCTGAGGGTTTATGCGCCAAGCGTCAACACCTCCCGCTCAGCGGCTTTGTCATCTAAAACTGCTTTAATTGCTTTGTATACTTCGGTTGTCATCATGGGTCTACCTGTATATTTGAGGATATAATGTGTAGGTTTGATGGCTGTGTGCTCGGCTATTACGCCGCCGAGTTGGGCAGTCCAGTTATCCTCCACGTCAATTATCCGTTTTTTATCCTTAAGCAGCTGCTTTATGTAGGCAGAGGGAAGTGGATGAATCATGCGGACCTGCAAAAACCCTAAGCTGTAGCCTTCTTCTTTGAGTTGGTTTAGGGCTTCGATGATGGCGCCTTTAGGTGAGCCCCAGCTTAAGACGATGTTTTCTGATTTTTCGTCGCCGAAGAACTTCACTTTCAACTCCAAGGGCACATCTTTGTCGACCAATTCAAGTTTGCCGACTCGTTTGTCCATCATCTTGCGCCGCACCGTCGGCTCCTCGTTTATGTTGCCCATCTCGTTGTGTTCGTCGCCACTGTACCATTGTACAGCGTTCTTTGTGCCAAGGAACGCGCGGGGAGACACGCCGTTTTCTGTGAATTCGAAGCGTTTGTAGGTTTTACCTTCGAGGTCTTTTTCGCCGACGATTAAGCCTCGCTCAATTTTCACTTTGCTGTAATCGAAAGCAGGGTATGTTTGTGAAGAGTTCGCTAAACCCTTGTCGAGCAGATGAATGACGGGCATCTGGTATTTCTCAGCTAAATTGAAAACCTCTGCCGCGTCAAAGAAGCACTCCTCTATGTCGCCTGACGCAAGAATAATTCTTGCGAATTCGCCGTGAGCTGCGTGCATAGCAAACCGCAAATCCTGCTGACTGTGCCTTGTAGGCTGCCCCGTTGAGGGGCCACCACGCTGGTAGTAGGTTATGACTAAGGGAACTTCGTTGTGACCTGCCCAACCTAAACCTTCAGCCATCAAAGAGAAACCGGGTCCAGAAGTGCTGGTTGCAGCTCTCGCCCCAGTTAAACATGCACCTGAAGCAGAATTCACTGCCGCAATTTCGTCCTCTGTTTGGAGCACGATTACGGCTTCTTGGCTTCCGCCTTTGGTTTTGAGGATTTCGTGAGCTTCTATGTATTCGCTTTCGTCTGCAGCGGGTGTTATGGGGTAGTATGTTTGGACTCTGCAGCCGCCTAAGATTTTGCCCATTGCAACAGCTTGGTTGCCTGTTAGGAGTATGCGTGGTTCGCGGGCGGGTTGTTTTTCGAGTTTATGTTTGAAACCGTTTACATTGAAGGTTTTTTCGGTGTAGTTGTATGCGGTTTCGACGGCTGCTATGTTCATGGCGACGATTTTTTCGTTGAAGGTGGCTTTGATTGCGTCTTTAACGAGGTTACGGTCGTACTTTAGAAGCGCAAACGATACACCGATTGAAAGGACATTGATCATTTTGGATAGTGTACTTATTTTTTCGATGTTAAGTTGCTTGCCTATGTCTTGCAGCAAGTCCATGTAGGGCACAGGAAAAACATGGATCTGTTTTTCTTTGGCAAAGTTGAGGAAATCGTTTATGGTTTCGCCGACGCCGTTGTTTTTTTGGAATGCACGCACCACTGTCTTGTAGTCTTCGCTGAACGTCGCGATGTCACGTAAAACGTTGACGTTTAGGTCGCGGGAATCCACAATCACGCCGCCTCCACTCACGACTTCGCCGACATGCCGCACCACCGTCTCCGCATCAAACGCCGCCAACAAATCCACATCCGCAATGTTTGCAAGTGTAGGTTGCTTGCTGACGCGTTGATGGAAGTAGCTGTGCAGGGTTTTGATGTTTGAGTGGTATTCACGTCTGCCGTAAACGTAGAGACCACCGTATCCGCAGGCTCTGCCAAAGATAGTTGAAGCTGTATCTACGCCGCTTCCTTGCGGTCCACCCGCCATCCAGTTTATGCTTTCAATTACCATATCGCTTTCCCAGTTCAGAATTCTGTTTTGTGGCCTTTATCCGCCGCCGGTTGCTTTATCGGTGCCTATACAGCAAGTGCATTTCGCGGTTTCCCCGCAGTAGGGGCAAACACATTTGCAGTCGTCGATAAAGTTGCCGCAGTATGTGCAACGAGGCTGATCTTGTTTGCTCATCCTCTTCGCCTCTGCCACAAGTACTCTGGGCGTAACGGTGAATTTAAGGTTTCCCAGAAACCAAACAGACGTAGCGTAAACCAAAAAAGACCAATAAACCGTTTTCTTGGTAGTATTAGTTCCATTTGAGGTAGGGAGGGGAGGTAGCGCAAGAGAGGTCGCGTGACTTCAAAAGGGCGGAAGTACTCTTTCTCTTTTTTGGGTGGGCGCGCTTGGAGGCTATCAAAATGCGTGGCGGCTGCATTTTTGTGTTACCCTGGTTTTAGAAAGCAAAATGGTATATTGTGCTTCTGATATAGAGATTACTGAGAAGGTTTGGTTTGTATGCTAATCGAAACGTTTACCGTCGGAATGTTATCAACCAACTGTTACGTAGCAAGCTGCCACGACACAAAAGAAGCAATTATAATTGACCCTGGCTTGGATTACTATTCCGAAGCGCAGTCGATTCTAGACTACATTGAGCAGGCGCAGCTAAAAATCAAATACATAATCAACACTCACGGTCACAGCGACCACATAAAAGGCGACGAAATCTTTCAAGAAAAATTCAACGTACCCATATGCATCCATAAACTCGACGCCTACTTCATCGAAAGCCTACAAACAGACAAAACACCCGCCCCCATCCTGCTTGAAGAGGGCAGCCTAATACAGTTCGGCAAGGAAACCCTAAAAGTCATCCATACCCCCGGCCACACCCGAGGCTGCATATGTCTACTTGGAGACCACTTAATCTTCACTGGTGACACGTTATTTGCAGGCGGCATCGGCAGAACAGACTTCCCTGAAGGCTCAATGCTCGATATGACGCGGTCGCTGCGAAAACTGGAAGCACTGCCTGACGCACTCATCATTTATCCTGGCCACGGTGAAACATCGATGATGGGGGAAGAAAAAAGAGTTAACCCCTTCTTTGAGCACCGAAGCCCCGACTTACTCTACTAACTAGCGTTTTTGCGGAGTTCCTGTAATGCGCGGAGGCGTTTGATTATGTTGGGGTGGGTGGAAAAGATTTCGATGATGGCGTCAGTTTGAGTCGGTTTCTCTGAGAGTTTCTGTCGGAGCAGGTCTTGTTTGCTGTTCACTTGGTTGGCGTGGAGTTCTGCAGAGTCAACGTTGGCGCGGTCGGGGTCGGAGATGAAGAGGGCTTTGAAGGCGTTGTTGTTTTTGTTTTGCTGCTGGTTTGATCTGCCACTTCGTCTGCTTTCCTCGACTATGGTGACTAATCCAGTGGAGAGTTTTTCTGCGCCGTTTTCAACGATGGAGGCGCTGTGGCGGTCAGCGTAGTATTCGCGAAGTCGACTTAAGTATAGGGTGAACAGTGTGAGAACCCATGAGAAAGCCATGAATGCGATGCCGAGTAGGGCGTTGTTGCCGCCGCTGTCGTTTCTGCGGCTTCCGCCCAGCATGCCTGACCACATCATGGTCCAGCCGATGTAGTAGAACAGTGCAGGCAAGAAGGAGACGACCATCATGACTTGTACGTCTCGATGTTTTAGGTGGCCTAGTTCGTGGCCGATTACGGCTTCTACTTCTCCGTCATCGAGGCTGTTTAGTAATCCCTCGGTTACTGCAACTCTGCTGCCAGTTAGCGGTGAGCCATAGGCGAATGCGTTGGGTAGTTTGATTTGAGAGAGCATGACTTGGGGTTTTTTGATTTTGCTTTTCTTGCTTAATTCATCGACCATTCTGTGTATTTTGGGGTTGTCGCCTTCTTTTAATTCTTTAACGCGGTAGATGGCGCCCACCAAGTAAGGTGAGAGAAGCCACTGCACAACGTTTAGCACCACCACTAGCACTCCGACTGTTATTATGCTAAAGTACCCGACGTATAGCAACACAGCCGAGAAGACCAGTGTGGTTAACCCAAAGATGGCTGCTAAGGTGGCAACCATGGAAAAACGCAGTTTCCAAGCGTTCATGAAACTCACTTCCCCAGTGACTTCTTTTTAGGAACTTATAACTTTTTTTCCAAATTAAACAGAAAATGTTGTTTAACTTTTTGACTTGAAAATAAGTCTCGGAGAATATGCGGCGAATCTTTGCTCATCATAATCACCATAAACCTCCTCGACAGCAAACCCCACGCTGCCCAACAGTGCCTGCAACTTGCTTTTATCGTATAAACGGACGCGGTGCTCAAAATAAGCCAGTTTTCCAGTCGATTTTTCCCAAACCACCCACAAATCGCACAGCAAATCGTCACTGTGGCTTACAGTTCTCTTTTGGAGAAGACAAAAGCTCGGATACTCGCGCCATTTGAAGACTCGAAACAGTAGCCAGCGACTATGTAACTTCAGCATCAGGGGTAAGGCTGCCCATTTTAGACGCTTCAAAAGCCCCCTGTGACCATACTTGAGCGAGAGGTGTTCAGGGTTGAAGACATCCAACACCAAAACAGCCCCGCGCCCAAGCACGCGGTGGAGGTCGGCGAGGCTTTGTTGGTCGTCTTTTTCTTGGGGCAGGTAACCGAGGCTTGTGTCCATGCTGATGGCTGCAGTGGCGGCGTCTGTTTTGAAAGGCAAAAACCGCATGTCGCCTCTAACCAGTTGAGCAGAAGGCTGCCGCTGTTTAGCGATTCTTAGCAAGTTCGCGGAAGCATCCAACCCGACCATATCAAACCCAGCCTCGCTCAAAGTGGTAAGGTGGCGTCCAGTGCCGCAAGCAACATCCAAAACGACCCCTCCGCGTTTAAGGTGGTTTTTTAGGAAGCTGATTTGGCGTTCGGTGTGGCTTTTATCGGCTAGTTCTGCCCAGATGCTGCCCATGTTGTCGAAAACGTTTGCCGTTCACTTGGCCTCAAAGATTAATTTTGGCGGCGGGGTTTTTAGTGATTCTGTTTCGAGCCGCTTAAATATTCAACCGCTCATTGACTAATCCAGCGGAGACCTCTGTTTGACTGACAAAGCGGATTGGCAGCACCTCTATATGTTGCTTAAACTGGCTGAAATGGGCGCGTACAATCGGACCGCGAAAATCTCAACCGAGTACTTAGCCAAAAAACTTGGCTTCAGCCAGCAGACCGCGTCACGCTACCTTATCGAGTTGGAACGTCAGGGTTGGATTGCGCGCAAAGTTACCCCTGATGGAAGCTTGATTAAAATCGAACCTCAAGGAAATTGTGAACTCCAAAAACTGTACTCTAACCTCAAGGTACTTATGGAAAAATCGTATCCGCCCTCGGTAACTCTGGAAGGCACCGTTTTCACTGGACTCGGCGAAGGCGCATACTATGTATCGAAGCCTGACTACAGAAAACAGATAACTAAAAAATTGGGGTTCGAACCATACCCTGGTACATTAAACGTTAGATTATCAGATGACTACGACATAAAAACCCGCGCTGAACTCGAATCGTACCCCGCCATAGAAGTTATGGGTTTTCAAGGAGAAGGACGCAGCTATGGACTCGTCAGATGCTACCATGCAGTCATCGGCGGCAAAATCAAAGGCGCTTTGGTCACAGCTAAACGCAGCCACTACGACGCGTCGGTGCTTGAGTTGATTGCTCCTGTTTGCCTTCGCAAGCAGTTAGGGCTCAAAGACGGAAACAAAGTTAAAGTGGAAATCTGCACAGGCCTCTAAAAAGGCGTGTTTCTGTACTGGAACTGGTAGTTGATTTGCTGTTCAGGTTTGCGTCTGGACGCTATAACGTAACCGAGCAACAAACCAACCAGTAAGCCGCCTAAATGTGCAAGTATGTTTACGCCTTCGCCTGTGTTTATGAAAAACAAGAAAAACGCAAACACCACCGCCCCCAATATGGATTGCCGAACGGAGCGTCTATCGTAAATTAAACATGCCCCAAACATTGAAAATATGGCTCCTGAAGCGCCTACTGAGATAAAGTTGGGGCCAAACAAAAGTGACAGCAAGTTGCCTGCTAAGCCACCTAAAAAGTAGATGCCGAGGTATTCGGGTAACGAGAACATTTCTTCTCCGCGTAATCCAAAGATGAGCAGAAACAGCATGTTGCCGACGAGGTGGAAAATCGAGGCGTGGATGAACATGGATGTGAAGAGTTGCCAGTAAGCTCCTGCGAATACGAATGCGTTAACCTGTCCCCAAACCAACACGACACTGTCGCCTGTTTCTATGGCGTTGCCGCCCACGATGGCGCCTGCGATGTAGATAGCCACGTTTAAGGCAATTAGTATGTAGGTGGGCTTGTACTTGTCGCTCTTCATGGTGTTTACCGTTTGGCGAGTTTGTCGATTATTTGTTGTTTAATCTTTGTGGAGCTATCTAAAGTATTCTCCCCAAACTTGCCAATCCTAACAACAGCAACACCCAATTTATGCTGAGTTAGGTAGGTTTTGACTTCGTTTTCCATCTCTGCTTGGTCGTAACCCAAAGCGATTACGTCGGGTTTGATTTTCGCGAGTACCTCGCCGATGTCTAAGCCTTCATAACCCAAAACCGCTTCATCCACAACCTTAAGCGACTCCACAAGGGCGCGCCGCTGATCTTCGTTCATGATGGGTTTTTTTCCCTTCAACTTTTCTGCAGTGCTGTCTCTTGCGACGATAACGATTAATTTCGCGTGTGGTCCGCCTGATTTTTTTGCGTCCTCCAAGAAACGTACGTGCCCAAGGTGAAGTAGGTCAAATACGCCTGAGGCAAGGACTACTCTTGGTTTGGTTGTTTGGTTGGCCATTGGAAGTTCACTGCACCGATTAATCTTAATGCGTCCAGTAGCCCTTCACAGTAAGCTACAGACGTTAAGCTGGTTTCAAGCTTGCCCTGCTGCTTATAATACTTTGCATCGTTTAGGTAATCGGTTGCCCAACTCAAAACCGCCTCCACAGTCTCCTCGGATACGCTGATTGGGGTTGGTTTGCGTTCCAGTTCCGCAAAAACTTTCTCAGCTGAGGCGATGTATTTGGATGCGAGAAACTCGACGCTCATTTAGCCAGCCTCCTAAACTCGTCGGGTGCACCCGCAAAAGCGAGGAGCGCGTCGATTTCCATAAAATGCAAATCCCCCGGAATAATGAGGCTAAATGGTGGTTCCCCGAAGTCCCAGTCAACCAAATCCTTAACGAAACCCGCCTTTACGAGGGGGTTGTTGCTTCCTGCTCTGGCGATTCCAACGGCAACCGTCAATGGCGTGATGGCTTCCTGCTTCTTTTTCTCCTCCACCATCTGTAGTTGCTTAAGTGCATCTTTAATCGACAAGTACTTGCCCTCTGCGGCTCTTAAATCCAAAAGACACAATGTATGCAAACCCAACTTTTTGTTCTGTACTATGACGTTGTAGGGGGTTTCAGAGAAGTTATCTGCGAAGGGAACGGTGACGGTTTTGCCGAATTTGTAGTTATGCAAACCTGAAAGGCTCACTATGGCAGACATGATGGATATGCCGTGGACGACGCGGGTTTTTATCCCCATTTTCTCTGCGTCAATGCGCAACGTGACGTGGGTGGTAGCGATGAAGGGGTCGCCGGGCACCAAAAACACTGCTTTGCCGCTTTTGGCGGCTTGGAGGATGACTTTGCCGCTGTCTTCTTCGAGGTCGCTACGTGTGATAAGCTGAACTTTTTTGCCGATTTGCGCTTCGAAGCGTTCCAAGTTGAAGTCTGGCATGCGACTAGTGTATGTTTCCATAAACACGGCGGTTGCACTTTGGGTTTCTTCTAAGCCTTTAAGCGTGATGCCTTTGTCGTCGTTTAACCCTAACCCTACGAATACGAGTTCACTCAAATCTTAGCCCTAAACTAAGTTATCTGGCGTGGGGGGTTTAAGTTATTTTTCTTTAATTTCGCCCCTGTCAACCAACGTGTTGTAGTAGTATCGGCATGTTCCCATGGTTAAGCCGTGGCGTTCACAGAAGACAGTTAAAAGTTGCTCTATGGGTTGTTTGGGGTCTTTTTCTTTAACCATCTTTTTTAATTCTTCAATTTTGTGTTTATCGATTTTTTCACTCATCGCCTGCTCCCTCGGCAAAAGCCCATAAACAACATAGCTGCCAACCGAGATAATCCTTTTGCACAAACTTAACCGTTCAAGTCAGTCGACCAAACCTTTATATGATTTACGTTTAACAAAAGCATGTAATTTAGCGGCACAGGGAACACATGCAATGAAGCCTATTGAGAGTTTAGTCAGGGATAACATAAAAAACCTCAAACCCTGCCCACACGGCGCAGAGGTTTATGGTGCCGCAAAAGAAAGCGGGCTAAAACCGCAAGAGATTTTGGATTTCAGTTCAAGCGTCAATCCGCTGGGTCCCTCAAAGAAGGCTCTTGACGCCGCCAAAGAGGCATTTAACACGGTGGCGGCTTACCCGGACTCCAACTCTAACGCGTTACGGCAGGTTATTGCAAGCCACTTCAGCGGCATAACAAAAGACAACATAGTAGTTGGTAACGGTTCAACCGAGTTGATGTACCTTTTTGCAGAGGCTTTCCTCAAGAAAGGCGACAAAGCGCTTATGGCTGCACCGACCTTCGGCGAATACGAAAGTGCGGTCCGCAAAACAGGGGAAGCCCCGAAGTTCGTCAGGTTAAACAGCAGTTTCCAAGTGGAGACGGAGGCGTTCAAGCGGGAGATGGCGGGCTGCAAGATGGCGTTTCTCTGCAACCCCAACAACCCCACCAGCAAACTCATCCCAAAAGACACCTTGACGGACATCCTCGAAACTGCACTTTCAAATGACGTTTTGGTTTTTCTTGACGAGGACTTTTTAGAATTCGTAGACAACGAAAAAGACCTCACACAAATCAAAAACCTCGCCAAGTTTCCGAACCTGTTTGTTCTGCGTTCCTTTACCAAGATTTTCGGATTAACAGGGCTGCGAGTCGGCTATGGGATAACTTCCAAAGAAATCGCCAATGTGCTGTTGTGCGCCAAGATTCCTTGGAACGTTAACTGTTTAGCGCAGGCTGCTGCGGTCGCCGCCATAGAAGACGAAGAACACCTCTTGGTGACGCGGGAGTTAATCAAGAAGGAAAAAGCGTGGCTCCAAAGAGAACTTGCTGCAATCAAAGGCTTTAGTTTTGAGCCGCCCGACGCCAACTTCTTTTTCATAGACATCCGTAATGCCAACATAACCGCTAACAACCTCAAACACAGAATGCTCCAGCAAGGCATCCTCATCCGAGACTGCAGCTCCTTTGTCGGACTAAACGAATTCTACATAAGAGTCGCTGTTAAAACCCACGAGGAAAACGTGCGGTTAATCGAAGCGTTTAAGAGGGCGCTAAAGTCGGTTTGATTGTGCCATGTTCGCGTTTGACTTGTCATGGTTCACTGATTCCCTCTTCATCTTCGCATTAGCCTTCCTAATCGACCTTGCTTTAGGCGAGTACCCAGACAGAATCCACCCCACCATCGGTATAGGCAAACTCATCCTGTTTCTCAAAAAGAGAGCCAAACATCCAAACCCGCGCGTGGAGAAAGCTAACGGCGTCTTGATGGCGCTGGCGATTATGCTGATTGTTGCGGTTCCAGTTGGCGCCTTGTTGCTGTGGCTGCGGTTTTCTTTTGGCTCTATCCCCTACATCATCGTAGGCGCAATCCTGTTTAAGGCAACATTTGCAATCCGCGGCATGGGGCAATACACTAAACCCATCGCGGCAGCGCTCAAGAACAACGACATAGACGGCGCACGCAAATGGCTTCCCTACATCGTTCGACGTGACCCAAACAGCCTTAACGAACGACAAATCATCTCTGCAGCCGTCGAATCCATCGCGGAAAGCACAACCGACGGGATAACTGCACCCTTCACTTTCTTTGCCCTCTTCGGTGTCCCAGGCGCATTCGCTTACCGAGTCATTAACACGTTAGATTCTATGGTGGGTTACAAGAACGCGGAGTACAGAAACATCGGGTGGTTCAGCGCGAAAATGGACACATTAACCAACTATTTGCCCTCAAGAATTACTGCGTACCTGATGGTTGCCTCAGCCTTTTTGCTCCGTGAAGACTGGCGTGAATCTTGGCGCATCTTGCAACGTGACAAACACAAAACGGCAAGCCCGAACGCAGGCTTCACCATATCTGCCATGGCTGGCGCACTCAACATTCAACTCGAAAAGCAGGGTCACTACACTCTGGGCGACGACCACGGCCACATATCTCACGCGGACATAGGGAAAGCGTTGCGTGTTATGACTTTGACAGCGGCGTTGTTTGGCTTAGTGGTCGTGGTTCCAATTTTGGTTGTAAGGGTCTGGGTTGTTGGGTCACTGCGGCCTTTGATTCCATTTAAGTTTTAAAACTGTTTTAACCTGCAAGATTCAAAGAAAATTAATGGGTATTTTTGAGGTTTAGGTTTTTTGAGCCACAATCATCGCATGAGCCTTATCATAGGGGTCAAGCGGCACAATCTCCTTAACGTCGTAGCCTCTCTTGCGCAGTACCCGCGCTTCCTGCTGGTAAACCGCGTCAGGCGCCATCGTCACGTCTATGCTCTGTGATTTGCATGCAAGCATCACCCAACCGTCTGGTTTGAGGAAAACATCTGCGTTGTCGGCGAGAAGCTTGGCTTGCTCAGGCTGCGCAACGTCACAGTAGATAGTATCCACTTTTCCTGAGATGAACATGGCGTAGCGTTCGGGCATCCGTGCGTCTTCCAGCATCGGCGTTATGTTTGGGCGGTATGCTGCCACATTGTTAACTAAATCTCGTAGCGAACGCTGGGCAAATTCCACACAGTAAACGTGCCCTGACTCGCCGACGATGTCGGAAACGTGACTGGGGGTGGTTCCTGAAGCTGCACCCAAATACAAAACTTTTGAACCTGGCTCGATAGGCACATTCTGGAGACCTTTTATGATGGCGCCTGCGAGTTTGCTGCGAAAAGCATCCCAAACACGGTACTCGACGCCCCGAAATTTTACGAGACGTTCGCCGTAGACAGCTAAGCCGGGGGTAAGGTTTTTTGTGCCCAGCCGCTTCGAGCCGTCTTCAAGCAGTATCTGGTAGACTTCTTTGAATTTGTCGTTTGGTTTAACTCTGACGCCCACGCTTGTCTCTCCACTGTTTGCGTCTGCGTTTACCGCCTCTAGGTGGGCCTTCGCGGCGTGGTTTCTGCTGGAAAGGTCGTCTGTCGCCCTCTCGGAAAGGTTCACGCCGTTGCGTACGTTGCTCGCCTCCGCTGCCTTCGAATCGGCGTTCTCCGCCTTCTCTGTAACTGAAGCCGTCACGTTGTGGTTTAGGTTTTGCTTCTTTTTGCGGCGGGGGTTCTTTGTATTTCTCACGGATTTCTTCGATGCGTTTGTTTATTTCTTCTTTGAGTTGGTCGCCGATGTAGTGTTTTTCTCCAAACGCGTCAGCGCGTGCGGCTATGGCGAGTTTGCCTGCGATTACACGTGCGATTTTTCCTCGTTGCCAACGTTTTGCGTCGTGGAGCAGGGTGTGTTGGAAGATTAAGCCATGTTTAGGTGGCCTTGCGCCTGTTTTAAGTGAGCGGAATAGGGCTTTTTCTGCGCCTAAAACTTGGATTGTGCTGGCGGGTCGCATAGCTAGGTTCTGTAAGCCGCCTGCCATAGAAATCATGCGGGCACCAAGTAGTGCGCCTGCGACCGCGCGGACGTTTGGCGCCACTTCCTCCATGGTGCGGTCAACGTAGTCTTCCATGCTTTTTCGCAGGTTGTAGAACGCTAAAACATCTTTGGCTAAAGCTTGTACTTGCGCTAAATCTGATTCTGCAATGTCTGCGCCCATGGATGCCTCGGCAGCTTTTGCAACCAATTCTGTGCGTTCTTTGGGGATGTTTTCTGCTTCAAGAGTTTCTACGGTAAAGTTTTCTCGGTCGCCTATGTTCATGACGAGACGTGCGTAGGTTTCATGTTTCTCTATGAGACGGTCAAGTTCAGGGAAGTAAACGCCGTACCATTCGCGGAGTCTGCCCATAAATAGGTTAACTGTTTGGTCAAGGCTGTCAAGTGTTTGGATTCCTTGCGACACGATGAGATCGCGTTTTCCTGTGGCGCCTTTGATGCGCAGTTTTGAGAGTTCCATGCTGACGTTGCGGTTCCAGCTGTCAAGTTCAACTAGGCTTGCGGCGAAACCTGATTCTAACGCAATTTCGCTCATGCGCGCGTTTAACGCAGCGGATTCTGCGGGTTTAGCGACTTCACTTGTTACTTTGAGTCTGCGTTGGGCTTCCTGTGCCAAGTTTGCGTTGGCAAAAACAAAGGTTTCGTAGCCGCCGTTTTTGAGTAAGGTGATGAGTGATGTGATTTGGTCTGAAAGTTTCCCCTGCTCGGTGCGCAGTAAGCTTTTGGCTGCTTGCATGGCTTTTTTGGGGAACAGAGCCTTCTCTACTAGCTGGTTGTTCTCGTTGAAGGCTGCTACGCCGAAGGGAAACTGGATGATGTATACTTTCATTTTCTATGCCCCTATAAACTATGTTATGTATTGACCGCAGTCTGGGTTAATAAATAAATTGTTTGTTTCTCCAATCAGATACCGTGATTTTATTGTTTTTGACTATAGTTTTTAGATGGATTTTGAATTCATAAGCTATTATAAACTCGTCTACCGATGAATATCAACTTCCACCACTATGGAGAGTTAGGCTCACTTGAATTCAACAATTGAACAGGAAAAGATAGCTCAGCTTGAACAAAAAATCGAGAAATTAACAAAAGAAAATCAGGAACTAAAAGAACAGGACAAAAAAGTGGACTCTACGCAAAATACCTAGACAGCATCCCCTCCCCCGTAGTTGCTATAGACCAGAATCGCACAGTCACTTTCATGAACAAATTCGGTGCAAAACTAGTTGGTGAAACTGTCCTATCGGCAGTAGGAAAAAAATGCTACGACTTATTCAAAACTGGCGACTGCCACACAGACAAATGTGCCTGTGTACGGGCAATGAAAAACCGTGAAGTATCAACCTCTCAGACGACAGCTCACCCTGGAAACTTGGAAGTGCCTATCCAGTACGTAGCGCGACCACTCTACGACGAAAACAAGAACGTTGTAGGCGCGGTTGAAATCGTTACAGACGTAACACAAATTAACAATATCATTTCTAAGGCCATCGCGTCTTCTAAAAATGTGGCGGCAATAGCTGACAAAGTTAACGCCCAATGCCTCATGATGACTGAAATGGGTAAAAAAACCGCAGAAGTAGCCGCTCAAATGAGCATAGGAATGCAGCAAGTCATCACCGCAGCCCAGCAGGTTTCAACTGGTTCTCAGAAACTCGCTGAACTTTCTCAGGTAACAGCTAAACGAACGGAAAACCTCAAAAAAATCATGGATGAGGCAGGCGCAAGTGTTAAAGAAACCACCCTGATAGCTGACGAGGCGACACGTAAAGCCTTGGAGGCAAACGATAAAGGACAAAAAGGCATATTTGCCATAAACAGCATCCAAAGCGACATCATCAGAGTAGCTGAAGCCGTCAATAACATGGTAAACGCCGTTGACAAAGTCGGAGAACTCGCAAACTCCGTAGCAGACATCGCAGGCCAAACCAACATGCTTGCACTCAACGCTGCCATCGAAGCAGCCCGTGCTGGTGAAGCTGGCCGAGGATTCGCTGTCGTCGCAGACGCAGTTAAAGGCTTAGCTGGGCAGTCCAAAGAAGCCGCGGGCGGAGCAATCACGTTAGTTAAGGGTATAAAGGATTCTGGCACAGAAACAAACCGTATCACCGTAACTTCCAGAAAGGGTGCAGAAGAAAGCTCTAACGTTATTCAAAGTGCAATAAGGGAAACTGAAGGCATCGCACAAATCATGCAGCAAACCAACACCGAAATCCGTAAACTCGCAGAGAACATGGAGCAGGGTCTGAAAGAAATTGGAGAAGTCGTCAAAGCCATCGAGGAAGTTTCAAGCATCGCTGAGGAGAGCTCTTCCGCTTCTGAAGAAACCAGCTCTGCAATCGAGGAACAAGCAGCGGCGTCAGAACAACTAAAGGAAATCGCTAAAAACGTGCAAGTTGCAGCCACTGAAGCCGCTAAAGAGGCAGAGCGAACCAAAAAAGAAGCGGAAACACTAATTCAGCAACTCACAGCAACCAATTAAGCTGCACTGTGAGCCACTCAACTTCCTTTTTGTTACATAATTTTTTCTTATTTTCTATTTACGTTAACTTCCGCTTATGTCGCTAAGCTCCACTCAAAAAGTTAATACGTCAGCCGATGAGATATTCGACAAGGATGGTTCAAAAAATCAGCAAAAAAACCGCGTCGAACACTAAAGTATCAGTTGGGCTTATCCAAACCTCCGTCTCTGAAAATATAGCGGAGAACATGCAGAAAACCCAGCGGAAAATCATAGAAGCTACAGAAAAAGGTGCACAAATCATCTGTCTTCAAGAACTCTACCGCACACGGTACTTTCCGCAGCAGGAAAAAGTGGATGCTGCAGCCCTTGCTGAAACCATCCCCGGCCCATCCACCGATGCACTAACAAAATTAGCGAAAAAATACTCGGTAGTCATTGTTGCGCCGCTGTTTGAGAACGCTACAGACGGCAAATTCTACAACACTGCCGCCGTAATCGACGCAGACGGCGAACTCTTGGGCACCTACCGCAAAAACCACATACCCTACGACCCCTACTTCTACGAAAAAACCTACTTCGCAGAAGGCAACACCCCCTATCAAGTGTTCAAAACACGTTACGGCTGCATCTCCGCGCTTATCTGCTACGACCAATGGTTCCCTGAAGCTGCGCGCATCTGCTGCTTAAAGGGTGCTGAAATCATCTTTTATCCCACCGCCATCGGATACGTTAAAGGCTACACTTCGGCTGATGGCGACTGGCATGACGCTTGGCGAACTGTGCAGCGGGCACATGCCATAGCTAACGGCGTTCACGTGGCGGCGGTTAACCGTGTCGGCGAAGAGGATGAACTTGAGTTTTGGGGCGGCAGCTTTGTCTGTGATTCCTTTGGCAAAGTCCTCGTGGAAGCCAGCGACAAAGAAGAGATTGTAATTGCCCAAGTTGACCTCAGCAAGAATCAAAAAATTCAGGAAGGTTGGGGTTTTCTGCGCAACCGACGCCCCGACACCTACAAGCCCCTTGTGGAAAAACAAGTTGGAGACGACAAGCCATGAGCAGCAATAGTTCCTGTCGCGAACTGGGCTTTACTATGCCTGCAGAGTGGCAACCGCATACGGCGATTTGGCTTGCTTGGCCCTATGACCCAACCACTTTCCCCGACCGCGTCGAGCGAGTAGAGCAGACCTATGTGCAGATTGTCAAAGAAATTCATGAAAGCGAAGAAGTTAACCTCTTCGTGATTGATGAGCCCACCAAAAAGAAAGCTACAGCCATGTTTAAGGCGGCTGGCATAGACCTAAGCAGGGTTCACATTTACGTTTCTGACTATGCAGACGTATGGTTCCGTGACTACGGCCCAATCTTCGTCAAAAACCGGCGTCATGAGTTGGCGATGATTCACTGGGACTTCAACAGTTGGGGCGAAAAATACGAGACGTTGCTCAAAGATAAAGAAATCCCCGACGTCATAAACAAAGACATGGGGCTTAGATGCTTCAAGCCAGGCATCGTCTTGGAAGGCGGCTCCATCGACGTCAACGGCGAAGGCACCTTACTCACTACTGAGCAGTGCCTGCTAAACAGCAACCGCAACCCGCACCTAAACAAACAAAAAATCGAACAGTACCTCTCAGAATACTTGGGGGTTAGCCACTTCATCTGGCTCAAACGCGGCATCTTGGGTGACGACACGGATGGCCACATCGACGATTTAGCACGCTTTGTTAACCCGACCACTATCGTCTGCGCCTACGAAGATGACCCCAACGACCCAGATTATGAAGCTTTAAAAGAAAACTATGAATTGCTAACGAAATCCGTTGACCAAGACGGCAACCCCTTAACAATCATCAAGCTGCCCATGCCTAAAGTGGAAAGCGACGAAGGATACCGTCTCCCCGCAAGCTACACCAACTTTTACATAGGCAACACCAAAGTACTGGTACCCGTCTTTGATCACCCAAACGACCAAAAAGCGCTCGCGATTCTGCAAAAGCTTTTTCCAACTCGCAAAGTTGTCGGTATATGCTGCAAGGACTTGGTCTATGGCTTTGGCACCCTGCACTGCATCAGCCAGCAGCAGCCCTGCCCCACCTAAACAGGCGTTTACATGTAGAGCAGTTTCTTATGCCTCTGTTTTTTAGTTAAGTTTAAACTCTCCAGTGGAATAATAGGTACTTCCACAAAAATTTAGGAGCACAGAGGGGTAAAGGGCATGGTAAATCAGCAACCAATTCGCAGTCGCGGCGTAAAAGTGCTAAAAGCTGTCTCGTCACCCCTCAGACTACAAATCCTCAACCTGCTTTTTGACAAAAGCGCCCTTTCCTACACGGAGCTTATGAATGAGTTGAAGATGAATCCCAGCCGAGACGCAGGAAGATTTGCCTACCACCTCAAGTTTATGTTAAAAGCGGGGTTGGTTGAGGCAGATGTGGAAGCAAAAAAGTATTACCTCACCGACCTCGGCAAGATGGTGCTTGACGTCGCCGATCGCGTGGAGAAAAAAGCGGTTAAACCTCGCGGTATGATGGTGCGTACGTCGCATTTTACGGTGGAAGAGTTTGACGCTAACAAAATCGCCAATTCTCTCATCAAAGAAGCCAAGGTGCCTGCGGAACTTGCGCAGAAAGCTGCCAAAGAAGCAGAAAAACGTCTGATTAAGTCAAAAATAAAGTACCTAACTGCTCCGCTTATCCGTGAAGTCGTCAACGGTATACTAGTGGAAAAAGGCTACGAAGACTACCGCCACAAACTAACCCGTGTCGGCATGCCCATCCACGAAGTCACAGCGCTTATCGAGTCAAAAGAGATAGCGGCAGACGGAGATTCTGCAATCCGCATAGCAGGTCAAACCGTCATAGGCGAATACACGTTGCTAAACGTTTTTCCCCGCGACATCGCAGACGCGCATCTCTCAGGGGCAATCCACATCGACGGCTTAGGAACTTGGGTACTAAAACCCAACGACATAATCCACGACATCCGCTATTTCCTCCAAAACGGCATAAAACTTGAAAACCCCAAAATGATTTCACTAGAGCCGCCCAGAGACTTCAAAACCGCCTTATCCACTGCGTTTAACGTGATGCTTCACGCCAGTAAAGAAACCAACAGTTCACAGACGTTCAACTACTTCAACATCGCTCTCGCCCCCTACACACGCGCGGCGGACAAAGAAAAACTAAAAGGAAGCCTCAGAATTTTCCTCTTTAACCTCAACCAGCATGTGGAAGCCACGTTGGGGTTGGAGTTGTGTATTCCCAAGCCCACTGCAGAAAAAGAAGCCACAGGTCCAAACGGCAAAACAGGCAAATACGGTGACTACGCCCAAGAATGCTTGCTTTTGGCTTCGCTTATCCTCGAAATATTTCTCGAAGAAAGCGTCCACAAACCACTCTTAAACCCCAAACTGGTCATAAAAATCAACGATGCAGCCTTAGTCGATGAAGCAGCGAAAACGGTTCTGCTAAAGGCGCATCAACTCGCTGCACAGGGCGGCGTAGTTTACTTTGCTAACCTCACAAGAAAAGACGGAGAAAACGCAGCTTACTCTTCGTCGGGCATAAAATTCGCCTCCGACTTGACAGGCGACTGGGAAACTGACACCCTGCGCACCGGATGCCTCGGTTCAGTCACCATCAACCTGCCCCGCATCGCCATGGAATGCGAGAAGGACAAAAACAAATTCCTCGACCTCCTCAAAGAACGCCTAGAATTATCCGCCCGCGCTCTCACAATCAAATCCAACGCGCTAAAGCAATTCGGCAAAAACAACATGCCCTTCCTGCTACAGAAAGGCAACGGCGACACCTACTTCAGACTGGAAAACTGTTCGCGTATAATTGATTTGGCTGGGTTCCGTGAAGCAGCGGAAGCTTTCACTGGAAAAAGCGTCATGTCCGAGGATGGACGCAAGTTCGTCGAAGAAGTCATCGCCTGCATCTTGGCGTTCAAGCAGAAAGTGGGCAGAAAATACGGTAAACGCCTCCACATTGTGATGCTGGGAAACCGTGAAGCCGCCGAACGCCTCGCGCAGCTTGACATCGAACGTTACGGTGTGGCGAAAGTAAAGTTTTCGGGAACACGCGATAAACCCTACTATTCCACCGTTAAGCGTATCGGCATAAAACCCGCTCAGCCGCTGCTTGCACCTCAGGGCACCACCGACATGGCGCAGCTACTGCGGGGCTTAACTGCAGGCGGAAGCCTAGACATCTTCGAATTAGAAGGAGCCGAATTCAGCCCAGAAGCCCTACTCGATTTAACCAAACGCATAATCGAGAACGCCGCCAGCGAATTCTTCACCTACAACCGCACCGTATGCTACTGCAGCAACTGCAAGAAAAACCACTACGGCGCACTCCACAAATGCCCCACCTGCGGCTCAATGAGCACCCTAACCGTTTTTAACCGATTCGCTTCAACCTAACTATTCAACTGCACCCAAAACAAGCGAGAGCAACGCCATCCGCACCACGATGCCGTTCCAGACTTGCTGGAAGTACCGCGCCTGCGGGGTGTTGTCGACTTCGGGGGCGATTTCGTCCACACGAGGCAGCGGGTGGAGGATGATGAGGTCTTTTTTGGCTTTCTCTATGGCTTTTAAGTCGATGCGGTATGCGCCTTTCACTTTGGCGTATTCTGCGGCGTCGGGGAACCGTTCTTTTTGGATGCGGGTAACGTAGAGGACATCTATTTGAGGCATGATTTTTTCGAGGTTTGCGTTTTCAGTTACGGGGATTTTGCTTTTGATAGTTGACAAAACATCCTTGCGCATACGCAACGTTTCAGGCGAGACAAGGTAGAGTTCCACGTTGTAGAGCGCCAACGCATACGCCAACGAATGCACCGTTCGCCCATAACGCAAGTCGCCGACCAACGCCACTTTTAACCCGTCGATTTTGCTTCTCTCTTTGCGCATCGTGTAGAGGTCAATTAGCGCCTGCGTGGGGTGTTCTTCTGCACCTGTTCCTGCATTGATGATTGGAACTTTGCTGAACTCCGCCGCCAACTTCGCCGAACCCTCCAAACTGTGCCTCAAAGCGATTACGTCGGCGTAGTTTTCAACCGTCCGCACCGTATCAGCAAGGTTTTCGCCCTTACGTGCAGAGGAGACGTCTGGTTCAGCGAAACCGATGACGTTGCCGCCGAGTTTAAGCATGGCGCTCTCGAAGCTGAGCCTTGTGCGGGTGCTGGGTTCAAAGAAGAGTGTGGCTAGGATTTTGCCTTTGAGGAGTTCTGAGCCGCCTTTGGCCAGTGGCTCCATGGATTTGGCGACGTCGAGGATATGGTTGATTTCTGTTTGGGTGAAGTCTTCGATTGAAACTATGTCTCGCCCTTTGAACTCCAAGTCTTTGGCACCAAAGACAAGAAAGCCTCAAAGTGCTAAATAACACTTTGTGTCCACATCCACCGTTGTAGTTTGGGAGTTGTTAGGAAATGCAGCATATGTTCGGTGATTTTCATTACGTTACGTCGTCTAACACGCAGAGAGAACCACATTGGTCACTTAGCCTGCCATAACTAATGCAATCACGCGACGTCTCCAAGCGGACCTCCCCTCCCTTATATAAAGGCGCAATCGGTTTCAACATGCAACAGCTTTCAGTAGCGACCGCTTCTGTGAGCGAAATTTTGATAACAATAGACGCAAAAGATAGCCTGGAACAGAAATACCCATTTATCTCACATTGGAATCTATTTGTCCATAGTTCTTCATGGTACTGGGCGAACTGCGGCTATGGTAGAAAAATCCATCCAAGATCGGGGAAAAGAAACCCTCAAATGGATTCAAAAGGAACAGCGGACAACCGGGTTAGGTATGGTTGAAGCTGCTAAGGTTCCTGACCAGGGAGCGTTGCGTTTTCTTCTCCGAACAGGTGACGTTTATGAGCCGCAGCAAGGAATGATCAAGTCTTCCGTTGAGCCTGAACCCGAAGAGGCGGCTGCTTCCGAGTTTCCCGACCATGCACCTTGGGTGTGGAAGACCCCAAAACCCAAACGAAAAGGCGATGTACCAGAACCCTACGAGTTCCTCTCTTACCAAGATTGGAACATACTTCCCAGCGTCGTTGCAGAGGCACTTAGAGGCATGGGTTTCACAGGTGACCCCTTCCTCTATGATGGCTACAGTTACCGTAAGATGGCTGGTGGAGCGCTTCGCCGAAAAATGATCGGTACACACTCTAAGGAGGAGCTACTCGCGGAATTGAAGTTAACATGTGGCTCTGAAGAAGAGTGGGCAGATCTCAAACAGCAAATCGAGTGCAAAATCGCAGAGTACCGTGGGCGCTACAAGGAGTTCCCCGAAGTACAGGTTTGCACGGGCATAGTGTTTTATCCTAAGGACGGCAGTTTCCGCTTAACCCCAAAAGACACCTGACTGTTTGAGGACTTTGGGGTTTGCTGGTGGCTTTCTACAGTCACATATCGTAATAAGCAAGCGATTCCAACTAGAAAGCGAAGGTTCGCTAACCATTAGCGTCTATTTTTGAGGAAAGTGAAATAGTGAAGAAAACGTTTCTGTTTCTTGTTTTTGCGGTTCTCTTGATGACCACAGTCGGAGTTGCCGCGGTTATTTCCAATTTAGGCGTACTGACAGTGCATAACTCTGAGTCTACTCCTACTACTTCTCCTTCGCCCTCATCCTCGCCTTATTCGACGGCTCAGCCCACACCAAAACCCGTTATAGTTGCTCCGACGCCCACACCCGCCTTTACGCCGCTGGTCACGCCTTCTCCAACGCCATCACAAACTCCCAATCCGACTGCTACCTCTGCACCATCACCTACACCGACACCAACCAATCCGCCAACCACCCCCACTCCTACACCGTCGCCAGCACCGACTCCCTCTCCAACTCCGATTCCGACGCCAAGCCCAATGCCCACTCCAGACCCTGCCGCGATGGTTTTTAGCGACAAGTTCCAGTCAGGCGACTTCAGTGCATGGACATACACTGATACAAGCGGCGTCGAGTTAAGCGTCGAAAATTCTATGCTTAGATGCTCCACCAACACGGCTACGTCGCAGCATTGGGGTTACCTCTTCAAGTGGCTGGACAGAAACTACACTTCTATCTATTGGCGTTGGTACGTGTTCTTCGGTAACTTGCCCACAGCAGATGGCGATAACATAGGTGCAGGCGGCATATACAACTCTGCGATTGAAACCGACTTTAAACCAGAAAACCAGATCTGCAGCCTCAGCGTCGTTCGACAAAGTGGAGTCTGGCATTGGCAACTATCGTACAGCGATGGCGGAGTCCTCTACAACCTGACTTCCACCGAAACAGTTTCCGCGGGCACATGGTACCTTGTAGAGTTGCAAGGCATCCAAGGCAGCGGAAACGGAGAAGTCCACTTCTACTTAAACAACGCCGAAAACCTAAACGCTACAGGCTTAACAAACAACGCCAACCCAGGCATAGACCACGTCTCCATCGGCGGCGGCATAACCGCAAATCAACCCGTGAAGTGGTACTGCGGAGGCGCAGTTGCAGCAACCAAGTACGTTGGACCAGAACCATAATCCCCTGCCTAAGTCGCTTTTTGCGATTTAGGTTTTTTATGTGTGGTCGTGTTTGCTTAGGTCTTGGGTGGTTTTGCTGAATTTGCGGTTGATGAACTTGCGAATTTCCTCAGCAACAATCACCACGATAGGTAATGTAAGCAGATAGAGCCAGTCGGTTAAGCCCAATGCAGTGGTACCGAATACCTGCTGCAACAATGGAACGTAGATTATGACAGCTAAAATTGAGAGTTGCGCGGTTATCCCCCAGATTATCCATTTGTTGTGGGCTATGTTGGCTTTGAACATGGATTGTTTGCTGGTTCGGCTTGCCAACACGTTTCCTGCTTGGGCAACGACTATGCCTGCGAAGGTCATGGTGATTCCTTTGAGGTAATATTGATTGGGAATAACGCCTTCTTTTCCCCACACCCAGTCACTGGGTACAGGCATTCCAATATACCATCCCCCTTCTGCCCAAGCACTTAAGCAACCAATCATTGCGCCAGCGGCGATTATGACGCCGATGAACACAGAGCGGAATAGGACTTTGCGTGTGAACAGACGTTCTTTGATGCTGCGGGGCGGCTCCTCCATGATGCCTGGTTCGGGTGGTTCACGGCTCAGCGCCAAGCTTGGGATGACGTCGATGGCTAAGTCGATAGCTAACACATGCACTACAAGAAGTGGGAGGGGGAAACCCAATGCGGCGTAGAGGACGAAGGGAATAAGTTCCGCCCAGTTGTGGGCGAAGACGTAGACTATGAATTTGCGGATGTTCTCATAGATTGCGCGGCCTGACTCGACGGCTTTCACGATTGAGGCGAAGCTGTCGTTGAGCAAAACGATGTCTGCTGCTTCTCGCGCCACGTCTGTGCCTGAAGCGCCCATGGCGACGCCTATGTTTGCCTCTTTAAGTGAAGGCGCATCGTTGGCTCCGTCACCTGTAACAGCAACCACTTCGCCGCTCTGTTTTAGCACTTTGACGATGCGTAGCTTCTGCTCTGGCGCTACACGGGCAAAAATCACGTTGCCCTTTTTCACTTCATCAACTATAGCTTGGTCTCCGAGTTCGTCGAGGTCAACACCTCGGATAACTTGACAGCATTGCTTCTCAACTATGCCTACTTCTTGCGCGATGACTTGCGCAGTGGGTCCATAGTCGCCTGTGATTATGACTGTTTTTATGCCTGCCTGCTGAGCTTTAAGCACGGCGTCTTTGACTTCAGTTCTTGGCGGGTCACGCATCGCAGCTAAACCGACAAACACCAACTCTTTTTCGAGGTCGTCGCCTTTTTTGTACTCGGCTTTGGGCATGTGCCTGTAAGCCATGGCTATGACGCGTAAGCCTTCGTTTGCGAACTCGTGGATTCTTGCCTCTATCCAGTCTTCTGTTTCTTTGGTTAAGGCTTCCTCTTTGCCTTCTACGTACATGCGGTTGCAGAGGTCAAGGATGCTTCGGGGGGCGCCTTTGGTGTAAACCCAGACTTCGTCTTTGTATTCGTGTACGGTGCTCATGCGTTTGCGCTCGAAGCTAAACGGCAAAATGTCGATAGTGGGTTTCTCATTTACGATTTCATCGATAACTTGACCATACTTGAGTGCGGCAACGAGCAATGCGCCGTCTGTGGGGTCGCCTATGACGCTCCAGTTGCGGTTCCGATCCGATGGCGGGTCAACTTTGGCGCCGTTGCAGAGCGCGGCGATTTCAAGCAGTTTATCCAGCGATTTAGTTTCTCCAAGCTTAAGCGGTTCGCCGTCTATGGTGAAGTCGCCTACTGGCATGTAGCCTAAGCCTGAGACTTCGATGACGCGGTCTTTAACCCAAAGCTTGTTGACGGTCATTTCGCCCTTGGTGATTGTGCCTGTTTTATCGGTGCAGATGACGGTGACGCTGCCCAATGTCTGCACGGCAGAGAGGCGTTTAACCAGCACGTTTTGCTTAACCATCTTAAGCACGTTGATGGCTAACGCGCTGGAAACAGTAACCTGTAACCCTTCAGGGACACAGCACACCATGACGCCGATCATGAAGAAAATACTGGTGCCCAGAGGAACCTTGAGGAACAGAAAACTTGCCAAAAAGAACACGGCGCCCACAGCTAAGGCGATGAAGAAATCGTACTTTGCCATTAACCCGATTTCTTTCTGCAGCGGACTGTCTTCTTCTTGGATGGTCTGCGTTAAGCTGGCGATTCTGCCGAACTGTGTGCCCATGCCGGTGGCGTAAACGACGGCTTTGCCTTGCCCTTTTGCGACGCTGGTGCTCATAAAAACAAGGTTGGGCGAGTAGAGGTATGCTTTTTCCACGGTTTTTACAGTTTCCGCTTGACGCGGTTGGGGTTCGGATTCACCTGTTAGGGGAACGTTGTTGGTCCATAAATCGAAAGTTTCAATCAGACGGGCATCAGCTGGGACTCGGTCGCCCTCTTCGAGCAAGATGACGTCTCCGGGAACGATTTCTCTGACTGAGATTTTTTTAAGTTCGCCGTCACGCATGACTTTGGCGTATTCAGGCATCCAGCTTTTGAGAGTCTCCATGGCTTTTTCAGCGCGGGACTCTTGGAAGATGCTGACAAATATGTTAACGAAGACTACGCCTAAGATGATGACTGCGAGTTCGGGGCTGCCGCTTATGTAAGAAAGAATGGCTGCTACAAGGAGCAGTATGCCAAAGAGGTCTTTTAGGTTCTTGATGAATTTGTGGATGAAGGGGAGTTGTCTTCGTTCGGTGAGTTTGTTGTACCCGTATTTTTTGAGTCTAAGTTTAACTTCCTCGCTTGTTAAACCATTCGCTGTGGTTTGTAATTCTTCGAAAACTTTTTCGATAGGCTGAGAGGCAGCTTTTTCCAAACTTTTATCGCCAAACCCTAAAAGCAGCTTGCCCAAACGGTGTCCAGTGATAGATGAGCATGACTGCTGATAAACATTCCAGTTAAACCTCTTGTTTGAAGCGCTGACTCAGTGTTAAGAAACATTTGTATCCTCAGCGTTGTTGGTTCTTTTTTTGTGAGTTTAGTTTTTGGTTATTGGGTGATGTCTGATTTAAACCAATCGGGGATGAGGCTGCTTTTGGACGCGGCAAGCACGCTGTTAAACATGTATAGCCTCTGTTTGTTTGAGTATTCAACTTGAGTTTTCCTCTCCTTGAACTCCCTATTTCGCTTCTGCATAAAAGTCAGAGTGGATTTATTCCTTTTTGCAAACTCGACTTAACCATATTGCGAAGTACAATCAACCGCTTCCTCGCAGGCAGAGGGCTCTAGAAATGGCGCGGTTAGCGTTAAATCGACTTTTTGCGGTTCTTTTTTGCCCAATTGTTTCATAGAATAATGCCATAAAGTTAATAGGCGACAAACTCAATTTCCCTGTAGTCTCACCGAATTTCATGGTAGAGTAAATAATGCTTCAAATAATCAAAAAACAAGCATTTCAAAGTAAAATTTCAATCAAATTGGAGAAAGCATAGTTATGGCGCGATATAGACAAACAGAAGAAATTGTCAAACTGATGAATAACCCAAACATCATCCGCAACACCAGCATCATCGCACACGTAGACCACGGCAAAACCACCCTCTCAGACAGCTTACTAGCCCACGCAGGCATCATCAGCACCCAAACCGCAGGACAAAAACTCTTCTTAGACAGCTGGGACCTTGAGCAGAAACGTCAAATGACCGTTTTCGCTTCAAACGTCAGCTTAGTCCACACATTCAACAACCAAGATTACCTCATCAACCTCATCGACACACCCGGACACATCGACTTCTCAGGCGCAGTTACCAGAAGCCTAAGAGCAGTCGACGGAGCCCTCGTCGTAGTCGACGCGGTTGAAGGCCCTATGACTCAGACTGAAACCGTGCTCATGCAGGCTCTGCGTGAACGCGTCAAACCTCTTCTGTTCATCAACAAAGTTGACCGATTAATCAAAGAAATCAAGTTGACCCCCGCGGAGATTCAGAAGAAATTCGCAAAGATTCTTCTCCGCGTAAACAGCCTCATCGAAAAGTATGCTCCGCCAGAACATAAACAGGACTGGCAAGTTAAAATCGAAGACAGCCGCGTCGCCTTCGGTTCTGCACTTCACAAGTGGGGCTTAAACCTCAACCACATGAAACTAAAGAAAGTCAGCTTCCAAGACATCATCGACGCATACAGCGGTGAACCAGCAGACGTCGGCAGAAAAGTCGATGAACTAAGCAAAAAAGCACCCCTGCCAGAACCAATCTTGGACATGTTCTGCGAACACCTGCCCAGCCCAGTTACAGCTCAACCTTACCGTCAATCACAGATTTGGCCAGGCGACCCAAAGAGCGCAGTCGGCGTCGGCATGGCAAAAGTTGACCCCAACGCACCACTACTCATGTGCATATCCACCATTGAAGTTGACCCACACAGCGGCACAGTCGCCATCGGCAGAATCTTTAGCGGCGCCATCACAAAAGGCAAAGAAGTCCAACTCGTCAGCGCTAACCAGAAAGGCACCATCCAGCAGGTCTTCATGTCCATGGCCACCGACCGTGTCTTCGTTGACCGCGTTCCCGCAGGCAACATCGGCGCAATCTCAGGTTTACCTGCACTGCACGTCGGCGAAACTGTCGGCGAAGCAGGTGTAGAAATCCACAGCTTCGAAGGCTTACAGTACGTTTCTGACCCAGTCGTCACTGTAGCCGTGGAACCCGAAGACGTCAAAGACCTCCCATTGTTTGACAAAGTCATGCATAAACTCACCACCGAAGACCCCAACCTGCACTTCGTTATGAACAAAGAGTCAGGCGAATTCCTCCTCTCAGGTATGGGTGAGTTACACCTTGAAATCACTGCTTACCGTATGCAAGAAAGCGGCCTCAAAGTCAAACTAAGCAAACCCATAGTCATCTTCAGAGAAACCATCAGCCACGACTACCGCGGTCCAGCAATCATGGGTAAAAGCCCCAACAAGCACAACAAACTCTGGATAACCATCGAAAAACTCAGCCCCGAAGTCATCGAAGCTATCAAAGCAGAAAAAATCACCGACATGCAAAGCAAAGACGAACGCACAAAAATCCTACGTAACCTCGGCTGGGACGCTGACGACGCAAAGGGCGCAGTGGCAGTTGAAGAAAACAACATCCTTGTCAACCGCATCAAAGGACGCCAATACGTGGATGAAATCATCGACCACATAAAGACAGGTTTCCGCGAAGCCGTCCACACTTCTCCACTCGCAAAAGAACCCGCTTACGGACTCAAAATCAACCTTGAAGATATCACCTTGCACGAAGACCCAGTCCACAGAGGCCCTGCACAAGCGATCCCCATGACTTGGAGACCCATCTACTGTGCAATCCTACTCAGCGACCCCATCTTGCTTGAGCCAATGATGAGTTTCGAATGCAAAGTTCCAAGCGAATTCGTCAGCAGCGTAATCACGTTGCTCAACAAACGCAGAGGCAAAATCATCGACATGCCCAGCGAAGAAGACATGATCACAGTCAAAGCAGAAATGCCCGTATCTGAATCCTTCGGTATCGCAGACGAACTCCGCAGCAGCACACAAGGCCGAGCTTTCTGGGCAACACAGTTCAGCAGGTGGGCACCAGTCCCAGCACAGATGCAAGCGGACACCATCAAAAAGATTCGCGAACGCAGAGGCTTACCACCAGTTCCGCCAAAGCCAGAAGAATACTTCGAGAACGAGTAAAACCCACTTTTCTCCCCCAACTTTTCATTTATTTCTATTTTTGAACATTCAATTCTTGTTTTTAGCATTTCATATAATTGATTGCTGCAAATATCCAAAAGATCACCAGACTGAAAAATGGTGTGAGAACTCTATTCGGGGTAAGGCTTTAATGCAGACAAATGCTTAGTTTCTTGTGGTCTTTTTATGATTGTCGGAGTCTCTGGAAGCCCAAGAAAAGAAGCAACCGAATACGTCCTTGAGCAGGCATTAACGATGCTTAAAGAGAAAGGTTACGAAACCAAGTTTTGGAATGTCCGCGGCAAATGGATGGAATACTGCATCCACTGCGACTTCTGCCTAAAAAACAAAGTCTGCACCTTCCAAGACGACCTCGAAGACCTCTACGAACAATTCGCCAAAGCAAAAGGCATCATATTAGCCACACCAGTCTACAACGGCGGCGTCAGCGCCCAACTTAAAACCGTCATGGACCGCACCCGCTCACTGGTCGCGGCAGACAAAGACTTCTTCAAAGGCAAAGTCGGCATGGGCATAACCGTCGGCGGAGACAGAACAGGCGGCCAAGAACTTGCCCAGTGGCAAATCCACACTTTCTACCTCATAAACGGCATGATCCCTGTCGGTGGAGGACCCTTCGGCGCAAATTTGGGTGCAAACTTTTGGAGCAAAGACACCTTAGAGGGCGTAAAACTTGACGAAGAGGGCGCGCGGGGACTTAAAAAGACTGTGAAGCGGTTTGCGGAGTACATTGAATTGTACTGTAAAAAGTAATCGGTGAATTTTATGAGTGAAGTTAAACCTAAAAAATTAAAAGTTGCTTGGGGCATAACGGGTGCAGGCGACAAAATCGCTGAAATCATCGAAAATATGAAAGACCTAAAAAGTCAATGTCAAGACAAAGTTGAATTCGACGTTTACATCTCTAAAAACGCTGACACCATGCTCAAGTTTTATCGCCTCGACGAAGAAGTCAAAAAGAATTTCCCCAAAGTTTGGGTGGAAGCCAACTCTAACTCGCCTTTCTTGGCAGGGATGGTACAAAGCGGCAAATACGAATTCCTTCTGATAATGCCCGCTTCATCAAACACAGTGGCGAAAATCGTTAACAGCATAAGCGACACACTCATCACCAACGCGGCGCTTATGGCGCTCAAAGCATTCGTACCCGTTTGGATTATGCCTGTTGACTACAAGGAAAGCATCATCTACACCAAGCTGCCTAACGGCAAAGACATGAAGCTCCGCGTAAGAAAAGAGGAAGCCGAGCAGGTTCGCAAGTTGATGCAAACTGAAGATGTGCATGTGTTTGAGAACCCTGCGAAGGTGCGTGAGGGCTTTTTGGAGTGGCTTAAAACAGTCAAGACCTGATTTCTTCTCAGCTAAACTTTTTTTTATCCAATGCCCATTTTTGCTTAATTTTTTGTAGGTTGTGGTTGCACGAGTGAAACAACAAAGATTTTTATTGTATCCAAGTAACCCTTTTCGGTTATTAACGTGTTGTACATGGTTAATTGCCCCCATTGCGGTCAAAGCATTGCTAAACCCTTGCGAAAAATCGAGAACTCCGCGTTCTGCATTGAGCTCTACAGGTGCCCCAAATGCGGGAAAGAGTTTAAGCGCTTCATTTAGGCCTGTAAACAACTAAGCCGTTGGCGGAGTCTTTTACTGCTAAAGCGGTGTTTTTGCTACTTTACGGGCTACTTGTTTGTCATCTGCGTGGATGTAGCCCTCAGATAGGTCTTTTGGTTCTATACTATGTGGCATCCAAATGAAGCCCACAATCCCTTATATCGCCAATTCAGGTTACCTTTAAAGTGGAAAACGCAAGGGATAGCCAACACGTTAGGCGGGTCAGACAGCTGCCAAAGGAGAAGGCTTCTGCCCCAAACACTTTTTAGCATTCTTCTCTGACAGCACAAGGTTTGGTCCGCTTAACCTCACTTTTTAACGCCAAGACCATTTCACGCGACGTCTCAGCGCAGAGGCCCCCTCCCTTATATAAAGCCTAAATGAAACTTTAAAGGTTAAACCCAAATAATGGTTTATTGTGGTTGCCTGTGAAACTGGTTTTTTGGCTACTCGACATCAACCCCAAAGTAGATGAAGATACCTTTGAGCTGTGGCTTTGGGGGATCGATTCGGAGGGCAACCGTGTGCTACTTGTCGAGCGCAACTTTGCCGCTTACTTCTACGTCGTTCTCCACGGCGGAGCTAACCCCGATACCGTGATACAACAAATAACGGGGACAGCCGCGGTTGAGGTAGCTAAAACTGAAGTTGTTAGCCGCCGTTTCTTCGGCAAACCAGTCACCGCCATAAAAGTCACCTGCAAAAACCCCACAAAAACCGCACAAGTCGCCAAGGAACTCCGAAAACTTGACGGCGTCTCTGACTGCCTCGAAGACGATATACGGGCGGCGATGCGCTACTTAATCGACAACGGTGTTGTGCCCTGTGGGTGGCATGAGGCAGAAGTAGCAGAAGAACCAAACACCCAAAAGGTAAGGGTTGATGGGGTTTTTTCGCTTCTTTCTTCGCCTAAACCGCTTGACAACCCAAATGTGCCGCGCTTGAGGACGCTGGCTTTCTCTATTGTTTGCTACAGCCATGAAGGCACACCTAAACCTGACCGAAACCCCACAGTGTTAATTTCAACGGTCGCCAGCAACGGAGAAGAACACCAGTTCGTCGCAGACAAAAACAACAACGACAAGCAACTTCTCAACGACTTCAACGCTTACATCAAAAAATTCGACCCCGACGTCATCGTAAACTACGGCGGCAACGCAACCGACTGGACATACCTAAAAAGCCGAAGCCACAAACACAACCTGAAACTGGATTTTGACCGCGCAGGATTCGAACCCCACACCAGTGTTTACGGTCACGTCTCAGTAACTGGCATCGTGAATGTGGATGTGGCTGATTTTTCAGACATGTTCCCTGAGGTCAAGGTTAAGACGCTTGCAAATTTCGCTGAGCACTTAGGCGTAGGCGCAGCTGGAAGTGGGGTGGTTGAGGATGTTTTGGTCGCGGAGTACTGGGATAACCCGAAAAAACGTCCAGAACTGGAGCGGTTTTCGTTGGAGAGCGCTCGTAGAGTTTACGGCGTGGGGGAGTTGCTTGTTGATTTTGCCATGCAAATGGCGGGTTTAACCAGCCTCCCCTTGGATCATGTTATGACGGCCGCGACGGGGTTTCGCGTGGACTGGTATCTGGTTAAGTTGGCGCAGAAAATCGGAGAGTTAGTGCCAAGACGCCTAGAACAACAGTACATATCCTACGCTGGGGGGTTGGTGCTTTCACCCAAACCTGGTTTGCACGATAACATCGCGGTGTTGGACTTCAAATCCATGTACCCAAACATCATGATAACCTACAACATCTCCCCTGACACCTACATTGAACCCGACCAACCTGACCCCGAAGGCGGCTCATACAAAGCACCCGAAGTTGGTTATCGGTTCCGCAAGACGCCGCCAGGATTCTACAAAGAAGCCCTCACATACTTAATCAACATCCGCGGGGAACTACGCCAAAAAATGCTTGCACTTAACCCTAAAACTGTTGAATACCGCATCTTGGATGCACGCCAAAAAGCCGTCAAAATCCTCACCAACGCCATCTACGGCTACGCAGGATGGGTGGGCGCCAGATGGTACATTAAACCCGTCGCTGAAGCCGCTTCGGCTTGGGGGAGGCACATAATTTTGACGGCGTCACAGATGGCTCAACAGGCGGGGTTGGGTGTGGTTTACGGCGACACTGACAGTTTATTCATCAACTACGACAAAGCCAAAGTTGACCAACTTCAAAAAGGCATCAAGGTTGAACTCAAACTTGACGTAGAAATCGGCGAAGTCTACAAACGCATCTTTTTCACCGAAGCAAAAAAACGCTACGCAGGCTTACGTCAAGATGGCACCTTGGATGTTGTGGGTTTAGAGGTGATTCGGGGTGACTGGGCAGAAGTCGCTAAGCAAGTGCAAGAGCATGTGCTCGAAATTATCCTCAAAGAGCAGACGCCCAAAAACGCCGTCGCCTACGTGCACTCGGTGGTGTCTGATTTACGACACAGAAGACTACCACTGGATAGCCTTATTATTTGGAAGACTCTGACTAAGCCGCCTGAGCAGTATGCGGTGAGAGCTCCTCATGTAGAGGCGGCGAAACTGCTGCTTGAGAAAGGCTGGCGATTGGGAAGCGGCGACAAAGTAGGCTATGTGGTTGTAGCTGGGAAAGGGGCGCTTAACCGCCGCGTTAAACCACATGTTTTTGCTAAACTCGACGAAATCGACGTTGACTATTACGTGACTAATCAGGTTTTACCTGCGGCAGCGCGGATACTGGAATTCTTTAACGTAACCCAAAAAGACTTAGAGAAAACAACAAAAGAAGAGAAAACAAAGAGCCTAAGTGAATACTTTTAGGCTGGGGGAATTGCCTGCTGGAAGGTTATCAAGTCAACGTTGAGTGCAGGTTTTACTGCTTCAGAGATGCGTGAGGCAACGATGCGTTTGATGGATTTGTCTGCTGCGATGTCCACGATGCGTTGAGTTATGATGCCGTCAAAGACTATGGTGTCTACGCCTGTTACCTGTTGAAGTTTCTCTGCGAGTTGGCTAACGGGAAGGCGCTCGATTAATTCGAGTTTTTCGTTTAGCAAGACTGCTTCGAGGGTGCCTACGAGTGCTTTGGCTGCTTGGCTTATGGTGTCGGGCACTTGGATTTTGGGGGGTTGAGGAATGGATACTTTTTTGGGTGCGGGTGGCTGCGGTGGGGCTTGCGGTGGTTGTTGTTGCTGTTGTTGGGGTTTGCCTTCTTTGAGTTCAGAAACTGGAACTTTGCCTTCTATGGCGTCGTTGATTTCTTTGCAGTTGCATTCCTCGATTTCTTTGCCTCTTGGAGCGCGACCGACAAATTTGACGTTGGTGACTTGCAGGAGTTCTTTTTGGATTAAATCTCCGCCTCTATCGCCGTCAAGCAGTGCGGTAGCATTGCGTTCTTTGGTGATTTTCTTGATGGAATCAGGAATTTTTGCGCCTTCAAGTGCAACCGTGTTAAAGATGCCGCAACGCATGAGGTTTATGATGTCTGCCCGGCCTTCAACTATGAAGATGTCTTTTGCGCCTTCTAAGCCGGGGCCTGCAGGTAATTCTTCAGGTCCGTATTTTTCGACTTTGCCGACTTTCATGGTGTCGCTGATTTCTTTGTAAACTTCGTCGACGCTAGGCATGGATTCTATGTTCCATCGGTGGAGGATTTCTTTGGCGCGGTCGATGATGACTTTTCGGCGGGCTTCGCGGATGTCTTCGATGCGTTCAAGGTTGACTTTGGCGCTGCAGGGTCCGACGCGGTTTATGCTTTCGACGCTTGCAGCTATGAGGGCTGTGGATACGCGGTCGAGGCTGGTGGGTATGGTGATTGAGCCTGTTGTGCGGTCATTTTTAGAATGCAGGTCGATTTCGATTCTGCCGATGCGTCCTGTTTTTTGCAGTTCGCGCAAGTCGAGTTCTGGACCAAAAAGGCCTTCGGTTTGCCCGAAAACTGCCCCTATGACGTCGGGTTTTTCTACGACCCCTTCAATATCAAATTTAGCGTGTACAACGTACTTTATCGTAAAGGTTTGGGATGCTCCCGTAAGTGTGACTCTCCTGTGAATTATTTATGTTTAGGTTGATTATGTAATCGCATTATGCGATTTTACTCGCAATGATGAGATTAGGTTAACTGATTAAGAATTAGGGTGCATTGCGTCTAATAATACTTGTGGTGTACCCGTCCAACGTACATTAAGCATCAAATCTGGCTGAGGCACGCTCAAAAGACCGTTTACCCTTTAACTTAAATAATTATTCACACAAAGAGAAAGCGACAAACATGAGCCTTCACTTAAACCCCGAATACGACAAGCTCCTGCCCCGAATGTCAGAAGAAGAATTCGCTGAACTCAAACGCTCCATTCAAACTGAAGGTCAACATTACCCCATAATCGTAAACGGAGACCTCGAAGTCCTAGACGGCCACCACCGCTTCCGCGCCTGCACAGAGTTGGGGATAGAACCCGATTTTGAAGTTAAACACTTTGAAGATAAACTGCTGGAGAAAAAGTTTGTTATAGAAGCCAACTTGCGGCGTAGGCACCTAAACAACTTTCAACTTGTAGAGTTAGCTGTTCCGCTGCTGGAGATAGAGAAAGCCCTTGCCAAGAAAAGACAGCAGAAGGGCGGCAAAAACGGACGCGATGCACAGTTGGGGTTAGCGTCACAAGACGCAGAGCCGCTGTTTGAACCTGAAATCAAGGCAAAAGCAACAGAAATTGTGGCGAAAAAAGCTGGTGTTTCCACGCGGACTCTGGAGCGGGGGAAAAAAATCATAGAGAAAGCCAGCGAAGATGAAAAACAAAAACTCCGCGAAGGCAAAACCAGCATCTCAAGGGTTTATCAGGAAATAGTGAACGAAGAAAAACCCAAACCACAAGAGCCGCCAGCGCCTAAAGTGGAGTCTGAACGTGACTTGCACAATAAGGCGGAGCTTTTGTCTATTCTGGAGCGCCTGCTAAGCGAGGAATTATTCTGCCCCTCCTGCGGTAACGCCATGTTTGAATGTAGCAAATGCCACAAAACCCTAAAAGAACTACTCAAGGCAGCCAAAAATGAAAGCCATAATCAACCCTGAAAAATGCACTTGCTGCAAAAAATGCGCTGTAGCCAAAGCCTGCCCGATTAAGGCGGTTTTCCGTCTGGGTGAAGGGGAGCCCGTGGTGGTTGATGTGAGTTTATGTCACGGCTGTGGATTATGCGCTGCCGAGTGCCCTTCAGACGCGGTTGTTCTTAGAGAAAGCTAAAATTTGCTTTCGATTATCTGCTTGATTAGCCGCTGTTCAGCTTTGCGCAGGTGTTCAACGACCGTGGAGTTTACCAAGCCTATCTTTTTTGCGAGTTCCTCGGAAGTTATTTTTCGGGGGATGTCGTAGTACCCGTACTTGTATGCAGCAAGCAAAACCTCCCGCTGCTTCGCAGTTAATTGGCTAAGTGGCGAGATGGGTGAAAAGTTGGCGTCCGCCAACAGAACCACGCGGAAATGGATGCCTATTGCGTTAACTTTTTCCATGAAACTCTTAATCTGCTGCTCGTTGCCCAAAAAAGAAAAACGTACTTTGCCATCTGCAATTCCCAGCGGCGGAAACAGGTAGCCTCCTTCGATGCCTAAGTCGTTTAAGACGTTTTGTAGGGTGGGTGAGGCGGTGCGGGTGAAAAGTATATAGGCTCCGCTTTTTTCTTGTTCAATGATTTGTGCGTCTAAGAGTAAGCCTGAGTCTTTTAGATCTTGGATTTTTGTGGAGGGGTCGAGGAGTTCTATGCGTGAAATTGTGGCGAGTTCTTGGTCGTCTTGTCTTAGGAAGTAGAGGAGTTCGAGGGATTTTATTTTTTTCAGCGGTGGAAGTTCGATGCCTGCTTTTTGCAGTTCTTTCTCTGAGGCTTCAAGTATTAAGCGGCGCATACGTCTAATGTTGTTTGTACACATATATTTCTATTGAGAAGCCGAGTATATTCGGTACAATCTTAAAGAGACGCCCTGCCTTCCTAAAAAGGATTAAAATCACCATTCAACAAACGGAAGTGTTCATATTTGAGTAACGGAAATAACGCCTTCACAAAACTCGGCCACATAATAACTAAACGTAAGTGGGCAATAATCGGCGTCTGGATGCTGCTTTTGGCGATCATCTTGCCTATCGTGGTGACAGCGTCGGGTGTTTCCTCCTTAAACATGGAAGCATCAAGCGATAGCAACCAAGAATCCGCCATAGCAGAAGATATAATCTCTGCACAATTCAAGAAATCAGTATCCAACGATTCACTGGTCATCGTAATCTCCACCCGTGACGCATCGTCACTGGCAACTCAGCAATTTATAAAAGAATTAACAGACGCCATAAACGGCAGCTCCAGCATAACGGGAATAAAAAACATAACCAGCGTCTACACAATTTTAATCCCAGCGCTTAATCAAACCAACGAAGGAGTCTACGCTGCCTACTACGGCGGCAACTTGACTTATAATTTACTTTACAGCGTCTCCACTATCTACTCGAACGTCTGGTATCAAGCGTACAACACAGCCAAAGAACAACTATCCTCAGGCATAAACCAAACCAACCAAGGCGTTTACACACTACTGGAAAACGCCAACATGACATACAACCTACTTTATGGCGTCCCAGCCGCCTACAGCACAGTTTGGGCTACCGCCTACAACCAAACTCGCCTGCAACTCATCGAAGGCCTCAACCAAACCAACCAAGGCGTACATCTCGCATTACAAAACGCCAACTTAACCTACAACCTCCTCTACGGCGCACCAGCCATCTACCTAAACATTTGGACCCAAACATACAGCCAAACAGGCGACATCAACCAATCTAACCAAATCGCCTATCAACAAACCGCCACCATCCTACAGCAAACCGACCCAGAAGCATTCGCCCAGTACACCTCACCGTTGCTGGACGCCTTCTACGGGATATGGACTCAAAGTTTCTCAGACCCACAAACCGCCGCCTGGACACCGCTTGAACGCGCAGTCTACGCTTCAACTCAAACAAACCAACTCTACATCAACACCTTCCTAGCAGGCGACCCCACCAGCCAAGCGTTCGTCACAGCTTTAACGGGTGCATTGACCTTTGAGAACTATCTAACTTTTACTCAAGAACAAAACAACGCCGCATTAACCGCGTTTGCCATACAGACTGTGGTCGCGGGTTCAGGTGGGTTATCTTCAGCTGAATTCGTCACTGCAGCCTACAACTTGGGCGAAAACCCCTCGCTTTCAGCGTTGAGTACTTTGGCTGAGGCAATAATCGTTGACCCAGACACATACAACATGGGAACAAACTTCATCGCAACTTTTAACCAAGTTGCGTACACTCAAACAGCTGCCATACTCCAGCAAGCTGACCCCGCCTCATACAACCAGTACACTGCACCTTTGCTCTACGCGTTCAACGCTACTTGGGTGGGTACCTTCCAGAACCCTGAAACCCAAGCCTTACCCGTTATGGTTCGGGCATCTCTTGCTGCAAACATCACCAACCAGCAATACATCAACACCGCGCTTGCAGGCAACGCAACCATGAAAGCCTTCGTTACTGCTCTAACGCAAGCCTTCACGCTTGACAACTTTATGTACAACACTCAAGACCAAAACAACGCTCAACTCCAAGACTTCGCAATCAAATATGTTGCCAACCAAGCAAACTCGGCTGTTTCCTTCGTAAAAGCCGCTTACGACTTAGGAAAATCTCCTTCATCTTATGCTTTGTCTTATCTTGCCGACGAGGTAATCTGGTATCCAGACTTCTATGGCATGAGCAAACTAATACCCACCTTTAACAGCGTCTCTTATGAGCAAACAGAAAAGATACTAAAAGACCTCGACAAAGAAGCCTTCAACGATTACACGTCCCATCTCCTTAAATTCTTTAATGCTTCTTGGACAAAACGAGTTCCAACCCAACCAATATCTGGCGTAGCTTGGATAAACAGCACTGCCTCTATTGCCGCCGACGTAGCCAACACACAATTCATCGCCGCCTACCTAAACGACACCGCAGACTTCGCCAGCCAAATCGCTTCAAACCTAAAACTGCAGGACTACCTAAACGGCAACACCACTTATTCAAACGCCAAAATCAAAAACCTAACCATAAACTACGTCGCAGACGAATCTGGTTTATCCACAAAATTAGTTGAAGCCATCTACGATATGGGAGAAAACGCAACTGAAAGCGCGATTAGAGCTTTAGCTTCACAAGTTGTCTCTAACCCTGATGCCTTCAACATCGGGCAACCCTTCAAATCTTTAATCACCTCTTTCGTATCACCCGCAAAAGATGTTACTTTGGTTTCTATTACTTTTGAGAACTCAGATAACACTAACCTCTTAGCGATACGAGGAATCATCGCAGAAAAGTTAGTTCAAAACCCCGCCGACGTATCCTCAGCGTTAGTCACAGGAAATGACGCCTTAAACTACGACTTTGGGCAATCAACCAACGAAGACCTCGACCTCATTCTCCCCGTAACGATTGCACTTCTGGTCATTGCTACTGCACTGTTTTTCCGCTCCATCATCACCCCCATAGTCACCTTGGGCACTATCGGTGTGGGGCTGGGTGTTTCCCAGATTTTCCCCTACCTCGTGGGCACATACATAAACCAAGTGGACTACACCATCACCACGGTACTGTTAACTGTCCTCATAGGCGTGGGCACCGACTACAGCATCTTCGTCATAGCTCGTCATCGCGAGGAAAGAATCAACCAGTTGCCCCTCTTTGAGGCAATCAAGAAATCCATCACATGGGCAGGCGAAAGCATCGTAACCAGCGGCGCCACAGTTATAATCTCTTTCCTTGCACTTTCAGCCACCTCGATGGTTTTCATGCAAACCATGGGCATCATCGTAGGTTTAGGCGTCATCGTCACGTTGCTTGCCTCCCTAACGTTTGCCCCTGCCCTAACCGCGATTTTGGGCGACAGAATCTTTTGGCCCAACTCAGGCGAACGCTTTGAACGCTACGCAAAAGGCATCACAGAGAAGAACAACCGCAGAGGCGGCTACTTCGCCAGAAGTGGGGCTTTCTCGGTGAAACACGGTAAAGTAATCATTCTGTTAGCGGTCTTAGTTACAGTGCCTGCTTTCTATGTCTATGCAACTACTACGCCGACATACAACCTCTTAGGCAGTGCATCTGAAAACTTGGAGTCTGTTGCTGCGTCTAACACCTTAACGGACTCCTTCGGTGGGGGTAGATTAATGCCGACATACGTTGTCGTTACCTTCGCCAACCCCATCATCAATAACGGCAGCCTCAACACAGGAGAAATGGCGACGCTGCAAAGAATCGCTTCAGACATCGCGGACAGCGAAGGCATCCATCAAGTTACAGGACCAACGATGCCGTATGGCGAAACAGTCGATTACAAAACCATAACCAACGAAACCGACTCAACCACCTACAGCGCCATACTGGACACTATAGGTGAAGACAACAAGTCAGCGTTAATAACCGTGCAGTTCAACGTTGACCCGTACTCAACGGAAGCCATGAACTACGCTCAGGCGCTACGTGAATCTCTCCATGCAACCTATGACGACGCAGCTAACGTAACAGGCATCTATGTGGGTGGAACAACAGGCTCCATCCTTGACACCAGAGTTTCCTTCCAGAACCAGTTTAACCAGATTCTGCCAATCGTAGCAGTAGGCGTCGGTTTGGTGTTGTTCTTCGTGTTGGGTTCACTGATTCTGCCCGTCTTCGCGGTTCTTTCAGTGCTAATGAGTATCGTCTGGACCCTTGCACTTACCATGGTGGTTTTCCAAAGTGTATTCAGCTACGGCTTGCTCTTCATAACCCCCTTGATACTCTTTGTGTTGCTGCTTGGTTTAGGCATGGACTACAACATATTCATCCTAACCCGCATACGTGAAGAAGCAGCTAAGGGTCAGAGCCTAAACGACGCCATCGTACACGCGGTTCAACAAACAGGCGGCATCATCACCGCTGCAGCCGTCATCCTCGCAGGGTCGCTTGGAGCGTTGATGCTTTCAAGCAACATGATGATGAAAGAGATGGGTTTCGCATTCGCCTTTAGCATCTTAATCGACGCATTGGTGGTGCGAACTTACCTTGTGCCCGCGGTGATGTCAGTGTTTGGCAAATGGAACTGGTACAACCCCATAAAACGTCTGCAACGCATAAAACACTTCGAAGACAACCAAACCCCAGAGCAGCCGCCAACAGCGCAAAAAGCTGACTAAGCTATTATGGGAACGTGTTTGTTCCCTAACAATCTTTTTATAAATCCCCTGCCTTTTTAGCAAAAAATTCCCAATCAAGCTCAGATGACTAAATTTATGGTACAATACAAGTGGGTGGCACTTTCAAACACAACCCTTGGCATGCTGATGGCATCCATTGACATGACCATCGTTTTGATTGCTTTGCCGTCGATTTTTAGAGGCATAAACATTGACCCCTTCACCAGTTTCCAGTATCTGCTCTGGGTCATGTTTGGCTACAGCATCGTAACCGCGGTGCTGCTGGTAACTTTCGGGCGACTCTCAGACATCTACGGCAGAGTGCGCCTCTACAACTTGGGCTTCGCCATATTCACCGCAGGCTCCATCCTGCTATCCATCACACCCCACACGGGAGACGCAGGAGCCATCGAACTCATAGTATTCCGCATCATACAGGGCGTCGGCGCAGCCTTCCTCTTCTCCAACAGCGGAGCCATCATAACCGACGCCTTCCCAGAGAACGAACGCGGCAAAGCGCTGGGCATAAACCAGTTGGCGTTCCTTGCAGGTTCACTCATCGGCTTGGTTTTAGGCGGTGTCTTGGCTGTTTACGATTGGCGTCTGGTCTTCTTGGTCAGCGTCCCCGTCGGCGTAGTTGGCACCGTTTGGTCTTACTGGAAACTAAAAGAGCAACACGTTATCCGGAAGAAACAGAAACTCGACGTCTGGGGCAACTTATGTTTCGGCGGCGGCTTAACCCTGATACTGCTGGGCATAACTTACGGGTTGACGCCTTACGGTGACTCGCCGATGGGTTGGGGTAACCCGTTCGTTGCTGCCTCTTTAGCGGTCGGCGCCGCGTTGTTGATGGCGTTTCCCTTCATAGAGCGCCATGTAGAGGACCCGATGTTTCGTCTTGACCTCTTCAAGAACCGCACCTTCGCCGCAGGCAACATAGCCACCTTCCTGAGTTCCATGTCACGAGGCGGCGTAATGATTATGTTGGTTGTGTTGCTGCAGGGGATTTGGCTGCCTCTGCATGGCTACAGTTATGAAGATGCACCCTTCTGGGCGGGCATATTTATGATACCCCTCTCCGTTGGCATCGCAATCACTGGTCCGCTGAGCGGTTGGCTCTCTGACAAACACGGCGCAAGAGTACTCGCAACAGTCGGCATGATAATCACAGGCATAACCTTCTTAGTCTTCACCTTGCTACCCGCTAACTTTGACTACTTACCCTTCGCGCTCATACTGCTCATAATGGGCCTCGGTAACGGCATATTCATGTCCCCCAACATGGCATCCGTCATGAACAGCTGCCCCGCTGAGCACCGAGGAGCCGCCTCAGGCATGCGGTCCACACTGCAAAACTGCGGCCAAACCATCAGCCAAGCCGTATTCTTCAGCATCATAATCATATCCCTAAACGCAACCCTGCCTGAAGCGCTTTCCACAGCTGTTGCAAACGCAGGCGCATCGCAGCAACTCGCCGACGCATTTAGCACTACGCCTGCTTCAGGCGCGCTTTTCGCGGCTTTTTTGGGGTATAACCCCATTGGCACACTGCTTCAAAGTATGGGTCCACTTGCAGCGGGGTTGCCCGATGCTTCCCGGGCGATTCTGGAAGGACAAACTTTCTTCCCCAACGCCATCGCCGCGCCCTTCATGTCAGCCTTAACCCTTGCATTCATCATCGCTGCAGCGCTATGTTTTATCGCAGCCGCTTTCTCTGCGTTGAGAGGACCAAAAAACCAGAACTGTGGGTCGCCAGCTAAAGGCAATTAGCTTCTGCGTTTCAGAACAGCCACTGTCAAGATTAAAGCTGACGCAAACATTAAGAAGAAAACGATTGGGGCGTTGAGTTCTGGAATTGCAGGTGTCGGCTCACTTGTGGCCTGTGGACTCTGCGTCGGAGTGGTCGAATCCATCTGAGAGCTGAACTGAACCGCTTGGAGCGTCACCGTGCAGCTAGCAATGGTGGAGAGGCCTGCGTTGTCTAAGAATTCCACGTAGACGGTTTTTGTACCCACATCACTTGAGATAGTCCATGCTTTCTGTGTGGTATACGGCTCCCAACTTGACCAGTCTTCATCTTCGTTTGCGAAACGCATCAACCAAACGCCCGAAGTTGCGTCACTTGCAGAGACTGTTAAAATTATGCTCGTTGAAGTTGTTGTGGGGTTAGTCCAAACACTACCTGTCGGCGGCGTCTTGTCAAGTTTAATCCCGCTAAGAGTTACATGGGGCAATTCGACGATTGTTTCCTCAGATGGGTTCCATGTACTCCAATACTCCAACGTGTTGCCTGCACTCTCTGTGGTTATTAATGGTTGACCGTGGGCAGTTACGTTGAGGATGTCGCCTTCGTTTAGGCGGTAGAATGTTTCAGTCACTTCCCCATCTGAAGTTAAACTGACCGCGAAATCCGCCGTTTGCCATCCAGCCACATAATCGTCTACTGTACGGGGCGCACACGTTACATTTACCGACAGATTCACTGCTCCGTCACTGACTGTTAAAGTGTGTTTACCGATAGATGTATCAAAAACGGTTAATGTCGCCGAAAAAGAACCTGCCCCGTCAACCAACCAATTTCCTACTTCGGTGCCATCCCAAAAAATGGTTACAGTACCAGCTCGGAATCCATTTCCAACCACAGTGGCACCAACGCCTCTTTGAATAAACGCCTTCTGGGTTAAGTCTGTGTTGTTACCGTATACACCTTGGGCGGTTGTGGTTCCAACCTGTTTTAAGCCTCTGCGGAGTTCTTTGAATGTGGTGTAGTAGGATTTTCCGTCGCTGTTGTCGGTGGCTCTAAAGACTACGTTGTCGGATAGTTGTGTGTTGTCGCCTGCGGGGTTGCATGCTAAGAGGTCAGGTGCATTCGTTGAGAAGGTAAAGTTGCCGTTCACTGTTGCAGTGTTATTAGCTATCGAAATCCAAGACATATTCAGAGGGTTCTGGTAGGATATGTTCACTGAAGCCCCAGCGAAACCTACTCCACTAAGTGTAATTGCGCCTTCAGCTGGACCAGAATCGGGTGAAACCGATAGTTGTGTACCAAAATTCAACGTTAAGGGGCTGCCTAAACCCGTAACGAGATCGTAACCCACGGTCGCGCTGTACTTGTAGTTAGCTCCAGAGGTGATGTCTCGGAAGTATGATGAATAAGAGTTTTTTGCAGATGTGTAGAGGTTAGTGTTGGTTGCAGATTGCCCAAGCGCATGGATACCTGCCCATTGCGGGGCCCCCGCGCTGGTTCCACCCACCTTCCACCAAGTTCCGTTATAAACCGCTACGCCTGTTGTGACGTTGGCGTTGTAGGAGACGTCGGGAACGGCGCGTCGGGCGTAGGTTAATCCATAGTTGGTTTGGTAGCTGGGTCTGCTTAGGTATTTACTGACTCCCCCGCTACTACCTTGCCAAGCGGTTTCAGAGATAACAGTTCCGTCAGGATTAAGCTTAAGGGTAGTTCCACCCACACTCACAACATACCTTGAGACTGCAGGCCAATTCACAACAGATCCATCGTCACCTGAAGCAACGAAGTACTCTATTCCCGATTTACTAAAGTAGCTCTCGTAATAGCCTTCACTTGCAAATTCTTCGCCACCCCAACTCATCGAAACCGCCACCACTCCAGGATAGTTAGATGCATAATCCACCGCTGAAAGCAACGCAGTATTACTCGCATCTACCGCCTCTACCAGCAGGATTTTCGCTTGAGGCGCTATGGCATGAGCCCACTGGACATCCAAACAGGCTTCCAGGGACCAATCGCTGCGGACTTCAATGTTGGATGCCATTTGGTGAACAATAAAGTTAGCGGACTCTGAACTGTTAACAGGTAAACCGAATTCTAAAGAAAACGTGTTAAAGTATTCCTCTATGTTGGGCGTGTGGTAAGCTATTACTACGGCTATGGTGGTTCCGTTTCCCCCGCTGGAAGGCAAGTTGTACGCCGTTCGAACCTGCGTTGGCGTGTAACCTATTGGGTTTGGTGCGCCCGCAAACGGTGAAATATGCATGGGGTGAGCTACCCAATCGTCGTCATCTGGAAGGGCAGAAATGGGCACTGTGAAACAGGAGACCATCATGCCTACCAGAAACAATACTATCACGATGTGTGGGAGAATTTTTTTCCCATTCAACCTATCCACATGTTCCCTAAGATTTAACCGCTAAGCCCAAATTAACGATTGATGGATATTTAAAGGGGCGGCTTCTTTTATGGATTGTTACCGCTAAATCTACATGTAGAACACTATCCAAAAATCAACATCCTCAGCGCCGCCAAAGCGCAAATGATATAGGGACACCAAACAGCAACATTAACAAAGTGAAACTCATGCAGCGTTCATACTCACGTTTACTGGGCGTAGTGGGCAAGCCAAACACGGGCAAATCAACCTTTTTCTGCGCAGCAACCCTTGCAACCGTAGAAATCGCCAACTACCCCTTCACAACCATCAAACCCAACCGCGGCGTCGGCTACGTCCGAACCCCCTGTGTCCACGAAGAATTCCACGTCAAAGACAACCCCAAAAACAGCCTCTGCCTAGACGGCTCCCGCATGGTTCCCGTGGAACTAGTAGACATCGCGGGCATAGTGCCTGGAGCTTGGGAAGGACGCGGGTTAGGCAACCAGTTCCTTGACGAAATCCGCCGCGCAGACGCACTTATCCACGTCGTGGACGCTTCAGGCGGCACCGACTGTGAAGGCAAAAGCTGCAAACCCGGCGAGCACGACCCACTTGAGGATGTGCAGTTTCTTGAAAAAGAAATCACCATGTGGATGGTTACGATTCTAAAGAAGGATTGGCCTAGAATCGCACGGACTGCTGAACAGGACAAAAAAGGAATCGCACATCACCTCGAAGACCGCTTAACAGGACTGAGCATAAAGAAACAGTACGTTAATGAAGCTATACGAAAAGCAGGCTTAAGCGTCGATAAACCAGCAACCTGGAGCGATGACGACTTTTACCGCTTCGTAGACACACTGAGACGTATCTCAAAGCCAGTGCTGATTGTAGCTAACAAAGTTGACCTACCAACAGCGCAAGCCAATGTAGAACGGTTAAGGAAACTTGACTACATTGTTATCCCCGCCAGCGCCGAAGCGGAACTTGCACTCCGCAGAGCTGCAGAAAAAGGCTTAATCGAGTATAAACCAGGCGACAACGACTTCAAGATAAAGCAGCCAGAGAAACTCTCAGCGGGGCAGATACAGGCGCTTGAACGCATCAGAGAAAAAATTGTTAAAACCAACGGAACCACAGGCGTCCAAGAAGCCATAAACACCGCATACTTTAAGCTACTTGACATGATAACCGTCTACCCAGTGGAAGACATAGAGCACCTATCCGACCACAACGGCCGCGTACTGCCAGATACGTATCTGGTTCCAAAGGGCATCACTGCTCATCAGTTTGCCTACGTGATCCACAGCGAACTCGGAGACAACTTCCTCTACGCAGTAGATGCCAGAGATAAACGCCGAATCGGAGAAGACGCCATCCTAAAAGACCGCGACGTTATCAGCATAGTCAGCGCCAAAAAACGGGCATAATCGCCCGATTTAGCCTCCATCCTCCATCTGTCACCCTAAATAATTGCAAATGCGTATCATCCAAACAAAAAACGCCACAACCACACGCTCACCCGCGACCCCTTTTGCACCCGCCAAGCAACCTAAGCCTAAACCAACACCTGCACAGTCTATATAAGGCAGGGGAGAGGGTGGCAGAGAAACATAAAGTGCGGTTTAGGTTCCGTAGCGGCGTTTGCGTTTCTGGAAGGTACGAATCGCTCTTAGCAGGTCGATGAAGCGGAAGTCAGGCCAGTACACATCCAAAAAGACCAGTTCGCTGTAGGCGGATTGCCACACCAGAAAGCCACTTAAGCGTTCTTCACCTGAGGTTCTTATAATCAAGTCAGGATCCTGCTTTGTCATGTGTGCTGTGTAGAGGTACTTTTCAACCGTGCTTTCTTGAATATCGTCTGGTTCAAGTTTGCCTTCTTTAACCAGTCTCGCTATTGCTTTTGCAGCGTCAACGATTTCGGCCCTGCCACCATACGCAAAAGCGAAATTAAGGAAATGGTTATCGTAGCCTTCGGTTGCCTTCTCGACGTCATGAATACGCTTTTGAAGGTCATCAGGAAGCATGTTGATTCGCCCCAACACCTTTACATGGACCCTGTTTTTGTGGATACGTTCATCTGTGAGCAGCTTTAGGAACCGCTCCCCCGCAATACGCATGATTTCCTCAACTTCTTTGGGGTTGCGCGCAAAATTCTCCGTTGAAAACGTATAAAGCGTGACGTATTTCACGTTTAGCTTTAGGCACCAATCGAGGAGTTTCTCAACGGTTTCTGCACCTTTCTCATGCCCCAACCAGGGGTTAATTTCTTTTTCAGAAGCCCAACGGCGGTTGCCATCCAAAATGATTGCTATGTGCTCGGGGGGCACACCGTTTTTAACTTGCCCCCATAACCACCTTTGATATGCCTTATAGATACCCAGTACCGAGAGGACTCTTGTAAGCACTAATTGAACCCCTATTGGATGTCGCGACAGATTAAATTCTAAAAACTAAATCCGAATGCTTCAATTAAAGCTTACTCATGTCTCAACAAGCCACCAAAAGCCAGTTTACGTTTTAGACTTCTTCGATTTTTTCTTCTTTCTTCTTAAAGAAACCCTTAGCCGACTTGTTAACGATGTATATTAGCAAAACAGAGGCAACACCGATGAGAATACCCACGATTATCGTGAACAGGAAAGTGGCGAAAACGGGGTCATTTAAGCCGACCACCGTGGACTGCCCCTTATAGTAGGAAATCATCAGTTTTGCAGTACCGTCAAGAATCATCCTAGACCATGCAACAGAAACTATCAAAGCAACGTTACGGAGCAGTTTCGAATCCCGCTCAAAATATAACCGTATACTTCTACCCAAAAGAACAATACATATACCTACTGTCAATAAGTCTTCAAAACCTAAAATAAAGCTTCCAGCAATGTTAGGAAGCGCACTAATCCAAGCGCCTACATCTGCGGGGAAAGGCTGCACGTTGATGTACACGTTCGTAACACCCAAATATATGCTCACAGCTACACAGAGAATCCCCGCGATGATTGTATAGTTGGAAATCTGAATAGGCAAAGCAGGTGGCTCATAATTCTTCGCCCAATTATAGAAATCTCTGCTGGCGCGATCAACACCGAAGCCTTTAAGCAGCAAAAACCCGCCTACCACTATCACAAAAGCGATGCCGAACAGGTAGATTGCGCCTGGGTAGATGCCTGAATTGTCTATTCCCCAAAGGACTCCGAAAATGAGAACCAAAATACCAGGCAAACCTAAAGCTATCCGAGCGTAACGCGGATTATCCACCAGTAAACGAACATATTTGGTAAAGACTGCAGCAGTTTCCTCGATGGATTCGCTGTGCTTAATCACAATGCGCCTCACAGAGGACACTGGAACGCGGGATTCCACAAGTGGCAAAACCGCTTCGTCAGAGAAACCGTCAGAGACCAATATGACCTCGTTGGCGCCAAAACTTTCCTGTAAACTGTTAAGTTCCGCAACAAGTTTACGGTCAGCACTAACTCCGCCTAAGTCGGTTCCAGAAATGGTGGCTACCTCAAAAACTTCGTCAGCTTGCTTATTAGCGGTTAGTCGATCGTAGAGGCTTACGGCTTCAAACATGGCGTTAGCGTCGGGTTCCTCTGAATCTTTAAGTGCCAACGCAACCGCAGCGTCTAAATTGGCGGTTCTTCCCAAAAGCGGCGTTTTGATGGCTGCTTTAGCTTCTAGATCGCCATCTCTATCAACACATAAAATTAAGATGCGCTTTTGCATCTGCTGATTCGATTCCCGCTTAGCCATCGAAATCTCTATCTCATTAATACAAGCACTTAACTTTAAGCTTACGTTTCAGCCTCGTCGTCCTCGCCGTCGCCCAGCATCATGGCGAACTCTTCCCAACTGACTTTCTCGCCGCGGCTGAGTTTCTCTCGAGCTTCAGACCCGATTTTTTCCTTGATGGCTGCTTCCTTAATTGCGCGTTCAGCTTGCTCCTGTTTGCGTTTCTCTTCTTGTTCTTTGCGGCGAGCTTCATTTTCCTGTCTTCGAGCCTGATACTGCTCCCGCATAGACGCACGGATACCCGTTGATTGGTTAATTAATTCCTTGATTTGCTCATAGATGAGGCTGTTCTGTTCCTTTGCTTTAATGAACGATTGATGGAGACTATCGGCTTCTGCGCGATCCCGTTTCATGGAGTTAAGTTTCTCCATCATCTGCGCATGTAAGTCTTGGCTTTTCTTGGCCAACTCCGTTAATTCCTTGTGATAAACGTCTGCTTGAGCGTCGAAGGTTTTACGGTGCTCAAGGAGTTCTTTAATTTTTTTACGTTGACTCTCGATTTTTTTGTATCCGCTGAGTTGAATCTCCAACTCTTTTACGTTTTCAACGAGCCGTTTCTCCTCTTTTAGATCCAACGTTGTAGTTGAAATCTTCCATTCGATGGCTTCTAACTCTTTTTTAAGTTCACGCTGGCTAATGCGGGGCAAGTTTTTCTTAAGAGCCTCGATCTTCTCGTTGAGGGCGTTTATTTCTTCCATAATAGGAGTGACATTAACCCTGACAGCATCGCGCTGTGCCTTTAGCTCTTTAACTCGGATGTTTAAGGCATCTCGTTCCGTTTTCAGTTGGTTAACTTCTTCACGGACTTTACGTACCTTCTCGTGAAGTTCATCTCTTTTTTCGATGAATTTTTTAATTTGGTCGTTGTTCTCTTGTATTTGCTGTTTTAGTTTGTTGATTTGAAGGTTGATGTTTGAAATTTGGCTTGGGTTTTGTTTCTCAGTCAAGAGTTAGCCTTCTGAAATGGGACTTATTACCTACGATGTAACAATCGAATTTATATTACTTACCTCTGGAGCCTACATAAAAAACATTGTTATTTTATGTGTGTTCTTATAATCTTAAATACATCCGAGTTCCCTTCATTGGGTGAAGTGGAAATATGAGCTTCAACTACGATGAACTGCTAAAACGTGCATGTGAACAAATGCCTGAAGTTCAAGCAAAAAAAGAGCGCTTAGAACTGCCCAGAATCCAAATTCAAACTGTGGGTATGCGCACAACCATAGCGAACTTTAAAGAAATCGCCGATGCACTCGACCGTGACCCTCAACATATTCTAAAATTCTTAACCCGTGAGATGGCGACGGCAGCTACATTCCACGATTCCCGCGCAATATTCCAAGGCAAATTCCGAACAGACAGCTTTGAACGGCTCCTACAGCGATACCTTGAAGCTTATGTTGTTTGTCCAGTGTGCAAACGCCCCGATACAAAAATCGCAAAAGAAAAACGATTGTCCTTCTTAGTCTGTAACGCTTGTGGAGCAAGATCGTCAATTAAACAGCTTTGAGCGGTAAAGAGATGGACGTTTACCTCAACCTGCAAAAAGTCGGTCAAAACGTGGTGCTTGCCGTTTGCGACTGCGATTTGTTGGGCAAAACGTTAAAGGAAGGCAAGATTGTTTTCCGAGTTAAAGAAAACTTTTACAAAGGCCGCAAAGCCACGCTAGAGGAAGCGGTAGGATTGATTAACAATTCAACTATCGTTAATTTAGTTGGCCAGAACTGTGTCGGGGAAGCCATCGCGAAGGGTTATGTTCACCCTGAAGCTGTACTGAAAATCGAAGGCGTGCCCCACGCGCAGATAGTGAAGCTTTAAGCAGCCTGCGCTAAACTTTGCGCTTGGTCAACGGTTAGCTGTTTTAAACCTAATTTTTCTGTTTGTGCAGTTGTTTCTAAGGAGCCACCTTTGAGGAGTATCTCTTTTGCGGCAGGTCCCACATTGAACAGCAAATCTATTATCGACATGTTGGATTGAAATCCTTCAAACCTTTGCTGATAGATCGGATGCATATAACTGTGGTATTGTACTTTGATTTTTGCTTCTGCAAAGAGTGCTTCGTTAACGTAGGTTTTTCCGCCTGAACCGCAAAGGTAGGTGTCTGCGCCTAAGAATTTGCACATGGAAACGAGTTTTTCGGTTTTTTCTTCTCCATCGTAGGGAAATTCTGAGGAACGTAACATCTGTACATCAATTTCTAGAACTTTGGCGATGGCTTTAATGAGGTGCATGTTTAGGTTCAATAGAAATTCATGGTTTTGGGTGATTGCCTCTTTTATGATTGGGAAATATTCTTTAAAGTATGGAGTTCTGTCGTAATACAATGTTATCTTATCAATTTGTCGATTTTTCCACTGGTTGTCGGCGATTTTTACATCTTTAATCGTTTGAGGATGACCATGCATTATGGGAACAGTAAGCCATTCCCATCCTTGTGGTGTTCTGATTCGGTTTCGATTATGGAATCCCCCATGCTGATACTGGGCATCATCGTAGATGACGTAGGTGTCGCATCTTGCAAGTTTATCAAAGAAGCCCAGCCATGGGATGTATTCCGGTTGATGAACAAAAACTCTCATCTATGCACTCCTCAAAGGGGGAAGCTGTATGTTTCTACGGTTGTAGCGGGCTTTTTTTGGATAGTTTGCTGAAACTGTGAGTTAAAATTCCCTGCAATAGCTTCATTCTGTGTCTAACAAGCAGCTTCAGGATAAAAAGGATAAAATCGAGATAATAAGGACTAGCTACACATGCATAACACCCACAATTTTCAAGGCATGTTAGCAGCTACGGTAGAAAGCAACTGCCTGTCTTATGGAGGTTTTTTCCAAAGTTCCATTTTCTCTTTCTTTAGTTCGGTGCGTTTGCGTTGCAGATACTTGTAAACTGTGTGATGCTGGCATCCGTCCACAATCATCTGAACGGCGTTGCGTGCCGTGTCTGCTTGCTCGAAGCTGCCGATGATTCCCACCGTGTGGCCGTAAACAACCACGTCTGCTTCGCTTAGTTCTTCGATGAGTTTGCGGGTTTTGCCCTCTGTGCCGATGATTCTTGCTTTGACGCGTTTAATGTCTGAATCGCTGCGCCCAAAAATTAAACGTAAATCCACCATGTCAAAGATGTCGTCTTCGTTTCGGATTAACCTGAAAGCGGTTTCAGGTGTGAAACCTCTGCCGATGGCTGTTGCGACATCCTTTGCTCTGAGCAGAACTGATGGATCTGATGCTTTTTCGGTTAAGGTTATGGTTATGCTGCCCTCTGTTTCTATGTCGAGGTTTACGCCTAGTTTTTCTTCTATGTACTGTTTGGTTTTGCCTTCGGGGCCGATGAGGATACCGACGCGTTCTTTGGGGATTCGAACAAAGGTGTCTGGTCCAGACATTATTTTCCAACAACCAATTTGTGTAATTCTTCGATTGGGACAATATCAACGTTTAGGCGACTAAAGAACCTATTTAGGTTCGTTAAGTCACGCCGAAGCATAAAGTCAGCCATCGGATGCTCAATCGACACTGACTGGGAAAGGTCAAAAATTAGCGGTTTACCCTTCCACATCATGATGTTGTATTCGCTGAGGTCACCGTGGACGATTTTTGCTTTCTGATAGAGCCGCTTCAGATAAGTAATAAGTAACTTGTAGACGCGCTGTGGATTCTCGGGCCACTCCTCCTTAAGTGAAGGTGCACTAACACCGTGCTCACCGATGAACTCCATAACAACGACGTTGCTCTTCACAGCGATGGGTTTTGGAACGGGCACCTTCGCCTCGGACGCTTCTCTTAGGTTGCGGAACTCTTTCTGAGCCCACAACGCCATAAGCGAACGTGTGTCGCGTTTAACGTTTTTGAAGCGTGGGTCGCCTTCAATGTATTTATACATGCCTTTCTTGAATTCTGCAGATGAGGTGAGGTAGATTTTTACTGCTAAGTCTTTGCCTTCCTTGTTAGTCGCCCAATACACTTTCGCTTCTTTGCCGCTACTCACTGCGCCGTTGACTTCGTAGAGAACACCGCTGTTTAGAAAGTCGAATACGACCATGCGGGTGGTTTGGTCGAAGACTTCTTCTACAGTGGCTCGCTCTTTTGCGCGGTCATGGATGAGCATTTTGTCTCGACGTTCCACTGCTTTTTCGAGGTGGTCAAGGCGTTCACGAACTTTATTAGGCATGTTTAGTCACAGAAAAGTTAGCCGTCGAGTATTTAAAAGCAATCAAACCAGAAATTTCACGTTTACAGATGCTACAATAAGTGAGGTTTAGAGGGTTAACAAACCCTTACGCCTCAAGGTTTCAGCCTGTGCATGGGTATAACGCCATGTAACGTCGCCGCGTGTGTCAGTCTGAAAATCCCAAGGAGAAACTATAACGATGTCACCTTCGCGGATCCATACACGTCGTTTCATTTTTCCGCGGATGCGGCAGAGACGTTCTGCGCCATCTTGACATTTAACCATGATACGGTCAAAACCCAGTAACTTCGTTACCACACCTAAGACTTCGCCTTGGCCGGGGTAGACCATTTCGCTTATTGCGCCTTCGCTTAACACTTTTTTCTTTCCCAAACAGATGCCTCATTATTCGGATTTGTTTACATTAGTTTCTACTTCCTTAAAAGCCTGTTTATCCAAACTTGTCTGTTGAGCTGTGAAATCTGGAGATAACTATGAAAAAGTGTCTGTTTTCTGTCGTGTTTGCGTTTTTTCTTTTTTGGGCAAGAGGGTTTTTTGGTTATCGCTGCTCGTTCGTTTGATGTAAGTTTAAATCTCAACTCAAAATATTACTTCTCAGGTGTCCATCAAAGTGTCCTTTATCTTCAACATACCCTATCGTGACAATTTAAAACTTAAGCAAGTTATGGAGAAAGTCAAAAAAGACAAAAAACTCCAAACATACTGGAAATGCTCAAACGTTATGGCGATTGAACGCATGGGCTACACCGACCACGGACCAACCCACGTTAAAATCGTCGCCAACATCGCGTTACGTCTTCTACGTATTTTGGTGGAAAAGAAACTAATCACACCAAGCATCGTGGAAGATTACAAGATGAACAACGACGACGCCGAAGTGGTAGTCGTGTTAGGATCAATACTGCATGACTTAGGCATGATTGTCCAGAGGTTAAACCACGAAAAGTACAGCGCCACACTTGCCCTCACAGTTTTAGATAACCTCCTTTCACCCACCTACAACGAGGAAGAACGCGTCATCATAACCTCCGAAGTACTTCACGCCATTGTCTGCCATGAAGAGCAACCCAACAATGAGCCCTCCAACCGAATCTTAACCAAAGAAGCAGGCATCGTAGGTATTGCGGATGCGTTGGATATGGAAGCGGGCAGAGCAAGGATTCCGTTTAATGCAGGAAAAATCGACATCCACGCCGTCTCAGCACTCAGCATCGAAAAAGTCGAAGTAGAAGTAACAGAAGGCACACCTAAACCCATCACCATAAAAATAAAAATGTCTAACTCGGCAGGCGTCTTCCAAATCGACGAACTCCTCAAACCCCGCATCGTCAAATCTGGGCTGGAAAAATTCTTCCACGTAACAGCCGAAATCACAGGCGAAAAAGAAACACGGATAATAGAAAAATTCGAAATCTAAACTTTTGAGGAAAAACATGATCCACCAGTACGATGTTGTGGTAATCGGTGGCGGAATCGCAGGGCTCTACACTGCTTTGACTGCGGCGCAGGGCAACTGTCGAGTTGCAGTTGTAAGCAAGGTTCATGTTATGCGTTCGCACTCGGTTGCTGCACAAGGCGGCATCGCGGCAAGCTTAGGCAACGAAGAAGAAGACCACTGGGAATGGCACTTCTACGATACCGTAAAAGGCAGCGACTATTTAGCTGACCAAGACGCCGCAGAAATCCTCGCAAAAGAAGCCCCCGCCAGCATCTATGCACTTGAACATTTAGGTGTGCCGTTTAGCCGAAACGCTGAAGGCAAAATTGAGCAGCGCCGATTTGGAGGGCACACCAAAAATCAAGGTCAAGCCCCAATAAAACGTGCATGTTATGCGGCAGACCGCACAGGCAGAACCATCATGGATGCCCTTTTTGATAGATGTCAACAGAAAGGCATAGCTTTCCACAACGAAGTCTTCATCCAGCATCTGCTTTTTTCATCCAACCACTGCTGCGGCGCCTCAGGATACGACCTTGCAGCCACTAACCCACAGGTTTTCCATGCTAAAGCAGTCGTGCTCGCGACGGGCGGATGCGGCAAAATCTACAAAACCACCAGCAACTGTTTTGCGTCTACAGGCGACGGATTCGCGCTGGCTTTGGATGCTTTGTTGCCGCTTGAGGATTTGGAGTTTGTGCAGTTTCACCCTACAGGCATCTACGGTTTGGGCATATTGATCAGTGAAGCAGCAAGGGCAGAAGGAGGCGTTTTGCGTAACGGTTCAGGTGAACGTTTCATGGAGCGGTATGCGCCGACTTTGAAGGATTTGGCGCCAAGAGACATAGTTTCCCGAGCGATTCTAAGAGAAATCCGCGAAGGCAGAGGCGTAGAAGGCAAAGACTATGTGCATTTGGATTTGCGGGGCATCGGCAAAGACCGCCTCAACCAGAAGCTTCCTGAAATCACTTCGTTCATCCAAACCTACTTAGGTATTGATCCTGCTGAATCGCTTGTTCCTGTTGCGCCGACATGCCACTACATGATGGGCGGCATCCCCACGGACGTGGATGGACATGTTTTATCTGATAATTTGGGTACTGCTGTTTCTGGCTTGTATGCTGTAGGCGAATGCGCCTGCGTTAGCGTTCATGGTGCGAACCGTTTAGGCTGCAACTCGCTCATTGACTTGGTTGTTTTTGGTAAACGGGTTGGTGAAAGCATTTTGCGGGAAACAAAAAGTAACGACTTGCCGCCGCTGCCTCAACAAGCTGAAAACATAATTGCCGATGAAATCTCAAAGCTACTTGAAAACAAAGGAACTGAGCGCGTGGCTGAACTGCGGGAAACCATGCAGCTCCTCATGACTCAGAAAGTTAGCGTTTTCCGCGAAGCCTCAACCCTAAAATCCGCCCTCACACAGATTCGCCAGTTACGTAAACGCAGCCAAAACTTATGCTTAAACGACAAATCCAGAGTTTTTAATTACGAATTGCAGGAAGCCTTTGAACTTGCCAACATGTTGCAGGTCGCTGAAGCCATCATTTACTGTGCCATTAAACGCAGAGAAAGCCGCGGAGCACATTACCGACAAGATTTCCCTGAACGCAACGATGCAGAATGGCTAAAACACACCCTCGTGAAAGCTTCGCCTCAAGGGCTGGAAGTAACCTACAAACCAGTTAATGTAACACGATTGGCGCCTCAAAAACGGAGCTATTAACATGCAAATCACCCTCAAAGTTTACCGTTTCAACCCCCAAACCAGCCCGCAACCGCACTACGATACCTTTCAAATCGAAGCCGAACCCACCGAGCGTTTGCTGGATTGCCTCAACAGAATCCGATCTAATGTTGACAGTTCGCTTTCGTTTCGCATGTCCTGTGCGCATGGAGTCTGCGGTTCGGATGGTTTAACCATAAATGGGCAACCTGCTTTGGCCTGCCAAAAACTCATTAAAGACTATGATTACAGCAAAGAAATAATGATTGAACCTCTTTTGGGTTTCAAAGTGGTTAAAGACCTGATTGTGGATTTTGAGCCCTTTTTTGAGCGGATCAAATCCGTAAATCCTCAATCGGTAGAAGTTGCCCCTTTTGTCCAGCCCGAAAAAGAGCGTATCCAAACAATCGAAGAACACAGCAACTACGCTGATTCATTAAAATGTGTCCTTTGCGGTTGCTGCTTTAGCGCCTGTCCAGTTGCCACAGTTGAAGACCCAGATTTTGTCGGTCCCGCCGCATCTTTGCGTTCGCAACGCTACCTATTTGACAGCAGAACCACCGACCGAAAAGAAAGATTGGAGCTTGCAGCTAAACCTCATGGTGTCACAGCCTGCAAAGGCTACTACAAGTGCACGCTTGTTTGTCCAAAGAAAATAAAGGTCACCCAAGCCATACTTAAGACCAAAAAACAAATTACACAAGAACAGCAACAAAGAGAGCAATAAGGCGACAGAGTTATGGCTACACGTAAAGAAGCTGACCCACTAGGCGAACGGTTAATCCCCAAAGACGCCTACTTTGGCATTCAAACGTTTAGGGCAACAGAAAACTTTCCTGTAAGCGGACTAAAAGCGCCCATCCAAATCATCAAAGCATACGTGCTTATCAAAAAAGCCGCCGCAACCGCTAACATGCAGGTGGGGTGGCTGGACGAAAAAATCGGCAAAGCTATCATAGCCGCCTGTGACGAAGTCCTCGACGGCAAACTCGTTGACCAATTTGTGGTGGATGTTTTTCAAGCGGGTGCGGGCACATCGTTTAACATGAACGTAAACGAGGTTCTGGCTAATCGGGCTCTGGAACTCTTGGGCAAAACTAAAGGTGACTACAAATCTATTAGCCCAAACGACCACGTTAACATGGCGCAATCCACCAACGATACATACCCAACCGCGCTGCATGTTTCGGTTTTGATGGCGCTTCAACCTCTGCTAAAAGCGCTCGACGAATTAGCCGCTGCTTTCGAGGAGTTAGGCAAAAAGAACGCGGACGTTTTGAAGTCAGGCAGGACACATTTACAGGATGCAGTTCCCGTAACGGTGGGGCAAGAGTTTTCTGCTTACGCTTCAGCCATCGCTCACGCTGCCGCTGAGTTGCGCAGGCGCCAAGAAAACCTCTACATGGTTGCTTTAGGCGGCACCGCCACGGGAACAGGCGCCAACAGCCACCCAAAATACAAGCGGCTTGCGGTAGCAGAACTCGCTAAACTTTCAGGGTTCCCCCTAAAACCCGCAGCAAACAACTTTGAAGCGCTCCAAAGCCACAGGGCTGCGCAAACGGTTTCCAGCGGCTTAAAAGAACTTGCTTTAGAACTTATCCGCATAGCTAACGATTTGCGGTTGCTTGCTTCTGGACCCACCACGGGTTTGAACGAAATTACTTTGCCGCCTGTGCAGCCTGGCTCATCGATTATGCCTGGCAAAGTTAACCCTGTGATGGCGGAGTGCCTAAACATGGTTGCTTTCCAAGTGGTTGGCTGTGACGCTGCGGTTTCTTTGGCGGTGCAAGCGGGGCAGTTGGAGCTTAACGTGATGACTCCTGCAATCGCCTACAACATGCTCTTTAGCATCCAAATCTTAAGCAACTATCTTCCAGCGTTCACCGAACGATGCGTCAGGGGTATAACTGTGGACGAGAAGCGATGCGAACAATACCTAGAGAAGAACCCTTCACTTGCCACTTTGCTTGCGCCCAAAATCGGCTACTTGGAAGCAGCAAAAATCGCAAAGCAAGCACAAGCCGAAAACCGCACCGTGAAAGAGGTCGCGCTCGAAAAGGGGCTGCCTAAAGCCGAGTTGGAGCGGATTTTTAGCCGCAAAAACCTCCTAAACGAACAATAACGACCTTTTTCATCCTGTTGCCCTTTTGGGTTCTATAACCCCATTATTTAGCGGCGCATACGAAATCGTATCCGCACCTGTTGGAAACCACGCGACGTCTCAGCAGCTACCTCCCCTCCCTTATATAAAGAACAAACGCGCTGCAAGAATACCCTTATTGGTAAAGTAACTCGATTGAAATTTGAAAGATGTTATTCCACCTGACACTAAGCTGAAGATTATCCCAACAAAACCCGAAGTTTGTTAGCTTTTCCGCTAAGTGCTCTTTCGCTCACAGTCAAAACCTTTCTAAAACATGAGTTACAATTATATCTCTTGCGTCATTGAGGTTACGCTTTGCTGTCAAACAGGAATGGGGCCTCTTAAGCTTATATCAGAGTTGTTCTCTAAAAAAATGTATTAACATATCCTTGTAAAAAGAACTATAACAAAATGTTCTGCAATTCAAAATTCATTCGATTTTATTCTTTAGTTTTTCTTTGTATTTGTCTACTTTATGTTTAATCTCCAACGTTGATGGCGTTTTTGCGCTGCTAAGTAAAAGTTGTTTTGTTATCTTAGCACAGGCTATGTTAAGTTTTTCCTCGTCAGGTAAAGATAAGTTCTCTCGAATACATTCATTTTGGACTTCTTGTTTGACAGTTTTAAAGACTAATAGAAATCTAAGTCCATCTTGGTTAAAATTGTCTGCGATCTTATCAATTACTGTTTTGTTAACCATGTTATCACTTTTTGCGTGTTTGCTCAGCAAGGAAATTACGTACGAAATCTACTTCCACGTCGGTTATTTTTTCAACCACTCGAGAAAAACAAGCTTTTACTTCTGGTTGCAAAGGTGCAGGGACTATTCTGCTTATCTGCGACCAAAAAATGTCTGTTTGGGCATCTGTAAGACAATCTTTCACTATATCAGTACCAATCACTTTTGCTAAACCATCGGGTCCTTTTTTGTCGTAAATACTATACAAATTAGAAATCAACGCCCAATTAGTCCACAAGAAATCAGCCGCGACGTATGCAGCATGTATTTCGTTAATTAAGGGTACTTGCCCAAGTGCATTAATGACGGTTGAAATTTTCAAGTTTTCCTTTTGCTGTAACATTTGCCTGTAATTTCTGGGTTGTACTGATAGTTCCCTAAGAACATTTTTACCTATTCTTGGGAGGTATTGTTTATTATATGAACCATATCCATACGAGTAGAAATGTCCACCAGTCTTTCTGTTTGTACGCCAACCTCCGCGTCGCATACTCTTATCCTAATTATCTATCTTAATAAAATTTTTTAAAAAGAAAGCGAGCGGGTTGTTAGATGAAACTAAAGAAAATAGCGAAAGCAGGAGGCGTATGATATTAATCAAATTGTAAAATAATTACTTTACAGTGGCGCCTTATTCTATTTGGGAATTGTGGGAACTTGATTTGTGGGTTGCAGTTACAAAAATGAGATGGAAATCAAAGCACTAATACTTCGCCGTCGCAATTTTGATATGTGAATGTTACACTTAGTCGTTAAGTTTCGGTGAAAAAACAAATGGTATTGTCTGCTGTTGATTTGAGAAAAGCTATCGAGCAGGGTTCGCTAGTAATTGACCCGTTGAGTAAGGACACGATTAGGGAGAATGGGGTTGATTTACGGTTTTCTGAGGAGATTGTCCGTTTACAGCCAACGGATAAGGTGCTGGATATTTCTGCGCCTTGCAGTGAGGGGTTGTATGTTAAGGAGAAAGTTACTGATTCATTTGTTTTAGGTAAGTACGAGAAGGTACTCGTCGCCACACTGGAGCGGGTAAAGTTGAGCAACGACTTCATGGCGTTCTGTCAACTTCGAAGCACCTTCTCAAGGGCAGGCGTCTCCATCCCCCCCACTGTGGTGGATGCAGGGTTCGAAGGTAACCTTACCATCCAAATTTCAGGTGGCCCCTTCCCCGTCAAAATCCCCACAAAAACGCGGTTCCTGCATTTGGTGTTTGCAGAACTCAAAACGCCGCTTGTGACGGGTTATGAGGGCAAGTATAAGCATGATAATGGTGTAGCGCCGCCTAAAAAAGACCGTTAGGAGCGCAGTACGTTTTTATCCGTATCCGTGCAGTGTGTGGTGAGGAATCGTGGACTTTACTTACCCTGCAAACGTTTGCTTCGAATGTAACGGTTGCGCGTTGTGCTGCGGCGACACAGACCATAAACTACGCCACATCCTGCTACTGGAAAGCGAGGCAGAGGAGATTTCGGCGGCTACTGGGCAACCCATCGAGGATTTCTGCAAAGACTCCAACGGCACGCAACCCTACATTTACGAGATGAAAAAATTTGAGGGGGACTGTGTTTTCCTAAAAGACCACAAATGCACCATCTATGAGCTTCGGCCGCTGATTTGCCGCTTCTACCCCTTCACATTAAAGTTCGATGCAGACAAAGACACCCACGTATTCACTGCGACTTCGGAATGCCCCATGATTGGGCAGGGCACACTGATGACACACAAAGATTTTGAAGCACTCTACAGGTTGGCTAAGCAGAGGCTGCCTTAAAGCTGTTTTAACACATCAGCCTTCTCGATAGATACACCGCAGTAATGGCACTTCAGCGAGAGAGGTTCTTCGTTTTTTACGTGGAATTTGGATGAGACGGGTTCGCCGCTGTTGCTTACGCAGCAGGGGTTAGTGCATTTTATGATGCCCTCGATGGTTTTGGGCAACTCCACTTCCTGCTTCGCCACAACCGCGTAGTCGTGGATGATGTTTATGGATGCATGCGGCGCCACCAACGCGATACGGTTGACTTCCTGCGCACTAAGAGCCATACCTTCGATTTTGATGATGTCTTTAACACCGAAGCGTTTGCTGGGAACATTAATCGCGATGGTCATGACACGTTTTTCTTGACCAGTGATTCCCAATATGCGCACAACGTCAAGCGCGTAGCCGCCTCGGATGTGGTCGATGACTGTGCCGTCTTTGATTTTAGTTACCCGCAGCTCCTTCTCACTCATAGCATCCCTGCAAGGCTATTGCTGGCGGGGCAAATAAGAATTATCTCCAAAAAACACAGGAAACTTTAGGAGCGCAGGTCAATCACGGTGGTGCCAGCGAACTTGTCAAAGTAACGCATAAACGCCTGATTCTTAATCCGCCACCCAATCAGCAAATCAAAAGGCAACAGCGGCAGCACTTTGCCAAAGTTGCGCACAGCCGCGTGGTCATAGCTCATTTTTTTGCCGTCGGTGCGAACCACTTTTAGACCGATGACGCGTTTGCCGATGCTTTGCCCGTTAAAGCCCTCAAGCAACGTGGAGTACAGCCACAGCAACCCGGTGGTGATGAAGATTATGGTGCTGATTTCGGCGCCGAGGCTAATCTCAGACAACGAAAGCAACTGGGGCAGAAGCGTAATCGCTAAAGTAATGGCGAAGATCAAAGCGAAATCGATGAGAAACGCGCTTGCCCGTTTCCTAAAACTGGAAAGCGGCAGCGAACTGGCTTTGCCCTGCACATCAGCGGCTTCCGCCCAGCCCTCCACGTCGTGGATAACTCGGACGGCACTTTCCCCTGCGCGGCTAAGCTTGTATTTGCCGCTGGGCGTCTGCTCGATGAAGGGCGATAGGGCACGGAGGTGGAAGCTGAGCTTCCCAGTATCGACCTTAAGCAGGTTAAGCAAGTCTGTGAAAGACGACTCGCCGTTGTTGCTTAAGTCCAACAGTATGTCTCTTCTCAGCGGGTGGGATAGAACTGAGAGGACTTTAGAGACGTTGTCCTGATTGACCGCCATACCCTAAAACCTACGGTTCACTGATTTTTCCTTTCTTTTTGCACGCTTATGCCCATAATTGGGTTTACTCCAATATAAGCCAAACTCTAAAAAACCCTTTAATCTTAAGCTAACTCTAACCTAGACAAAACAGCCTATTAAAGGATTCATACATGTCAAGCGCTGAGGTAGCCGTCAAGGTTTTCCGAGAGTTAGAAAGCGAAGACTTCCGAGTGCTCCATATAATCGAAGCCGCCATGGCTAAACGTGAATTCGTACCCACAGAACAAATCCACAAGTACTCCAAAGTCCCCCTCGACCGCATCACCTACACACTGGGCAAACTCAACAAACTCGGCTTAATCTACCAAACCAGAGGCGCCTACACAGGACACACACTAAACTATGCAGGTTACGACTGCTTAGCCATAAACGCACTGGTCAAAGCAGGAGTCATTTCCTCGTTTGGGCATTCGCTGGGAGTCGGCAAAGAAGCAGACGTCTACGACGCGCTTAGCCCCAGCGGCAACCGCATAGCCGTCAAATTCCACCGCCTAGGACGCATCAGCTTCCGCCAAACCCGACGAAAACGCGGCTACATCCGCGAACACTCCACGTGGCTGTTCCAGTCGCATCTGGCGGCGGAAAAAGAGTTTCAAGCCATGAAACTGGTCTACCAACACGGCGTCTCGGTGCCTGAGCCGCTTAGCCACAACCGCCACGTGATCGCCATGGGCATGATTGAAGGCGGGGAACTATCCAAATACAAAGACATAGGCGAAGGGGAAAAAGTTCTGCGCGAAATCTTACAGAACGTCAAAAAAGCCTACACAGAAGCCCACATCATCCACGCGGACTTGAGCGAATACAACATCATCCTGCAACCCGATGGGCATGTTTTGATAATCGACTGGCCTCAAGCAGTTAAAACTGACCACGCCAACGCTGCCGAGTTGCTGGAGCGGGATTTGAAGAATGTGCTTACTGTTTTTAGCCGAAAATTCAACATAGAATTAGCGCTAAAAGATGCCGTTGCATATGTGGTTGGGGAAGCGAAACGCTTGCCCGTTTAGTGCTTGTTTGCGTCTAAGATAATGTAGAGTATGTTGTTTCCTCGGAGAAGCACGTTACCGTAGTTGGTCATAAGTTGGTCTTCTTTGCATTCGGTAGCGCCTTCCAAGAGTATGTTCATGTGTCCGTCGCATTTAATCATTTTACCCTTGTATTCGTAGCCGCTTTTGAGAACAACTTGGATGTTGCCGTGCAACTGTTTTATGAGAACGTTTAGTGGTTTTTTACTTGGTTCCATCATCGACATATGTTAGTCACTGACCATTCCGTTTATTATGCAACAACCCGCTACCAAATATAAAAGGCTTATGAAAACCAAGTAACCTATGGATAAACAAAAACTTGGTGGGTAAAGAAAAAAGAGGATAGGATCTACAGTTTAGCCAGAACCGACAGCGCCGCAACTACGAGGAAAGCTATGCCTGTCCAGAAAAGGTCGCCGCCTGTGAGGAACCAAACCACTATGGCTACGAGGATTGCGGGGATAAGCACTAAGAAGAGCTTGATTAGCACGATTATTATTAAGCCGATGATGACCAGTATTATCAGAAACGTCAGGTCTAAGCCGCCGAGCCCTAAACTGTCGAGAACCGAGTAGACGAACGCCATCAATAGTGGAAGAAAACTCATCATATCTCCTCTAAAAATGTAGGTTGTTGCATCATAGTAATATGTCTTTAGGAAACAGCGGTAAGCTGCTTAAGCCATCTTACCCCGAAGCTTAGTGAGCACTTCATCCTCAACCCATTTCTCGCCTTGCATGGTGAGTTTGAAGTCGGGTTTGTTGGGGTCAGGCTTGAAAACTTGCCCCCGTTTGGTCATCTCGTTTAAGCGGGCTGGAACCATGACTTTTATGCCGCTGGATTCAAGCAGCTTCTGCACCTGCGCCGCCGTGTTCCGCCTGTCGTCTGAGGCATACAGCACCAGCCCGACGGATTCGTAATGGGTCAGGTTTTCCCGTGTGACTATGACGGGCCCTTCCGTGGTGGGTTCAACGATGCCTTTTAGCTGTGCACCAGAGGGAGTTAAACGGTTGGCAACGAAGTCGGAGAGTTTCTCAGTAAAGTTTTCAGGCATGCTGGCGAGCATGTCAAGGATTTCCTGGGGGGTTTCACCTTCGATTACGACTTCGCCGAATCCTGTTTTTATTCGGGCTTCTATGCGTTTCATGGCGGTGCCTCAGTGGGGTATATGGGTGTTTTGGCTTTTTAGGATTTATGACAGGTTTACGGCAAAGAAGAAGGGCTATTTTAGCCGTTCACGCAGCAGCTTGTTGACGAGTTCAGGGTTGCATTTGCCCCTGACTTCCTTCATCGCCGCGCCCATCAGCATTCCGAAGGCGTTTTTGCCGAGTTTGTCAATTTGGGCTTTGTTGGCGGAGACGATGCGGTCGATGATCGGCGCCAAATCCTCTTCAGTCAACATCTTTAATCCTAAAGCGCATGTTGCGTCAGCCAGCGACTTGCCCTCATTTCGAGCAAACCAACTGAAAACGCCTGAAATTGCTTCTTTAGCAAGTTCACCTGCGCCCACTGCCCCAAAGATCGCGGCTATTTGTTCGTCGGTGACGTTCTCGGTGGGAACCCCATCACGTTTGAGCGACTTCACGGTTTCGGTTAGGAAGGCTGCGATTGTTGAGGCTTGTGTGCCGCTGGTTTTGGCGGTTTCCTCGAATATGGCGATGTATTCGGAGTCGATGAGTTGCTTGGCGAGTTTCTCGTTTAGGCTGTACTGTTTGATGAGGCGAGCGAGTTTCTTGTCAGCTGGCTCAGGCAGGTTGGCTTTGATTTGCGCTACGAGCGCCTTGGTGATTGGCTGAGGAGGTATGTCGGTTTCAGGGTACATGCGAGCTGCTCCGGGGCGGGGTCGCATGTAACGTGTGGTGCCGTCGTCTTTGGCTGTGCGTGTCTCCTGCGGGATACATTTGCAGGCGACTTGTGCACGGTCAACTACAGCTTTTAGGGCGTCGTGGGTGTTTTCGGCGGTGTCGGCTACGAAGACCACGGCGTCGCCTTCGCTGGCGCCAACTGCTTCCCGCAAGGCTTTTACCTCTTCTGGTGTGATGCCGTAGTTTGCCAAGACTTCGTCGGTGTGGAATATGCCGCCCACTCTGCCCCAGAATTTGGCGTAATCTGACAGTTCGCTGCCTAAACGGAAGCCAGGCATGAGTTCGCGTCCAGTTAAGCCTGCAAAGCCTGCGAGTTTGACGGCTAAGACGGTCTGTTTCTTGTCCACTGCTTTGCGGATGACTTTGCTCTTGGTATCCTTGAACAAACGGGTCACATCGACGAATTCGGGTTTTAGCGATTCGGGAGTTATGCCTCGTTTAGCAAGTTCCTCTTTTATCTCGATTAAACCCAACTGCCGCTTGACCTCGTACTCCACGACGGTTGAAATCAATTCGAGTTCCTGTACACCTTTGATTTCTATGAGTGCACCGTTGGGTATGGATACGTTTAGGTCCTGTCGAATGGTGCCTAAACCACGCATAACTTTGCCTGTATCACGCAGAATTCTGCCGATGGCAAACGCAACTTCCTGGGCCTCCTGTGGCGAGTAGATTACGGGTGCTGTGGCCACTTCGATTAATGGGATGCCGAGGCGGTCGATGCGGTAGCGGATGGTTTTACCCTCGTCCTGTGTGCCTGTTTTGCGGGCTGCATCCTCCTCAAGGAAAGCTGCCTGCATAGGAATGGTTTTTTCGCCAACTTTAATCCAGCCGTCTAGGGCGATGGTACAGGTGCGCTGGAAGCCCGTGGTGTTGCTGCCGTCTATGACGGTTTTACGCATAACGTGAACTTCGTCAACGGGTTGCATGTTCATCATAAGTGAAGCCGTCAAAACAACCTTCACCGCATCCAAGTTGATTGGGTGTGGGGGTTCCTCATCCATTTCTACGAGGCAGCTACTTTGGCGGTTGGCTTCGTAGAGGATTTTCACGCCCTTCTGGAATTCAAAGTAGGCTGCGGGGTCAACTTGGCCCAGTTCGCTCTGGGTCGGTCTCAGCCTGCGGAGGAAAGTGATTTCGGGGTCCTCCTTGAATAAGAGTGGGGGGCAGCTGCAGAAGAGTTTGCTGTTTACGTTTAATTGCTGATGGATTTCTAAGCCGCATTTTAAACCCACTTTTGCGTAGTCAATTGGAGTTTTGGACATTTAGTTACCTCCCTCGCAGGATAGTTTCTCTTCTTGTGGAAGCGTCCGAGGCGAGTATTCGCCTGCTACGTTAGCTTTCAGTAACGCGGTGGCTTCTTTGGGATCGCTGGTTTGTCCAAGCGCCCACATGAGCTTCACTAAACCAGTTTCGGGGAACATATCCTCCAATGGCACAACGCCGAAGGAAAGCAAGTCTCTTCCTGTGTCGTAGACGTTCATGTCCACTCTTCCCCAAATGCACTGGGAGGCAAGCGCCACTACGACGCCTTTGGCGGTGGCGCGTTTGATGGCGTCAAAGCAGAATTTGCTCACATGCCCAAGCCCTGAGCCTTCAAGCAGGATGCCCCGGAAGCCCTTGTCAACGTAGAAGTCGATTACGGCTGGGTCGAGTCCAGGGTAGAATTTGACAAGCGCCACTTTGTCACAGAAGTTTGGTTTGAGGAGCAATTTACGTTGGGGGTCACGTTTCTGGTAATTATCATCGTTCATTGTTACTTTTAGGTCTTGGACTTTGGCGATTGGGAACCCATTTATGGATTTGAAAGTGTCTCGGCGGCTGGTATGGCACTTGCGCACCTTTGTACCTCGATGTATGACTGTTGCGGTATCTGAGACGGATTCGTGCATGGCTAAACCGACCTCCGCAAACGGTGCTTCGCCTGCAGCTTTGACTGCGCCGATGAGGTTGGTTGCGGCGTCACTGCTGGGACGGTCAGAAGAGCGTTGGGCGCCGACGAGAATAACTGGGACAGGCAGGTTCTGCAACGCAAAACTCAGCGCCGCCGAAGTGTAAGCCATCGTGTCAGTGCCGTGTGCGATGACTACGCCGTCTACGCCTTGTTCGATGCGTTTGGCGACGGTTTGGGCAAGTTCAGTCCAGTTCTGTGGAGTGAGGTTCTCGCTGTAGATGCTGTAGACGATTTCTGTGTCTACGCGGGCGATGTCGGCGAGTTCGGGCACGACACCGTAGAGGTCGCTTGCGGACATGGCGCTGCGGACTGCACCTGTGCGGTAGTCAACTCGGCTGGCGATGGTTCCGCCTGTACTCATGATAACGACGTGGGGCAATGCGGGGTTCTGTTTGGGCAACGGTGGCGCCTCGAATTTGGGCGCGGTGCCTTTCCCGATTTTGTCCACTTTGATGTCTGCGGTGGCTTCGATGCCGATGTTGTAGCCGCTCTTCATCTTTATGATGATGGCTGCGCCTTCGCCGAAACGGGGAATCAGGATGCCCTCGTAGGTTTTGCCTTTGCTTGTGATTTTTAATATGTCGCCAACGCTGCAATCCGCTTGCTTTAGCAGTTGGAGCGCTTTGCCTTTGTAGCCTGAACCTTCAAGTTCACTCATGCTGTCTTTAGCCTCTTTGAAACGTAAACTCCATCACGCTGGTAACCCAGTCGCATGTAGTATCGTCTTGTTCCTAACGCACTAATGACTAAAAGCTTTTCCCGCCCAAACTCGACCCGTGCAATCCGCTCGGCTTCAGCCAGTAGTTCTTTTCCGTAGCCACGGTGCTGCCATTCACCGTCTGGCCGCTTGCCAACAGGAACAAGCGGCCCGTAAACATGCAGTTCACGAACAATTGCCGAAGGCGCTTCGGTGATTTCGGGGCGATGCGCTTTAGTCGAGGGAATTCTCAGTCTCAGGTAACCCAAGAGTACGTTGTTTTGGGGGTCTTCGGCGGAGATGAAGACTTCGGTACCCTCTGAAGCTTCGTACTGCTGGGTGAGGATTTGGATTTTCTTCAAGTCAGGCTTCACATGATCAACCTGCAAGCGGTGCCCCACCTCGCGGCAGCGAATGCATTGACAGCGGAACCCGTGTTCGACAAGTTTTTGCTGTGCAAGTTCGCGAAGGTTGCTCTTCTTGACTCCTGCCAAAATCAGCTGAGCGGGAATGTCGCGTTGGACACGCATCACCCGCACCCATTTAGGGATGAACCGTTTGATTTCAGCTATGACTTCTGCTGCCTGCTCGGTTGTGTAAGGTGTGTATGTGCCTTGCTTGTACCATTCATGTGCTTTTGTGCCTTCTATGGCGAGGCAAGGATAGATTTTTATCATGTCAGGCTTAAAGGCGGCGTCAGTAAAGACCCGCTTGAATGCTTCAACATCCTTCGGGGGGTTGGAGCCAGGCATCCCAGGCATCAGGTGATAGACGATTTTTAGCCCCGCGTCCTTAGCAATACGAGTTGCCTCAACCACGTCGGCTACGGTGTGAGTTCTGCCCACTAAACGGTAGATTTGGTCGTCGGGGTTCTGCACGCCCAGCTCGATGCGGGTTACACCCATGTCTAGCATGGCGTCGATGTGGGGTTGCTTTGCCCAGTCAGGACGAGTCTCGACGGTTATGCCGACGTTGCGGGTTGCGCTGACTTCCGCGTTCGCCTTAGCCTCTTCGAGGCTTGCCGAGGTTTTGCCCGTCACTGCATCGAGGCAACGCTGAATAAACCACGTTTGATATTCGGGAGGAGTAGCAGGAAAAGTGCCCCCCATCACGATTAACTCAATTTTGTCGACTTTGTGACCGATTTGGGTTAACTGCTCGATTCGGCTCATCACTTGGCTATAGGGGTCGAAGCTGTTCTGGGCGCCGCGCATTGCTGCGGGCTCGTGGCCTGTGTAGCTTTGCGGTGAACCAATGGAGGGACCGCCGGGACAGTAGGCGCAGGGCTCTGGCTGAGGACATGGATAGGGCTTAGTCATGGTGGCAACGACTGTTACGCCGCTGATGGTGCGTGTGGTTTTGCGTTTCAACAGCGGCAAAAGCACCTTGGATTCTTCGGGGGTTAACTGCGCTATTATGTCTGCGCTGGATGGCACCTTATCTAAATGGTATTTGCCTGCGGTTCGGATTTTTAAGCGATTGACATCATCACGTGTAGGGGAAGGCATAGAAAGAAGCGTATCGATGATTTCGCGAATTGCCGTATCAGTCAAAGTTAAAGCCGAATAAAGGTTAATCTACAAATAAATAAAGTAAACTAGCTAAAAGCACCGTATAAAAGGGAGAACGGGCAGTTTAGGACATCCAGTTTTGGCCCGCTTTCCGCTGCAGAATCACACGTTTCTCGTAGTTGCGTCTGCTGCGGTTTTTTGGGCTTGGAGCAGTCCTTTCTTGAGCCTGGATTTTGGGGGTTTGGTTCCTTACTTTCCCGGCTTTTGAGAGTGATCCGTGAGTTGGCATATTTTACACCTTTTCCACAATAAGCATGGATGTCACACTTAAACCTTTAGCTACAGAAAAGGGCAGAATAGAAAAAGAGTGCACATGGAGGGGCGCAAGCTTCAAAGACTGGGTTGGTTTAGGGTTTGTGGGGCCCGGAGATAGTTTGAGGGGGAGAAGGGAGAGCGTGCAAAAATTATCGTTCTCCAAGCCTTTCCACCCAACCCATTCTTTGTTTCTTGTTGCCCTCCGTGACTATAGCGCCTTGAAGGCGTCGAACCATCGGTTGTAGCTGGTCAGCATGTCCAGTGACACGCTTGGTTTACGTTCTTCGAGTATCTGTCGGAAGTCAGCCATGGTTAACGGACGCGGTTTTGCTTCTTTGTTCATAGCTTGACCTGTCTCGAAGAATTCGCCGATGAGTTTAAGCTGCGCTGATTGGCAAACGTCGCGTATGTCGCTGCCGCTGAAGCCCTCAGATAACCGCGCGAGTTCTTGCAGGTCAACGTCTGAGGCGATCTGTAGCGTCTCAGTGTAATGCTTTAGCATGTTAAGTCTGGTTGAATGATCTGCCAATGGTACCAAGATGCGTTTCTGGAAGCGGCGTATGAATGCCCAGTCGAGGTCCCAGGGCTTGTTGGTTGCACCGATCACGTACACGTGAAGCGCTTTGCCCTTGTCAACTATGCCGTCCATTTCTTTAAGGAACTGGTTTTTAACGCGGATTTCTCCACCGACCTCGTTGCTGTGATTACCCATCAGTGAATCTAACTCGTCCACAAAGACGATGGCTGGTTTACCTTCAGTTGCAGACTTTCGGGCTGAACCGAAGAGTTTAGCCACATTCTGCTCTGCCTCGCCGAGCCATTTAGACATGATTGACGCTGCATCGATCGAGTAGAAGTTGGCGTCGATCTCTGTTGCAACCGCCGCCGCTAGCAAGGTTTTACCGCAGCCAGGGGGACCAAACAGCAGGATACCCCGTGGCCAGCCGAGTGGGAACAGGTCTGGTCGCTGCACAGGGTAAACGATGGCTTCTTTCACCGCTTTTTTGGCGACTTCTAGGCCGACGACTTCGCCCCAGTTAACTTTGGGTTTTTCTGTGACTACGAGTTCTTCATTAGGTTTAGATAGACTACCGTTTCCTTCCATGGTTGCTCCTCCTCCGCCGCCTTCTGCTTCTTCGTTTGCTGCTTGATTCATTTCAGTAGGCGAAACTGAACCTTGCAGAGCTTTGATGCGTTCTTGGTAGGCGATTGCTCTTTGAACGTAAACTTTGTTCAATCCGTATTCGGGGTAAAGTTGAACCAGCTGCAGAAGGCTCTCGATTGCTTTTTGGTAGAGTGTTATGGCTCTGCCTTTTTGCCCCTGCTTATCCAGTCGTACAGCATCCAGCGCATAGGCTGTTGCCGCTCGTTCCAACTCGTTTGACGCGCTCATCTTGATTTTTTTCTCTCCTTTCTCCTTTTTTTATTCAGGTGAACGTAATTCTATCTTGATCTTGCCTTGTGTCCCCAAGTTTTCTAGGGCACGCTCTATGGCTTCGTTTGAGGTTTTGAGCTCAGAGGAGCATTTTCCTAAATCTATTTCACCGTTAGTTTTACGGACATACTCCAAGAGTACCTCTTCGAGGTTTGGAGTTGGCTTCTCAACTTTAACCGAGAACTCTTTAATCTCGGATTTCTTGTATGAGAACAAGGTTTTTTCTGGGTCAAATCCCGTGGTTTCACGAGTCTTCTGACCGAAAACCTGCGACGAACTCGCCGTTAAGGCAACCATCTCGCGGATGGGGGTGGAAACTTTCTCTCTAACCTCTGCTGCGCTGGGAGGCTCAGGCAATGTTTCAGCAAGTTTCTGCTCCATGAAACAGGAGACTTCTTTTAGGATTTCTTCTCCAGCAGCGGTTTTTTTGCCCACGCCAACGATGTTTTCGTCTGCAGTAAGCTTTGTCTGTTGGAGGGTATCCTGTATTGCTGAGTTAACGTTGTTTAATTCAGTGCTTACGTCGGGTAGCACTTGGAATAGTTCTTGTGAAACGCCTTGAAGCAGATTCAATGCAGGTCTAAGATCAGCGACTATGTCGCCGAGTTCTTTTATGGTTTCAAGGCGCATGATTACACGTTCAATAGCTAATTGGACGTTGTAGAGGAATTTTACTAGTTTGCGCACTTCTGCAATCTCAGTGGCGCATATGGCGGCTTTTTCTTTGTTGTTCTTCTTTAGCGCGCCCATACAGGTTTCAAAAAGAATGCGGTCTCGCTCTTTTAAGCGAAAACTAGCCTGCTCAAGCTTGTTCTGTTGAATTTTTAGGGTACAGATAGATTTAGTGGCGACTTCACGAATAGGTGGAGGGTTTGAGTTTCCAAAGCCCATTTTTCTGTTTTCCCCCTCCATACTCCTTTTCGTGTATTTTCCTTGGTTAGATGCCTGCTTTGCCGATTTCTTTCACGTAGACGACGACAGGAGGCTCAGGCAGCTTGGTGGTGGTTGTGCTGTTAACTGTTTCTGCGTAGACTTTGTTGGTGACTGGTTTGGGTGGCAGTTGTGATTGCTCGCCTAGAAGCACACTGGAGAGTTTGCTCTTAGTCAATTCGTAGTCCGTTTTCTCTGAAGTTGCACGACGCAGAGTTTCCTGCAGTAAACTGAAGGCTGCTTTGTAGCTTTCCTCGTCAACCTTGCCGATTTCATGCTCGATCTCTAAGTTAGCTATGGCGTAGCTGAGTGAAGAGATTTCTTCGTTGCAACGTTCGATTTCTATGGCTGACTCATCGATGATTACTTGGGCTTCCTTTTTGAGTTGAGTAAGCACGTTATCGAAGCTGCTGTGGAGATCTTGGTAGATGTCAGGGGTGATTTTCTTTTTGTCCACAAGGTCTTTTAGTGCCTCATCTTTGCGCCATATGAGGGGAATTTGGTCGCAGAGTGTGCCTGCTTGTGACTTAATTTTAGAGAGGAATGTGATTTCAGCGCCATTAAACCGTAAGCTTTCCATGGGCTGCTTTGAGAATTGGCCGTCACCAAACTCGACGTACACGGCTTCGAATTTGCCGTTGGGTGAAAGAGCGAAAGACGCAACTTTACCGATTATTCGGCCGTACTCGTTTTTAATGGGTTTACCGATAGAAAGAAAAAGATTGGAGTTAGACATTTTGTGTTTTGTCCTCCTTATCTTTAGAATGTTTTATCTGCTTGAGAAGCAGGGGATGCTGGCATTCCCGGTGGTAGGTCTGGGAACTTGTCTTTTATCTTCTGCTCTGCAACGGTTGCTGCTTCGGTGAGAATCTTTGATGCGTCTTCGTTTACTGTGTCGAAGTTGAGTGTCATGCCGCTGCCTTGGCCTGCTTCGATCATGATGCCGCTTAGCATGTTGCCGATTTCGCCAAGTTCACTTTCTGCTTCTGGAAATACGCTTGTTAATCCTGATCGGACGCTGCGTAGAACACCGACTGCTGGGCCGAGTGTTGAAACTACGTCGCCTAATTCTGATACTGTTCGTAAGCGTAAGGTGATTTGTTCTAATGCGAGTTTTGCGTTCATGATTAATTTTGACATCTTTCTGACTTCGGCTAGTTCGTTTGCGAAGACGTTTGCGCGTGCACTGTCGTGTTTTGTGTATGCGTCGACGATGCGGGCAAAGATTGCTTTGTCGCGTTGGCTGAATCTTTCGGTTGCTTGGTCTAGTTTTTGGACTTGGAGTTCGATGCGTCTGACCGCGAAGTCAAGTCTTGGTTTTAGGGGTCCTGGTGGTTTTACTGCGTCTTTAATGCGGTTTGCGAAGGGCTCATCTTCCCGTTTACTTTCCCACTTTTTAGCGAATCTTTCTGACATTTAGTAATTACCTCTGTGATGCGTAAAGTGCTGAAAAGTGAGTTAACCATTGTTAATATGATGGAAATATGCACGTATATATGTAGGGATATATGTACTTTGTAATTGTCCATTGTTCTAGCAATAAACGAGTTAAAGCTGATGCCTGCGCCATCTGGTTTATACACATACATGTTAGTTAGCCTAAAAAGAACCGCCGACCAATCCACTAACAAAAGGTGAAAATAAATGAACAGTAGACTAAAAGTATTCGGCGTAATTGCCCTGCTGGGTTTCGTCGCAGGCGTCATAGCACAACTCACTGCCTCAGTAGTCATCCCCTGGCTTGTAACCGTTCTACCGCTGCTTGGCGGAGTAACAAACTACCTCATCTCAGGGTTTGCTGGTGCATGCCTAACAGTTGCGCTCGTCAGCGTCTGGGCATACATGACAGGCAAAAAAGAACACTATTAAACAAACCCCCGCCCCTTTCTTTACACCCAAAACCAGACAACCTAGCAGCTATTAAGATACCAGAAAATACTGGTTCTATCAGAAAACGGCGGCAACATAAAAAAAAGAAAAAGCAAGCTTTGACTTGTCTATAGTTACTGCTTTGCTTTTAGTTCAGCGTTTTCCTTCCTCAGAGCTTCATTCTCCTCAGCCATCGCCTTCATAACCGTGTTAAGCTGAGTTGCCAAATCACTAATACGCAGATGCAAAACACCAATCTGCTGTCCTAATAGCGGAGGCTGACGGAAAGCTGGAGGAACAACTGCATTCTTTACTTGGGACATATTCAATCACCACCTTTTTGTTTTTTGGATTGCCCTAACCTAATTTTAGTTTAGGAAAAGAAAGGAAGAGGGAGTCTATCCCACTTTTGTGTATGTATTGGTTGCAGGGTTGTAGATGTAGGGTTTGGATGCAGGAGGCACAAAGTTTGCTGGGAAAGTGGGTGCTGCTGGTTGAGGTTTAGCAGATGCGTTTGAAGACATACCGTTCACCTCTATCATCCTTGCCAATTATAGTAGATGTTGACTGTGTTGCCCCAAACGAAGGTCCATACGTCAAATGGAATGCTGTAGCACCATTGTTCGCTACCTCCGCCCCAATTGGGAATATATGCATAGCTGAAGTAGTCAGTGCCCCAGCCCCATGGATCATTGATAGAGTAGTCAACGTATTGAGACACTGGACCACCACCGTGCAAATCAGAGCCATGACAATAGTTGGGACCATCACGTTCTTCCCATGCGACACGGTATTCTGTCGAGTTAACTAACATGTCACCACAGTAGTCATTGTGGGCATACACGTTAAATGTCACCGGATAGTAGTATGGAGCTGAATGTACGACAACGCTATGAGCGGACTGGATGGTGTTGAATGTTATTGAACCTGCATTTGCCGAACCGTATTCTGTTGGATTATGAGAAGCGCCATCAACGATTACTTCTGTGATGTAGCAATAGTAAGATCCATAATCATCCGCACATTGCCATGAAACAACTGGACTTGTTCCACCATTCACCGTTTGCGACCCTGTAATGGCAACATCTGCCGTTGCACTCGTCGATACGGTGTATGTATTGACTGCAAAGTAAGCTACCATGGAAACGTCCGCTGCGATGTTGAATTCTTCGTGTTGGTTGTAGTCATAGACTTGTTCATTTGCCAGCCAATAGGCGAAGTGATACCCTGCGGCTGGTGTTGCATCCATAGTTATGTGAGTGTTTGGTGCTACGTATCCATTTGCGGTGTTGCTTGAGACTGTTCCTTGGTTTGCATTTGAAGTGGTGCATGACCACGAGAACTGTTGAGTGAAGTACGCAGTGCATGTTATGTCGCTTGTTACAGTTACGTCACGTTGACTGTAGAGGTAGTAGTCGGTTCCTGCAATGTTCAATTTATTGAAAACGTATCCAGTATTTGGTGTTGCAACAATATGTACAGTTGTGCCTGTATCCACTACTTGTGTTCCTGGTGATGTGGTTCCGCCGGTGCCGTGGTTTATGGTTATGGTGTATTGTCTGATGAAGTATGCTGTTGCTGTTGTGTCACTGGTAATGGTTACATTTGTTGTAGCTGTTGTGTAGGAATTGCTTCCGGAGGCGTTAACGACTGTCCAATGATCAAATCGGTAACCGCTAGCAGGGGTTGCTGATAAGGTCACATTCGCTCCGTTATCGTACAGACCGGATGATGGTGACACTGAACCCTGACCGCTCCCAATGCCTGTCGTCAATGTACACTGGTTAGAGAAGCTTGCATAGAACGTCAAGTTGGAACCGATGTTGGTAGCAGAGTATTGATTGTTTGAAACACTGCCCATTACTGAGTTGCCATTGCATGTCAGGTCGGCGAGGTGGTAGCCGCTGTTTGGCTTCATCAAAACCATTGCAGTACTGCTCCCTGCAACTTCGAGGGTTCCGTTGGGAATTATTGTGCCACCTGAACTTGCAGAAGCCGATAGGCTATAAGTTGAAGCGGCGCCGGCTGTGTAGTGGGCTGTGAGATATGTTGTTGCTGTAGGTGTGTAGGTCATTGGATTGGTTGTTGAGGTGCCGATAAGTTGGTTGCTGCTGTTTCTGAGTTCCCAGTGGTCGAAGTGGCAGGTATAATCAGGAGGAGAACCAAAATAGGGATCCATTGAATTTACTGTGGCATAGAAGCTGTGCGGTTCATTGGAGGTTACGCAGGCAGCTACGTTTCCAAGGTTAGTTACCGTATAGCCAGTTCCATCTACTGCGATTCCTATGCTGCTGGTGAGTGGTGTCATGAGGTGTATGGGGGAATGATCTGCCGCCCCAAGAGTAAATGTAGCGGTAATGGTACTGTCGCTATAAACAGCTGGGTATGTGTAGGTGTAGTGTTGGCCTCCGGCTTGTATATGGGTACCGCCAACGTTGATGTCAGAAATCACATAGCAATCATAGGCATCAACACTAAAGCTTGGAGTTGCCCCTTCATTAACGGTCACATAATTGTAAGGATTAATAGAACCACCTTCACTAGAACTATCATAGATAGTATAGGTAGTGGTAGGGGGCGTGCCGCAAATGCTTTCAGTTCTATATGTACGGTAAACGTTGATTGCCGGATCTAGCATTATGACGTCATAATCGCTATTGTTTACTAGAACCACTTCGTTGTATCCGTCATCATCATAGGCTGGACAATTAACTAGGTTGAAACTTGGTGCAAATCCGCCTTCTGGAATGCTACTTATGTGATAATCGGTGCAATGAGTGCCGTTAACCCATAGTTGAAGTTCAAGATCGGTTGTAGTGGGGTTTTGATTTGGAACGATAGCTATTTGGTTGAAATTGAAGAGACATGTTTCTGGTCCAACATAGTTATATTGACTAAATGATGTCCAATCGATGTTCCATTGGAAGCAGCCGCCGTTTTTAGGTATTGTTTGATTGTGGAGCTCTGGGTTTTGGTAGAAACTATAGCTTCGTGAACCACAAAAGTATATTCCACCTATTTCGTGTTCTTGAAGATTGCACGGGTAGTCCAGACGACCGAAGAAATCGCCAGAATTATCAGTATTACTTCCAGATTTGACAATATAACGAGGCTGAGTTGGGTCATTACAGGTATTAGTATCATTACAATATCCACTTGCATCACATTCAGTGCTACCCATCACGTAAACTCGTTGTATTTGGAAATTACTAATAGTTACGCTATGAGTCTGACTTCTGTTGTATATTGAAAAAATGTTTCTCTCGTCGTCGTTGTATCTGCCAGTATTTGCAAGATCAATGCACTGCCAACCACCATTTCCTGTCCCGCTAAGAAAACAGCTTCCGGGGGTTGTTAAATTTGGATCGTTTGTATAATAGTCGAGTCTAACTTGCTCTCCGTTCGGATTGTTTGCGTTTGCATTGAACAAAAGATTACATACATCCTGTTTTGTGTGGCATCGAGGAACAGTACAAGTGAATTGTATGTCTATATGATCTTGCGGCGGTATTATGTAGGTTCTTCCGGAGTTCAACCCACAATATGGATATCCGCCCCAGTAAGTAACCCCCCGTCCATCAATGTATCTGTATGGATTATTTGGGTTTCTATCACATGCATAGTTAGTTTTTTTGAAGTTTACAGGGTCAAATTGAAAAGCACTTGCATCAGTGCTTACTTTAGTACAGGTCATTTTTTTTATCTCCTGATAGAGATTAGTGATCTCTGGGTATAAGGCAGGCGAGATATTTCTGAAATACCGGAAAAGCTTGAGTATCAGGAACAATATAATGGTGATTGCTCTAAAGAGAAGGGGGTTAAAATGAAAACTAAGACCTACGGCTCCCTTTTATTCATTATGATTGTGCTTATTTCCACTTTTCCGGTGGCAAATGCAGACAGCCAAATGTGGTCCGTTCAAATTTTAGACGTTAACTCTGCTTATTTAAATGGTGGACTTATTGCCATTGACTCAAAAAGTGACCCGCATATAGTCTATTCTGTTTATAATGAAAATTATCCTGAAACTAATATATTGTACAAAAGCTGGAATGGCTCAGCTTGGAAAGTAGAAACTGTCATTAGAGGAGGAATTGCTGTCGACTTCGTACTTGATTCCAAAAATACCCCACATATATTATACAAAGATACTAACCCAGGGGTTGGGTTAAAATATGCAACATTTACGGGTGTAAACTGGAGCAGTCAAATTGTAGATGTAAAAGGGTTTGAAGGCTCTCTTGCTTTAGACTCAATCGAAAAACCCCACGTAGCCTATACTGACGGTCGGGATTTGAAGTATGCCATTTTAACAGACTTGAATTGGAGCATCCAAACCCTAAAGACGGCAGGCAATATTTTTGGGCCTTGTTTAGCATTGGACTCGAATAACAAACCGCACATATTATATGTTGAAGGAGCCTATGAAAGTACAGAGGCTATTAGATATGCCGTATGGAACGAGAACGGAAGTTGGAATTACCAAACTGTCGTAAATAACGCCAGAATTGGACACCTATCTTTGGGTACTGATGGCTACCCACACTTTACTTATTTTGAACAAGTTCATATCGGGAATAATACTTTAGCAAAATTAGCGTATAAAAGCTGTCATGGATCTACTTGGGAAACGCAGATTATCGCTTCAGATATTGAGCCAGGTTCACGAGGAGGCAATTTTATTTTAGACCAGCAAAATGACCCTCATATCTGTTACTTTGTTCCTTCGACGTCTTCTGCTCGACAGGGCGATTTAATTTATGCTAAGCTTGTAGACAATATTTGGAACATTCAAACTATAACTAATAGCAACGCGACAGGACCGGGAACAATTGCAGTAGATACGCAGGGCAATCCACATATAAGCTATCCAGGACCTGTAAACGGGAATTATTTACCGACATACTTAATGTATACTACGGTGACTCCGCTTGACCAAGCAACCAACTCGCGAATGCCGGCTGTGATTTCATGGACAATAGCGATAATCGCGGTCATAATAGTCATAGCAATAATAATTTATGCACAAAAAAGGAAGAGAAAAATTACCTTCTAACACCTTTAAGGTGAAGCATGCATACTGCCAAGCTTCTATGGGAAGCCACAATATTCTGGGTTGGGTATGTTTGTTCCGCATTTTTGGCATTTGTAGCTGCGTATTTTGCGTTTTCGACAGTCTTCACATCGGCTCTGTATTATTGAGGTGCCGCATTGGGGGCAGGTCAACTACTTTCATGGGGTGCTGTCACCTCCATTGGTGTCGGCATTAACAGTTAGTGTGAGGTTCCAGGAACATGGCGCTGAGGCATCAAAAACTCCGCTGAAGGGGGCGGTTTCAAAGCGTGGGCCGTTTTCCTGTCTTGAAAACCAAAAGTAGCTGTGGGTGTATTGGAAAACGGTTTTTGGTCCTGCGCGTTTGATTTTTGGTGGTGATGCTTTGGGTGGCTCTATGTTCACTGGTTAGTCCTCACTGGAAAAATTGTTGAGTTTGCTGTTAAAGGGGGCGATGTGTTTCTGAAACACTGCAGACTGCAGGGTTTTGTTGTTCGAGTGTTTTTAGGACTTGGATTAGAATTATGGTTTTTGGGTTGTTTTTGTTTAGCCGAATAATGCGCACTTTTCCACGCCGCACCTTGATGGGGGTACTCGTTGATTATGATGCCTTCTTTCTCCAAAATTGCTAGGTTGCGGTTGAGTTCGTTGTAGGTGCTGCCCACTGCGCTGACTAGCTGCATGACTTGGAGTTCTCGCTTCTCGGAGAGGGTTCTTAGGGTGTTTTGGCGTACGGAGGAGGCGAGGATTTTTCTGAGATCCAAACGGAGGCACCTGCTGGATTAATGTTTTTTATGAATTTAAACTATTTTCATGTTGAAAATGCATTATTCAGTAATGCTTATTGTAAAATACTTATTGAATCAGCAAAACTTTTCGGAGCACCCACACCACATATTGCACTCAAGCCGCATTGGCGTCAATTGTTCTATATACAAGGGAGGGGGCTTCTTTTGAGAGCAACCAAACTAAAGGTCACCTTAAGAAGTGTTAGCCCCCCAAAAAAAGGGGGGAGAGGGGGGAACACCTACAAGAGTTTGTGATGCCTGTAACTTAGAGGATGCCTGGTTAGGTTAGAATAAAAAAGAAAGAAAGGGTTGTTGAGAAGCCCTGTTTAGAATTTGAATTTGATTGGGCCGAGGTGCTTCTCGTTTTTGCGCAGGAATGCACTTTCTACGCCTGTGACGACCGCCATGACTGAAACTGCGCCTTTTAGTTCTTTGTCAACTCTTGCGCCCCAGATGATCTTTACGTTGGGTGGCAAGCTGCGTTTCATGATTTCAGCTGCGCGGTTAACTTCGCTTAAGGTCAAATCTTCACCACCAGATACGTGGATCAGTAAGCCTTGAGCTTTAGTTACGTCTTCAATGTCTAAGAGGCGTCCGTTAAGTGCTTTTTCTACTGCAGTTTCAACACGTGTCTCGCCTGTGCCTTCGCCGATGCCGATGGATGCTAAACCTGAGCCAGTCATGATTGCTTTGAGGTCTGCGTAGTCGAGGTTGATGAGGCTTGCTGTGGTGATGGTTTCAGTTACTCCTTTAACGAATTTACCGACGGTGGTGTTTGCTACACCGAGGGCTTCACGGAAAGGCAAGTTACCTGCAACTTTAACTAGCCTGTTGTTGTCGATTACGACTACGGAGTCACATGAGGCTTTCAAACGGTTTAAGCCACGTTTGGCAGAGGCCATTCTGGCGGTTTCAACTTCGAACGGAAGAGTAACTACACCTACGATCAAGGGCGCCATGGGGTTGCCTGCGAATTTTTTGCGTAAAACATCTGCTAAGCCGACGATGGAGCCTGTACCGGTACCACCACCTAAGCCAGCGACCATGAAGATGATGTTTGACTTTGACAATTCGTAGACGACTTCGTTGGCGTTTTCGTAGAGTGCTTTCTCACCGACTTCAGCGTATCCACCGCTTCCTAGACCGCGGGTGAGTTTTTCACCGATGAGGATTCTTTTGTCTGCTTTGGTTATCATGAGGTGTGTAGCGTCAGTGTTGACTGCGATGAGTTTTCCGCCGGTGATTCCTTTTTCTTTTGCCCAGCTAATGACGTTGCATCCGGCACCACCTAAACCGACAGCGACAACTGTTGGTGCAGCCATCCTTGCGTATTTCATGATTTTTTCTTCTTGTGTTTCCCTATAGGGAGTTTCTTCGAATTGAGTTTCTTCTTGTGGTTGTTCCATTTTTACTTCTTACCCCTCAATAATTGTTTAGTTATATCTTGAGAGACAATATACAATATATAAATATATTGTATTAATGTTTACGACACATTCAATGTACAACACAAATACATCAAACAACCCAAAAAAGACAAGTTTGAGCCGAAAAACCGCAGGTTAGAACTACAACCCCACCATTTTCCTGTTTAGCAATATACCTTATATACTACTTTAGTTAAACAAAAGCCGAGGCAACCCTCTAAATGAGAAAGCTTACACTGATGAAGAAATTTATGCAAAACTTTGTGGGCAAAGGCGTCCACTTAGTCATAAAGGAGAAAGAAGGAAACTTTAGAGTCCACACCATAGAAATCATGCAGAAAACCGATGAGTCCTGCCCAGTGAAGGATATCTCTGTTGGCGACTATTTTCTGCATCTGGTGGCGGTGAATCGGCAGGGCAGTGAAGCCTCGATTGTGTGTAACTGGTCTGATGACTTGCTGAAGAGTTTGATGGCGAACTATAAAGAAGTCAAAGACGCCGAATGCTCACAGATAACCATGTTCCGCGACCCCTCAGGCGACGAAAACAAATGGCTATTAACCTGGGGCAACCAAGACCAAACAAGCAGTCAACCAGCCAAACGGCAACCTCAGAAAAAAGACCCCATCCGCTACATCAGCTAAACCGCTGCTGCTCTCAAGAGACCCCCCTCCCTTAGGGGTAGGGAACTGCGCACAGGGCATTATGCATTCTGGATGGTTCTTAGAATCGTCAGCACCTGTGCATCCTGTGCTCTTTTGGTTAGGTAACTTAGATCTAGTTTGCCTTCCTGCCTCACCAAAACGCTCTTTAAATCCTGCTCATCGATAACGCCCCGGTCTGGTCTAGCCAGTTTGGTAACAATAAAGTCTTCAGGTGAAACAACCCACGCCGAAAAATCCTCGCTCAGCTGCATCCTATTGCGCCGAGTTAACGTTTCTTGGTCAAAAACGATGCCGTCGGGTCTACTCCATAATTCGAACTCCATTCCTTCTTTGTGGTCAACGATGACAGTTAACGGGTTGTTTGGAGAGCAAATTGTAGGTTCAAAGTCGGCTGCTCTGAGTAGATTTAGCAGAGCATTGTAGGCGTCTTTTGTTTTGACGGCAACGGCAAGGTCCAAATCCACGGTGGTTCGGATTCTGCCATAGAAAGGCAAAGCGTAGCCGCCTATGATCATATAGTCGATTCGGTTTTTCTCAAAGAGTGCTACTAGTCTTTGAAGACTTCTCAATATTGCTGGCAATTGTGTTTAACTCCATGAAGACTTGAAAAGTTGAGTGCCCCCTCTCAGCAATTCTTTTGGCGTAGAGGGCGTCTTTTGTAGCGCGCTCTAAGTCTACTTTGCGGGCTTTGAGGCGTTTAAGGTTTAATTTTTTGTATGCTTCGTAGAATTCAATGCCTAGTGGAGTGACGTTTATGTGTTTTTTTGGGCGACCTCTTTTTGTGCCTTTAACTTCCGTTATTTTGATGAGGCCTTCGTCTTCCATTCGTCTTAGCAGTGATATGGTGTTGGCGTTTTTCAGTTTGAGCGTTTGGATGAGTTCTCTGATGCCACAGTCGTTTGATTGGGTGGTGTGGATAATTTTTGCGCGTTGTTCTAAAGACATTTTGTTTCCCTAAAGGAAACATTATCGCTGCATTATTTAGGTTTTCTGTTTTACTTGCGGCGCTCCATGTTTTTCTTTGTTGAGAACCACACGACCGCTCACCGAAGAAGCCCTCCCATACATAGAAACTAAAACCCCATCATTTCAATGCAGCCGAGCTTCAAAGCATCCGAGCACATCGCAACCACGCTTGGAGGTCTGCTCCATAAATCAGGCCCAGTCGTCAAGCGGGGGTGGGTTCATGCGTTACCGCTATATTAAATCTTCTTAAGCTCGTCTTTTAAACAGCCACCTTTTTTCTGGTTGTTTTGGGTGTGTTTTTGGGAAAGTTTAATATGGTTTAGAGTCGAAGTTTGGTTATAATGGCAAGTTCAACCTACAGTTACCCCAAACTTGCCTAAACCCCAAGGAAGTGAGCAGATGAACCTAAAACTCTACGCAATCAAAAACCCCAAACCACACCCCGAACGCATCCAACTCGTCGTAGTCGACCTCGACCAAAACAAACGCTACCCCCTCAACTTCGTCTGCGTCCTCCCCCGCTACTTCCGCATCCTAGAAAAACGCAGCAGCAAATTCGCCAAAATGTTCGGCGAAAAAAGCCTCCACATAGCAAAAAAACTGCTCGTGGACGCAGCACACCAAGAAGCAGACCCCGAAATTCAAACCGTGATAAGCCGACGCATAAAAGACATCGACTCAAAAACGGAATGCCCAAAACAACTCTAACCCACCATTTTTTAACAAAGTTTACAAAAAAAAAAGGTTACCTGTAAGAGAGCAGAAGCGAAAGCAAATACTCCTTCTCCACCAAGCCAAAACCGCCCTTTTTAGCTGATTCCTCATCGAAAACAGTAACACCGTCGGGTTTCAGGGAAGGCGCGGCTATGACGAAGGGCACGGGGTCACGGGAGTGAGTGCGGAGTTTTATGGGTGTGGGGTGGTCAGGCAAAATCGCGATTGCATAAGGCTCCTTCATTGCGCTCATAATTTTGCCTATCAGGCGGCTGTCGAGGTCTTCGATGGTTTTAACTTTGAGTTTGTAGTCGCCTACGTGGCCTGCTTCGTCGGGGGCTTCCACATGCACAAAAACCAAATCGTTGGTTTCCAATGCTTTTATGGCGGCGTCGGCTTTGCCCTCATAGTTGGTGTTGTAGAGCCCTGTTGCGCCTTCTACGTTTATGATTTCCATGCCTGCGTAGGCGCCGATGCCTTTGACGAGGTCAACAGCGGATATGACGGCGGATTTTACGCCGAATTTCTCTTTGAGTGTGGGCATGGTGGGTTTTTTGCCGCCGCCCCAAGGCCAAATCAGGTTGCCTGGGCGATGGGCGCTCATTTCGCGGGCGATGTTAACCGGGTGGTCTTTGAGGATTTCTCGGGAGCCTAAAATCATGTCGCGGAGGAGTTGGGCGGTTTTTTCTGCTTGCGGTGCCAATGCCTTTGGCAGAATCTCTGAGACTTGGACGCCTCTTGCGTCATGGGGCGGTGTGCATTTGATTAGTTCGGGTGTGGTAAAGTTTCTTAGGATTAAGAAGTGTCTGTAGTCGAGGCCTGAGTAGAATTCGATTTCGCCTGGCTTGTCATATTTTTTCTTCACTGCCGCGATTAACTCGGCGGCTTCTTCGGTGGTTATGTGGCCTGCGGAGTAGTCGGCTATGGCGCCGTTTTCTTCGGTTATGATGTTGCAGCGATAAGCGGTGTCGTTTGGACCCAGTTTTAAGCCTCGTGCGGGTACTTCAAGCGGGCCTCTGCCAGGGCAGAAACGAACGGGATCGTAGCTGAGTACGGAACATATGGCTACGTCTGAGCCTGGAGTGCATTGGTCGGGAACGTTTTTTATGAGTCCGCTTTGTCCTCTGGCGGCTATGGCGTCCATGTTGGGTTTGTGGGCGGCTTGGAGGGGGGTTTTGTTGCCTAATTCGGGGATGGGGTAGTCGGACATGCCGTCTCCGACGATGAGTATGTACTTCATGGATGGCACCGTTGTTTGTGGATGGTTAATGTGGGGCGTGTATTTATCTTCTTATTGCCAGAAAATGGGGGTTGGATGTTGGGTTGGCTTGGTTTTTGGTGGGGTTGGTTTAGGGTGAATCTGGATTTGTGTGAAGTAATCTTTTAATTGGGTTTTTGGTTTGTTTCTGTATAATTGTATTAAGTAATAATATACCCTAATCTGTAGGATAGCAGGCTTCGATGACACAAAGACAAGAAAACAACAACTTCAACCCAGTTATCATAGACGCCACCACAAAAGAACCCGTAGACAAAGACTGCCTACTCGAAATCCTAAAAGCCCACCACGTCGACACCGCCCCCGTGGAAAACCCCCAAATCCGCCTCGAAGATGTCCTGCCCACCCTGCGAAAAGCCAAAATCATCCTCCCCCAAGCATTCTACAAAGACCTAGCCGACAGATTAGGCATGCCCTTCATCGACTATCAGAAGGTAACTAAACTCTACCAAGAAGAAAAAAGAAGTAAACTCATAACCGTCATGCCTTACCCAGTTATAAGCAAATACAAAGTCATCCCCCTAGAAATCGAGGGGTGCTGCGTAGATTTAGCTGTCGACAACCCCTTAGACCGCCGCGTTCTACTCACCATCCAGTACCTTTTCCCCACCCGACAAATCAGCCTCCACGTCGTCTCAGCGAAATCCATGGAGTGGGCTATCGACAACATCTATCGGGAAATTCACAAAAAAACCGCCATGCTGGACCTCTTCAACCGTACACCTGACCAGTCAGCTTACAAGGTTTTGATGCCTAACCAAAAAACCTTCATCATAGCCGTCATCGCCGCCGTAGCGGTTGCAGCTATAATTAACTCTATGGTTACGTTTATGGTGCTCTTTGCAGCCATAAGCATCGGCTACTTCATCGTTAACCCCATCAAAATCTACATTTCACTGCGCGGATTCAAAGGCGGCAGAGCACCAACCAGAATCACAAAAGGGGAAATGGAGTGGACAAGAGACGAAGACCTACCAACTTACACCGTGCTCATCCCAGTTTTCCGCGAATCAGCCATGCTGGGACAGAACCTACGCAACATGTACAACATCAACTACCCCCGAGACAAACTCGACATCAAAGTTCTCATGGAAGAAAAAGACGAAGAAACCATAAACGAAGCAAAACGCCTCGGGTTGTTTGGGTGCCCAGAGAAAATGGTAGAAGGCATCCCCAAAGAGGAATACACCGAGTTCCTAAAACTCTTCGACCCCCTAATCATCCCCAAAGCGGACATCACAACCAAGCCCCGTGCCTGCAACTACGGCTTACTGCGAGCCAGAGGGGAACTCTGCGTCATCTACGACGCCGAAGACAAACCCGACCCAGATCAACTCAAAAAAGCCGCCATAGTCTTCCTGCGGTCACCTGAAGAAGTAGTCTGTTTACAGTCAAAGTTGAACTTCTACAACGCTGACGAAAACCTCCTAACTAAATGGTTTAGCATCGAATACGCAAACTGGTATGAATTCTACCTCCAAGGCTTGGACTGGATTGATGCACCCATACCTTTAGGTGGAACCAGCAATCACTTCCGCAAAAAAGGCCTCGACGAGTTAGGCCGCTGGGATCCCTACAACGTCACCGAAGACGCCGACTTAGGCATCAGACTATCGCGTAAGAAACTCAAAACCGAAATGATAGACAGCTACACCTACGAGGAAGCCACCCTGACCCCTAAATGCTGGGTCGTTCAGAGGTCACGATGGTACAAAGGGCACCTTCAAACCTACCTAGTACACATGCGAAACCCCAGAAAACTATACCGAGACTTGGGCGCAGCAAAATTCTGGAAGCTACAGTTAACGTTTGGAACAAGCGTGTTTATTCCAGTAATTAACCCTGTGTTGTGGGCTGTTTTAGGCGTAAGCCTCATCGCGCCGAACGCTTTAGGGTGGCTTATACCGCCTCTGCTGGCGCCGATTTGCCTCTTCAACCTCATAGTCGGCAACCTCTCATACCTCTCAATCTACGTCGTGGCCTGCATGAAACTCAAAAAATACCGCTACATCCCCTACGCATTATTGATGCCAGCGTACTGGGCACTGCTGAGTGTAGCTGCTTGGAGAGGGCTTATTCAACTCATAAAGAAGCCCTTCTACTGGGACAAAACCACCCATGGCGTCTCCAAAGTCGCCAGAGACAAATGCGTCACCTAAAGCTAATGCTTAGGCGCTATGGTGTGCCAAACTTTTCTTTTCACAAAAATAAACGAAGTTACCCCCGTAACAAGCGTCGTAGCTACCAGCAAAATGTTAGCCGCCGTCACCCACTCAGGCTCAAAAACCATCCCAACCAAAACCGCAACGGACACATACAACGAAAAAGCCCCCGTCACCCCTTGAGCTACAACGATGAAACGTTTAGCTCGGTCTGCTTTGCCTTTAAGCCAGTTTAAACTTGCTTCAACCCGCTTAGAAACATCAGGCAAATCATCCAGCAACAAGGCAAGTCCACCTAAAAGGAAAAACCGTCCGACATTTACTTCAGCGCTAGTGTTGTTTACAAAAAATAGCGCATGCAACGGAACAGGCGAAAACAGCACCACATAGATGGCGGCAAACACGATTACGAGAAAACCGTAAAAGTAGTGGTGAAAAAGGAATCTACCGGTATGGAGTTTTCTGCCCAACAGTGCGCTGGGAAAGATGTTGATGGCTGCAGCTGCGATGACAAACCAGAACACGTTGCCGTCCAACAAGTAAGGCGAGAAGGGTTTCCAGTCAGGAAAGTAGAAAAAGAAACCCGCAATGATGCCCACACAACACGCTATAGTCAGCAGTGCGTTGAAGACCAGAGAGATGCTGAACGTCTTTTTACAAATAACCCAAACGCGACCCATGCCGTTTCCCATCAAATTCGAAAAGAACAAAGCCACGACAAATTTGAATGTTATGCATCAACTAAAGCTTTGCACCAAACCGCCTCTTAGCAACCCACCTAACAACTGGCGTCATAACCTTAGTCTGCAAACCCCCTAACTCTTTCTTAACCATCCCAAGCTCCTGTGGAATCGCAATGTGCTGCGGGCACTTCTTAACGCAAACCCCGCAGTTCACGCACAAAGAGGCATCACAACGCTCTCCACCCAAAACACCCAGCAGCGAAACGATGTACATGCCTCTTGCGTAGAGTTTTTGGTCGAACATGTGGTACTGGTTGTAGGCGTTAAAGTTGGCGGGTATGTTTACACCGTTAGGGCAGGGCATACAGTAGAGGCAGCCAGTGCAGGGCACCCTCATGAGTTTTTTGTAGCTATCCACCACACCTTCGATGACTTCGAGGTCTTTTGTGGATAGCGAGTTAGGTAGGGCGGTTTGTGCGGTTTTGATGTTTTCTTGGATTTGGGCTTCGTCGTTCATGCCTGAGAGCACCACGGTGACTTCGGGGTGATTCCACACCCAACGCAGCGCCCACTCCGCAGCAGACCAACCATTTGGGGCGTTATCATACTTTTCCTGAACCGCCTTGGGCAGTTTACCCACCAGCGCCCCGCCTCTAAGCGGCTCCATAACCATAACAGCCAACCCCTTAGACGCCGCATAATGCAACCCCTCGGTTCCAGCCTGCATTTTCTGGTCTAAAATGTTGTATTGAATCTGACACATAGCCCAGTCGTTGGCGTCCACGATTTCTTTAAAGGTTCCAAGTGAACCATGAAACGAGAAACCCACTTTAACTATTCTGCCGTCGCTTTGGGCTTTCTGCAAAAAATCCAGCACATTAAAACCTAAAAGTTTCTTCCATGAAGCAGCTTCCAGTGAATGCAGTAAGTAGTAGTCTATGTGGTCAGTTTGCAGCTTAGAGAGCTGCCCGCTTAGCATCCGCTCCATGTCTTCGGGCTTGTTGAGCATGAAGGGGGAAAGTTTAGTCGCCACTTTGACCTTGTCGCGGTAGCCGTCCTGTAAGGCTTTACCCAGCACCCGCTCACTCTCCCCTGCATGGTATGGCGGGGCAGTGTCGAAGTAGTTAACGCCTTCGTCAATGGCGTAGCGTATCTGGCTGATTGCTCGTTGCTCATCGATTTTACCTACCTTTTGGGGCAGACGCATCAAGCCAAAGCCTAAAGCAGAGAGTTTGTCCCCGTTTTTTGGAACCGTTCGGTACTGCATAAATTTGGGTCCCCATGGATGTGGGTTGCACTAGGTGTGTTTAGCTACGGTTGCTTAAAAGCGTCGCTCACATAGACACAGACAGTATGTATGGGGCTTTGGTGGCGGTTTTATCAGAAAGGGTAAATAATCCAGCGGGTTGTATTGGTTTGGACGATGAGGTTATCGAGGTACGATGAAGCCGAAAGCGGGGTAAAAGAAGCTGGAGGCTAGTGAATACTTTTTCCGCAACTGAGTCCAATAATCCAAGGGTAATTAATCCCTTTGCAATTCATCTCGATTTTGAAATAGAATTCGCGACCTCGAAGCACCCTATTATAAAAAACATTCATTTTTCGCAAATTTTTAGATAAATCCGTTCACTTTCACTCACCCCTCACCTACTCCAGAATATCGAGTTAACTAACCGTTTAAAAGGCAAAAAGTCGATTCTCGTAGTTGCGTGAGTAGTGGGGGAGACAAATAATTGTGAAGAATCTAAACACCGAGTTAGCGAAAATCATTCTGCATGAGCTAAGCCGTCAACCTTTAAGCCGAACAGAACTTGAGAAGCACACGATACAAAAAGGCGGCATAACACATGCAATGTTTGAAAGTACGTTTAGCCATCTAGTCTACGGTGGCTATGTTGAGAAAAACTCGCCAAAGTACCGAGCTAAATATGTGATGACGGATAAAGGCACAACAATGTTAAAGGCTCTTGAGGAACCCAGGCATTAGACGGCGTTGCTGGTTTGCTTTGTGCTTTTTCTAAGTGAAAACACCAGAGCGAATGCTAACACCAAAACTGCGGCGCCTAATAGGATTAGGGCTATTTGTTCCCAGTCAAGACCAAAAAAAGCCCCGCTTTGGATGCTTGACTGTTGAGGCGTTGTTGTCGGTTCTGAAAGTGAATTTGATGGATTTGTAGTTGCTGACGGTGATGGTGAGTCAGGATACACTGAATTATCGTTGATGGTTATTGTTTGTATGCTACTCCAGTCACTTGTTTGACCCCTATAGATCATGTAATAATCGTTGTCGTGAAATGGGTTACGTGGCATTGGAACAAGCTCAGAGTAACCTATTGCCGCTTGGACTTGAAAATCTACTTGACCGCCTGTGGGCACTCCGTCCAAGTAATAATCATAGTAAAAGTCTTTATTTCCTCTAATTCCTGGATTTTCCTTCCAATCTAAACCAAAAACTATAGACGTATATTTGGAATTTGTGGCTCCAAAGTAAGCGGTTCTATTAGGCAAGTTATTCCATGAGTCGCTGTAATGTCCTTTCCAACGGACAGCGTAGGCTAAATTAATATAATGACCATTAGCATCAGTATAAGGAGTAAAAGGTTGGTTCATAATTATTACTTCTATAGATCTGTTAGAAACATGGTAGCCAGCTTGAGTCATTACGGTTTTATTTCCGGTATATGGATCTATTTTTGTAGTTGTGGTTGGCGGTACGTCATACGAATTGTCTACATACTTTAAAGTAAATTCTGGAATAGAGGGCTTGGTTATTTCTAAACTTGGGTTAACCATTATTAAACTTGATAAAGTCAAGATAACAGTGAGAATTAAGGCAACATGTTTGCGCATACTTAACCCAAACAATGTCCCCTGATAAAAAAGTTACTCAAAACGTTGGTTTTTTACTCTTACATAGGTATTTTGCTTGTTAAAAAAGCATTTTCTAAAAAGCCTTTTTAGTTCATGCTAAATAATTCAGCCCGTTCTTTTCATACCGAAAAATTTATGCTGAAAAAATAATGCCGAATTTTAAAGGGTGAATAATTAATATAGAATTTTTTATGCTGAAAAAACCGCAAAATTGTTTAAATTACAAAAATACTAGTGATTAGCTGATGATCAAAAATGTTAGAGAATAAATCAGAACCAAACAAAGGCTGGACCAGCGCTCAGCCTTTAAACAACGGGAATTGTCTTGGCGCATTCCCGTTTGAACGAAAGATTGGAACTTTAATCGATAAGGAGGCGAGCGTATGACAGACTTTACTGATCAAGTGTTCATAAAAATCGCAAGCAAAGACGCACCAGATTTTTATAACCCTAATGATCCCTGGGCACTGGTTAGAAAAATATGGGGATTCACTGATGGTAAATGGCTACCTCTTGGATTTCAAGACTACCTCAATAATCCAAATGTTGTCAGTTACTTAACATTTGCAAAACCAATCAACAGCCCTCCAACTCAGTATGTAAATTTAAACTTGTTTGAAATCACTACAGATGGTGAACCTCTTTTTGTAATCGATCGAGGCGTTACGATTCAGAAGGATATTACCGCTGGCGGATTCGTTGGGAGCAACCAAGGCGAGCTATGGCTAGGTAGTGGAAGAGCAAATCAACTCGACATACCAAAAATCATCCTTATGCATTCAGACGTGTCAATTCTCGATGGCCAGGGTTCAATAAACACATCTGCAGTGCCAACAGGCTATTCTGGCAGCGGAAGTTTCCCACCTAGTCAATCAGGCACATATTATCTCCGAACTGATGCAAACGAGCCATACCATAACAGAGTATTCAAGTTTGATGGAAGCAACTGGAATGATACTACACCAGATAATCCTGCGGCTAGCCAACTTTTCAGATCGACCAATGCAGTATTTGGTGAAGCAGCAGATACTATTTTCAAATCTTCATACGATGCACAAACAGGTTGGAGTTGGTCAAAAGTAGGCCCAGCTTCAGACTATGCTGGAAGATACTTTGATACGCTTTACCTAACCAAATTAGATGGCACGCCTGCCCATTTGGATCTGGGTAACTTGACTGTTGAGGGTCAATTGAAGTTGCAGTCCCAAAATAAGAAGATATTTGGGGTTGCTGCTGGCGACAATTACCCAACTGACAACAATGCCTACTTAATTCCGATTAACCCCCCAGATGGCGGTTTAGGCTTAGGAACAGCCACATACCCGTTCAAATGGGTTGATGCAACAACTGTATTCACAAACGAAGTCAACAGCCTCAACTATGGAGGCATAACCCTGTTCGATAAGCTAAAGTTCGGTGGACAAAACAACGACGTCTACCTAGACAGAGCAGGCACCGGCGTTTTGCAAGTCTACAACAGCACAGGCCAAGCGGGTACGTTTAACGCAAGCAACATCTTCGTTGATCACATCAACAGCCTCTCCGGAGGTGCCGTTACACTGTACAAGCCTTTGGGTTATCCTTTTACTGCAGGAGCAGCAATTTCCGCATACCGCATAGTCGCCATGAACGCAAACAACACCGTCGTAACCGCAAACCGCAGCAACGCAACAAAACAAATAGGCGTAGCAGTAGCAGACATCAACTCAGGACAACAAGGCGTCATAGCGTATTCTGGAACAGTTCAAGTAAGAGCAGGCATGAACCTAACCGCAGGCATGCATGTCACCACCGACGATCAAGGCAGAGCATACCAATACAGCGGACACAACCACACCATAACATCTCTGAACATACAAAACGCCAACATAGGCGCACACAACCACCAAGCAGGCACAAACCTACAAACAAGCACACAGGGCAACCATAGTCATGGATTCCCCGCTGGATACGCAGCAACCGATACTCAAGGAGCACACCAACATGGATTCCCCTCAGGTTCAGCGGCAACAGACACCGTGGGCAACCACAGCCACGGCTTCCCTTCAGGTTACGCTGCAACCGACTCACAAGGCAGCCATAGCCACGGCGCATCTTCAGGCAGCACAAATATCGCACACACCCACGGAATCACTATGGGCTCGACAAACACAGGTCCTGCAACTGCAGGTACAGCCCACACTCACAGCTATGCATACAGCACCTCGCCAACTCAATCCGCAGGCGGCTCCCACAATCACAGCATCTCAACTGATTCAGCGGGAAACCACAGTCACACCGTTGGCGGATCAACTGGATACACAGGAGACCACAGCCACTCGGTAGGAGGTTCAACTGGTTCAGCAGGTGGACATAGTCACAGTGTGGGTGGTTCAACTGGAAGCGCAGGTGACCATAGTCACTAAGTGGGTGGCTACACAGGCGACGTCTGGACCGGAAGTGGCGGAATCGGGCAGGGCAGTCACACGCACAGCTTAGACTCAGCGTCCACTGGCTCGGTGACGGATGAGCGACCAATTGGTGTAGTCATCGTAGGCGCCTCAACTGATCAGCTTGCAACAATTCTGCTGGGAGCATAGCAACCAAACTGGAGAAAACACTTAATGACCGACACAAAAATGGAACCTCCAACGGTAATGCAGCAAATCGGCATGCTTAACCTGCGCATTAACGACATGATGACTCAGCTTAACGCCGTCATGAAGACGATGATGGAAGAGAATACAGCGCTCAAAAAGGAAAACGCTGAATTGAAAGCTAAGCAGGAGAAGGCAAGCAAATCCTAAAATAAGAAACAAACAATTTCCTCCATTTCCTTTTTTGGAAATCAAAGAAAGATCAATCAAGTGAGAGCAAATCAATGTCTATAATTAAGAAGTATAAAAGTTACCTAAAAGAAAGAAACTATATCCCAAGGCTAACAGTTAAGGGATTAATCATCTATTGCACAAACAACTTAACAAATAGTCAAACCCAAAAGTTTGATTGGACAGATGCACTAGTTGATGCAGCAATCATTAGCGGACTAACCTTCTTTAGTGCTTTGGGCGGAGGCTCTGTTGCAGGACTTGAAGGGCTGTCTGCATTAAAAGCAGCAGCTATAGCTGCGTGTGCTCAATTCTTTATCTTTTTAGCTCTAAAGAGAGGAATAGTTCAACCAAAACAAGCCTCAGTTTAGCAGGGTATAGGAAGTTAAACCTAAAAAATTTAATCCTCTCCCTTAAGCAGACATAGTTTACGAAGAAGAAAAGAAAAATTTGTTCACATAAATTTCTCCTTGGGAGAGCAGTGTACCCACACGGGCTATTGTACCAGTTACAGGCAAAGCCAGATTGTTGACATTCACATAACTGAAGGTTTGGATAACATTTGCAGAGATAACTCAGTGACTGCCTCAACATACCATTGAACCATCTACTTGTAGAGGGATTCTTTGGCTTCTTCAGTTAAATCCTTCTCTTCCTCAACGAATTCGTCCAGAGACTCCAAAAGAATCTCCGCTTGCTCCTCAGTAAAACCATACTGAATGAGAGATTTTTTAAAGTATAATCTACGAGCTTGCTGCGCCTTCTCTGCCGCAGATAATTCCTTCTTAGCTTCAAGAAGAGGCTCATCTAAAGGCATAAAGACACCCAAATAAAATATGCCCAACTAACGATTTTAAGCTTACCCAACGCCACAAACTCAAGAATTAAATGCTACATGTGACTTTGCTTGGCATACTCGGCTAATCGTTGCCGCTGCCAACCCCGTTCCTCTACCAAACCAGCCTCTATGTTGCCTAAATGCGCGGCTGCGGCTTTGATGGCGTAGACGGCGGCTCCAACAGAATGCGTGGGAACATGAGCCGTGGCTACTGCTTGACCTGCGGAACGAGCGGCATAACACGCTGCAGAGTCTTCTGGAGCGCCTCGGGCGGCGGCGTGGGAGTCAAGGGAAGCCTTACGTATAGCCGCCATCTTGAAAACGCCTGTAGCAGCCCAAGTACGGCATGCCTCAATGGCTCTTTTGGGTCTATCGTCAGCGGGATATTTCTCTTCAAAAAAGGGAAGAACGTGTTCGGCGCAGTCTGCAGCCCACAAAGCTAATGTTTTCTGGTCTGCCCTGAAAGCCTGATGCCCCGTAAGCTCAGAAGAGGGCAGGTTAAGAACCTCGACAATCGTTTTTTTAACGTCAGAAACAAGGGCAGGTAGCTTTAATTTGTCAGGGCTGAAATCTGCTTTTTTCAATTCATCACACCTGAAAGTACCTCTGTCCGCCAATTAACATGTTGCTGTTCCAAGTCTGGAACGACTCGTTCCATGTGTAGAACTAAATCAGCGTCCAACCATCTCGTCATTGGTGAACTCACATGGGTAAATGGCAAGATAAATATGGAAATAAAATCCGCTTCTGCATCTTCATCGCAGTCGCGGTTTACCTCGCATACGGCATCTACTTCGCAGTTTACGGGCTGCAATTCAGCGTGCAGCTCTCTCAGGATCAATACGTTTATGGCTTGATTTCGAAGAATCCGCTGTGGTGGCAAATCGCCTACTACCTAAGCGAAGGCGTCACAGGCTCCATAGCCATCGTTCTACGTGCATTCGCCGCCTGTTTCGCCGCCTACGCAGCCTACTTGTACTGGCGCAAAGCTGACTCCGCAATGCCCGCCATCCGCAAAAACGCTTCCCGCGCACTGCTACTGGAAGCGGCATTCTTTTTGGCAATCATCCCGTCCATAATTGCGGCTTTCGCCTACAACTCAACCAGCGAGTACCTCTTCTACTTCGACCACACGCCTGAGTTGATTCTGCTGTTTGGCACGGCGATTCCCTGCTTGGCGATGGTGCTCACTGCAGCGCCGCTACTGCTTAAGCTAAGAGCAAAAATAAACGCCGATGCACCCACCCCAGAAATCGTCAAATGGGCCAGCTACACGGCTTTGGCCTACGTTTTGGTGGTGTTCTGGTTCAACTACTGCATGCTCTGGGCCGCTAACATGGTGCCCTACGACCGCGCCAACCAAGTGTTCGGACTGGAATTCCTGCTGCAACCCGTCAACTTTGTCAGCTTCGCGACCACCGCGTTTGGGTTACTCGCCGTCGGCATAGCCGCTTACGTGACGCTTCGACCCGCGCTTAAGGGGCAACACGAAAAAGTCAACCTCACCCACCTCGGCGCAGTCATCGCAGCCTTCGCAGCATACTTCATCTTCAACACCGTCTACTACATCGCCACAGGCGGCTACGAAGCGCACCCAAGCGTCTGGTACGAAGTCATAAGCCCAATGCACAACGCAAACCTCTGGACCATGGCACTACTCGTGGTGGGGGTACCGCTGATTTGGGTTGGTAGAAGAAGAAAAAATCATGTTGGGACATAAAAATAGAGAAGAGAGGGCAAGTTTAGGGCTTGCTTTCCTTGTTTTTTAGCTCCGAGTTTTCTTTCTTTAGTGCCTGATTCTCTTCGAGCACGGCTTTGAGGGTTGTGTTTAGTTGTGTCATG